>NC_018012.1:2392500-2692500 GCF_000227745.2 Thiocystis violascens DSM 198 | reverse complement strand
GCCGTCGACATTCAGTCATTCACCGATACCGAGAGCATATTTCTCCCCCCGGTCGTTGGCCGGCTGCCGGACCGGGCGGCCAATTTCCGGCTCTACAAGGCGATGACGGTGCATCTATGGGCGCAGAATTGGTACGGCACCTGGCGCGGTGGCTGGCTGCTGGAGGCGCTGGACTCGGGGCGTCTCGCCAGCGCGGATCTGCCGCGTTTCCATGCGCTGGAGACCGCGCGTCTGGATGCCTGCATCGCCCGCGACTTCCCCGGTCTGCACCGCGACTTGCTGGCGCTACGGCGTCTGCTGGAGACGGACGAATCCCAAACCGATGCCGCCTGGAGATCGCTCGCTCGGCCCTTGGCCGATGTGCGCGACAGTCTGCGTTTGGCGGGCGAGTCCGGCGGTGGACTGGCCGAGGCCGGCTGTTACGCCGGCATCCTGCAACCGGACGCGGTGCGCGCCTGCCTGGCGAAACGCGCGGCAGCGGAGCGCAACGCCTTCCGGATCGCGCTCGCCCGACTGATCGAGGACCGGGACGGTCGCCCGCCCGGCGAGGATCGGCCGGACGCCGAAACCCTGCCCGAGACCCGCGCGCGTCTCGCCGCCCGGGATCGGGCGGATCCGGACAGCCCCAGCGGCATCCGCTACGAACTCTTCCTGGACGGCCAGCCGATCGCGCCGCCGCCCGACGCGGTCTCGACCATGGCGAGCATCGTGCAGGATCTGGGCGAGATCCCGCCCGACTACCTGGTCGCGGCCGGTCCGGGGCTCTATCGGCCCAATCAGGGCGACGACGACAGCGAACCCGATTCGGCGTGGGCCGGCACCTATCACGAGGAAGGCGCCTTTCTCTATGACGAGTGGGACCACCGCCGCCGGCATCACCGCAAGAACTGGTGCGTGCTGCGCGAACGGATGATCGAGCCCGGCGATCCGGGCTTTTATCGCGAGACCCTGCGTCGCTATGGCGGGCTGATCAAATCCATCCGCCGCACCTTCGAGATCCTGCGCGGCGAGGATCGGCGTCTGCGGCGTCAGACCGATGGCGAGGAGGTCGACATCGACGCCCTGGTCGACGCCCATGCCGATGTTCAGGCCGGGCTGGAGATGACCGATCGGCTGTTCACTCGCCTGGACCGGCGCGAGCGCGATATCGCCGTGCTCTTCATGGTCGATATGTCCGGCTCCACCAAGGGCTGGATCAACCGCGCCGAGCGCGAGTCGCTGATCCTGCTCGCCGAGTCGCTGGCGACGTTGGGCGACCGCTTCGCCATTCACGGCTTCTCCGGCTGGGGCCGCAAACGCTGCGAAATCTTTCCGGTCAAAGGTTTCGATCAGCCCTACGACGAGGCCGCCAAGGCGCGCATCTGCGGCATCGAGCCGCGCGACTACACCCGCATGGGCGCGCCGATCCGGCATCTGACCCGGCTGCTCCAGGCGCAGCCGGCCCGCACCCGGCTGCTGGTCACGCTCTCCGACGGCAAGCCGGACGATTACGACCCGCAATACCGGGGCGACTACGGCATCGAGGACACCCGTCAGGCGCTCTTCGAGGCGCGTCTGGCCGGCGTGCATCCCTTCTGTATCACCATCGACGAGACCGGCGCCGACTATCTGCCGCATCTCTACGGCCCGGCCAGCTTCGCCGTCGTCAGCGATGTCGCCCGGCTGCCGCTGAAGGTGACGGAGATCTATCGGCGTCTCACCTCCTGATTCACACCGTCTCCAGGGCGAGGTCGAACCGATCGCCGTCCTCTCCGACGACGCGATAGCGCACGTAGGGCAATGACATCTTCCATGCCGCTCTCGCAATGGTTGCTTTTCGGCAGGGGCATTGGCACCCTCGCCGATACTGGTTACCGGCGCATGCTTATATCATGCAGGAGAGATCTTCAATGAAAGACCGTTCCTGGCTTCCGTTCGTCTTTCCGATCCTTGCCTCGACACCAGCGCGACGACTCCTGGAATGCGGATGAACGACCTACGGCCGAACCCGAACCTCGACGATCTGCCCTCGCGTCTCGGACGGGCGATGCTGTTTGGCGCCTGGATCGCCGGGCTTGCGTTGCTGGCGCTGTTCTTCCAATCCGTGATCGAGCGGCAGGAAAACCCGAACCCGGATCCGGCCCTGACCCAGACTCGGGACGGGGTTCTCCAGGTGGTGCTGCAACGCAATCGCGCCGGTCACTATGTCGCGGGCGGTTCGGTCAACGGCGTGCCCGTGCGCTTTCTGGTCGATACGGGGGCGACGAACGTGGCGCTCCCACTGGATCTGGCGCAGCGTCTGCGCTTGCCGCTGCGCCCTGGCGGCGTCAGCATGACCGCGAATGGCCCCGTCGAGACCTGGAGCACGCGGCTCGATCAGGTCGATCTGGGCGGACTTGTCGCGCGCGGGGTGCGCGCGAGCGTGCTGCCGAACATGCCCGGCGGCGAGGTGCTGCTGGGCATGAGTTACCTCAAGCATCTGGAACTGATTCAGCGCGGCAGTACGCTCACGCTGCGCCGGCATGAATGAGATGCGCGTCATGCGCGTTCGGTGCCCGGTCCGCGCTTCCAGTTCAACCTCCACGGCCATTCGGTTAAGCCGTTCGTGGTTCGAGTGCCTCACCACGAACGGCTTAACTGAATGGCCGTGAGTCCAACTTCGCGTGCAACTTGCTGTAGAGTAGAGACCGGATGCATGATCAACTCCGATTGAATCACGGACAGGTCAGGAGTGAAGCCTCGGAGTACCGGACACGCTGGTCTTTTGCGTAAACGGGGCTCCCTGACATCGACCCTCTACAGGCACTTGAAACGTGAGCGATCACCAGGCGCGCTTTATCGATGTCGACGAACTCCGCGTCGGCATGTACATCTATCTGGATCTCGGCTGGATCGGGCATCCATTCGCCCTCAATAACTTCAAAATCGTCTCGGACAGCCAGATCGAGACGATTCGCGGTCTGGGTCTGAAGCGCTTGCGCTGGTCGCCGGAACACAGCGACCTGGCGACGCCCGACACCGCCTCGACAGCGGCCGACACCGCTGGCGAGGCGCGTTCGCCGACCGCCGAGCGCCGTCAGCGCCTGCTCGACCAGCAGGCGAGCCTGGCGCGTTGCGAACGCGAGTTTTCCGATGCCACGCGCACCTTCCGCGACATCCTCAAGCTCGTGCAAACCCAACCGAAGCCGGCGCGGGAGCGGGCCGAGGCCATGGTCGACGATCTGGTCGGCAAGCTGCTCGATCAAGGCGAATGCTTTATCCGCCTGCTCTCGGAAAAGGCCGGCGAGAAATCCTCGCTGCACGCGATCAACGTGACCGCCATCGCGCTGCTGCTCGGCAAAAGCCTGGGACTCGACGCCGCGGCGCTGAAGCTGCTCGGTCTCGGCGCCTTGCTGCACGATATCGGCAAGATCGAGCTGCCGGAGCGTTTACGCTGGCGCGACGACGGTTTCAACGCCGCCGAGCGCAAACTCTTTCAGCAGCACGTCGATCACGGGGTCGAACTAGCGGCGCGGATGGGCATCGAGGCGGAGGCGTGCGGGATCATCGCCCAACATCACGAATATGTCGACGGCAGCGGTTTCCCCCGGCAGTTGAGCGGGGAGTCATTGACGCAGGCGTCGCGCATCCTGGGGCTGGTCAATTACTACGACAATCTCTGCAATCCGGCCAATCCAGTCGCGGCGATCACCCCGCACAAGTCCTTGTCGCTGATGTTCGCGCAGTTCCGGCAGAAGTTCGACGCGGACATCCTCGGCGTCTTCATCCGTATGATGGGGGTTTATCCGCCCGGCTCGATGGTTGTGCTCACCGATGGCCGCCATGCGCTGGTGGTCTCGGTGAACTCGTCGCGCCCCTTGAAGCCACGGGTGCTTATCCATGATCCGCGGATCCCGCGCGACGATGCGCTGGTGGTCGATCTCGAAGACGAACCCGCGTTGGGGATCCGCCGGAGCCTGAAGCCGGATCAATTGCCGCGCGCCGTCTTCGACTATCTCTCGCCCGGTCAGCGCATCTGCTATTTCTTCGAACGCGCGCGCAATCCGTTGGACCGCCGGGGGAGCCGATGAGCCGGATGTCGAGCCCATCGCCCGATCATGCGCTCGCCGCGGACGCCGGCATTGCCGACTGTGTCGACCTTTGGCAGGCTCTCATCGAGGGATTGATCGAGGCGGTCTGGCTGGTCGACCCCTTCGATCTGCGCATCGTCGCCGCGAACCGCGTGGCCGTCGAACTGCTCGGGATGACCCGCGAAACCATGGTCGGACGGCCGGTGATCGATCTGGCATGCACCCCGGAAGATCTTTTTTTCTGGGAAGACGTGGCCGCTGGGCGAGCCGACCATCTGCTATCGGAGACCCTGTTGCGCCATCGCGATCAGACCTTGGTCACGGTGTTACGCCGGGTCAGCCGGGTGAAATGCGCCAACGGTCTCTCCTTCTATGTGGTGGGCATCGCCAACCAAAGCGAGCAGCGCGCGGTCGAGAACGAGCTGGAAAAACTGGTGGCCGAACTGCGCGCGACCCTGGAATCGACCGCCGACGGGATCCTCGTCACCGATCTCGACGGCGCGATCCGCGGTTTCAATCAAGGTTTCGCCGAGATGTGGAAGCTGCCCGAGGCGCTGCTCACCGAACGCGACGATGCCGGAGTCTATGGCTGGATGGCGCGGTCGGTGCTGGATCCCGGCGAGTATGCCGCGCGCATCGCGGCGATCGGCCACGACCCTCTGCTTGAGGCGTCGGATGTGCTCGCGCTGCGCCACGGAACGGTTCTGGAGCGGGTGACCCTGCCGCAATACGCGCGCGGCCATCCCATCGGCCGCGTCTATTCGTTTCGCGATATCACCCAGCGGCTGGCCGACGAAAAGCGCCTCACGCTCGCCAACCGGGTCTTCGAGGCCAGCCTCGACGCCATCTTCGTGACCGATCCGGAGTTTCGGATCATGGCCGTCAATCCGGCCTGCGAGCGGATGACCGACTGCCGCTCGGCCGAACTCGCCGGACAGGCGCTCACCCAGTCGCTCCAGCTCTGGCTTGGCGACCGTCCCCACCGCGCCATCCTGGATGCCCTGGCCCGCGACGGCTTCTGGCAGGGAGAAATCGCGCAACGCACCAAAACGGGCCTGACGTTTCCGTGCCTGGTTTCGCTGGTCCGGGTGCTGGATGCCGAGGGCGCGCCCTTTCACTATGTCGGATTCGTCAAGGATCTGTCCGAAGCGGTCGCGGCACGCCAGCGCATCGAGCAACTCGCCTATACCGACACCCTGACCGGACTGCCCAACCGCTTTCGTCTCACCGAACGTCTCGAATTCGCCATCAATCTCGCGCAACGCGAACGCACCGGCTTCGCCCTGCTCTTCATCGATATCGATCGGTTCAAGCAGATCAACGACTCGCTCGGGCACATCTTCGGCGACCGCGTGTTGATCGAGGTGGCGCAACGCATCACGCATTGTCTGCGTCAGGTGGACACCACCGCCCGGCTCGGCGGCGACGAATTTGTGCTGCTGCTGCATCAGGCAAGCGAGTTTGGCGCGGAGCAGACCGCGCGCCGGCTGCTGGAGGTCATGACCCAACCGTTCGCGATCGACGGGATGAAGTTCTCGCTGACCTTCAGTATCGGCATCGCACTCTATCCGGACGACGGCGAGAGCGCCGACGACCTGATCAAAAACGCCGACAGCGCGATGTACCATGTCAAGGAGCGCGGCCGCGGTCATTTTCGTTTCTATCGGCCGCAGATGAACGTCGATCTGCTGACCCGTATGAAGCTCGATCATGCGATGCGCGAGGCGCTGGCCGAGCAGCGTTTTCGTCTCGCCTACCAGCCGCAGGTCGATCTGCGCACCGGCCGGGTGATTGGCGTCGAAGCCTTGCTGCGCTGGCGCGATCGGGAACTGGGCGAGATTTCGCCCGGCCAGTTCATCCCGATCGCCGAGGAAACCGGCTTCATCGTCGCCCTTGGCGATTGGGTGCTGCGCGAGGCGATCCGCCAGGGCGAGCAATGGCATCTCCAGGGAATCGCGCTGACGATGTCGGTCAACGTCTCGGCGGTCCAGTTTCAACAGACGACTTTCATCGCGTCCCTGGCGCACATGCTGGCGGCCAGTCGTCTGCCTCCCGGCAGACTGGAGTTGGAACTCACCGAGTCGATCCTGATCCAGAACGTCGACGACACCCTGGTCCGTCTCGATGCGCTGGTCGCGCTCGGGGTGCGGCTGGCGATCGACGATTTCGGCACCGGTTATTCCAACCTCGCCTATCTGAAGCGCTTTCCGCTCCACCGGCTGAAGATCGACCGCTCTTTCGTGCGCGATCTCCCGGACGACGAGAGCGACGCCGCGATCGCCACGGCGGTGATCAATCTGGCGCGCGCGCTCAAACTGCGGGTGATCGCCGAGGGCGTCGAGAACGACACCCAGCGGGACTTTCTGCTGGCCGCCGGCTGTGACGAGTTTCAGGGTTTTTTGTGCGCTCCAGCCCTCAAACCCGCCGACTTTCTGAACCTGGCGGAGCGGATTGGACTCGCCGATGCGACGCCCCTGCCCACGTCCGCCCCCAACCTGGAAACAGCGCATTGAATCGTCCCTGGCTCACGAAACGCACCTGGTCCACTCCGCTCTCCTGGGTCAACCGACACCGGGGATTGTCGCTCTTGACGGTCCTGGGCAGCCTGCTCGTGCTGGTGGTGAGCCACACGCAGCGTCTTGGGTATCCCAACCCGAATCCGATCGCCGATCCGGGAGTCTCGGGGCTCCCGCAGGTGGTTCTGAAGCAGAATGACGTCCATCAGTTCGTGGTTGGCGGGCGGATGAATGGCGAACGGGTGGAATTTCTGGTGGATACGGGGGCCGCCGAGGTCTGCATGCCGTATGCCGTGGCGCGGCGGCTGAATCTGCCGCTGAGTCCGGGCGTGATCAGCAAGACCGGCAACGGTAACGTCCAGAGCTGGTCCGCCCAACTCGACAGCGTCGACGTGGGCGGTCTGGTCGCCAGTCAGGTCAAGGCGACCGTGCTGCCGAACATGCAAGGCGAACAGGTGTTGCTCGGCATGTCGTATCTGCGACACATGGAACTGGTTCTGGCGGGCGGGGAGATGACCCTGCGGCCCTTCGTTAAACCGCGTCCGGAGTGATCGCTCGCTGTCAAGCGACCGCCGCCTTAATCGTTGACGTGTTCCATCTTGAGTAGACGCGCCTTCATCCGCCGGATGCCGAGCCAGGCGACGAGGACCACGACCGGTGCCGCCAGACCCGTCGCATAGGCGGCCTCGATCGGCAGGCCATGACCTTCCAGACCTTTCAGCAGATAGCCGACTAGCCCAACCCCGTAGTAGCCGATGGCGATCACCGAGAGTCCTTCGACGGTCTCCTGCAAGCGCAGTTGTAACTGCGCGCGTCGGTTCATGGACATCAGCAAGCTCCGATTCTGTTCCTGTAGACCGACCTCGACCCGCGCGCGTAGCAGGCTGGTGAGGCGCGCGGCACGCTCGGCCAGATCCTGCTGGCGTTTCGATGTCGAGTTGCAGGTCGCGATCGCCGGGGCCAGACGGGCGTCGAGAAATTCGCTAAAGGTCTGTAAACCTTCGATGCGTTTCTGGCGCAACTGATCGAGCCGTTGCCGAACGACACCATAATAGGCGCGGGATGCCTCGAAACGCGAGCTGGTGCGCGCCGCGACCGCTTCGATCTCGGCGGCCAGGGTGGTCAACTCGGCCAGCAGTTCCGCATCGGGAACGCCGCGCCCGACATCGTCCGGATCGGTCATGCGTGCCGCCACCCCCACCAGCCGACGGTCGGCGCCGCTCAGAATCGCGTTCGCCTCGCGTGCCTCGGGCAAGCCGAGCAGTGACATGGCCCGGTAGGAGTTGATTTCCAGAAAGCGTTTGGCGAGTCGACCGGCCTGGTTGTCCGAGAGCCCCTGGTCTCGCAGCAGGATGCGCGAAAAACCGTCGCTATGAATGCGCAGATCGGACCAGGCGCGCGCCGCGCCGCCCACCACTTCGGAGCCAATGACGGCATTGCCCGCGAAGAGTTCGCTCAGTTCCTCGCCGCCGCGCTCGGGCATGTCGCGCGATTCGAGCGCGAGCGAAACCGCCGTGACGACCTCGCCCGGCAGCTCGCTCAGCCACTCCTGAGGGAGTTCATAGAGCACCGGATAGGCGAAGGGATGCCGATAGGCGCCCGGTTTGCTGAAGGTGTAGGTCACGAACTCGGTGTGGCGTTCCCAGCGCATGCGGATGTCGCCCAGCACGGCGAAGTAGTGCTGTTCGACCGTCTCCGGACGGGGCAGGCCATAGTGATCGAGCAGCTTGAACAGATGCCGGAGATTGCGGCCGCTGCCCCGCTCGCCGCAGATCGCGGCAATATGCGAGACCCGTTCCGGGGCACGCAGGGACTCGTAGGTACGCGCGTGCAGCTCGGCGACGCCCTGGTGGCGCAGGGGGTGTTCCTTGAACGGCAGGGCCATGGGGTGGAGACTCCTCGATTCGATGAAACCGCATCCGGCGCGACGGGCCGGGTTCGGGCGATCCTGGTCTTGCGCCAGACGCCGACGGGGCGCGCGGGCGATGCGGTAAAGCCACAGATTAACCGGAAACCATGACGCAATGAAGATGGGGTGCCAGGGGCCATTTCCTCAAGGCCGGCAGCGCGAACGCCAACCGGGCGCCGGGAGTGGACTCGGATCGCGTCTCGTGATTAAGTGACCGGACAGGTCATGTCACCAATCACGCCGCTTGTTCTCCGGGCCGCCTCGGCACTGGACGACGGCACACAGCGATGCCTTCAGGATGGCCAAACCAATCGACGCGAACCGCGACCACGACATCGAAACCGCCACGCTGCGCAAAACCCTGGAGCAAATGCGCAGGGAAGCGGAGCAGGAAGTCATGCGTCTCAATCTGCGCATTGCCGAGCGCGTGCACGAGACCGACAGCTCGGTCGCCACCGCCACCGAGCACCTGGCCATGCAGCAGGAAATGACGGTCCTGCAACAGACCCTGGAGGCGAAGGAGCAGGCGCTCGATCACATCACCGAGGAATGTCGGCGGCTTGAGGACGAACTGGAAGACCATAACCTGGCGCTCGACGGTTTGAAGCAGGAGATGGAGCGCAAGGAGATTTCGCTGAAGGACGCGGTGGGCGAGGTGGAACGGCTGAAACGGGAATTGGCGGAACGCCTCAAGACACCGACCGCCATCGCCCCGCCGCCGCCAATCGCGCCGACCTCGTCCCGAACAACGCCAACCAGGATCCCGCTCTGGCGACGGACGGGATACCCGATCCTGTTCGCCGTACTGGCCTTGTCCGCGGGCCTGTCCCTCTATCTGATCCGGGATCGGATCGACCTCCGGCTGGCCGAGGTTAGGCAATGGTTTCGCGCCTCTCCGCCAGCGGTCGTCGTGCCGTCGACGCCCGTCGGCGCACGGATCGAGGCCGCGCCGGCGGTTGTCGACGAGACACCCACGCGCCCCCCCCCGACGCCATCCAAACCGCCGCCCATTCGGCATGATCGGCTGCGCGGCGGCGCGCTTGCCCCGGCGCTCGCCGTGCTTGATGGCGGCGTCTTCCGGATGGGCGCGAACAGTCTTTCTGGCGAGGATTTCAGCCCGGCCCACGAGGTCCGGATCCACCCCTTCCAGATCGGCGTCAACGAGGTGACCTATCAGGACTACGACCGCTTCGCGCGGGCGACCGGTCGGTCGCTGCCCGAGGATTTCGGCTGGGGACGCGGCAACCGGCCAGTGGTCGGCGTCAGTTGGCGGGATGCTCAAGACTATGTCGATTGGCTGTCGCGGGAGACCGGTCGACGCTATCGCCTGCCCACCGAGGCGGAATGGGAATTCGCGGCCCGTGCCGGCGGTACCCGATCCTTCTGGTGGGGCTCCGGCCTGGAACCGGGCCGGGCGGTCTGCTTCGATTGCGGCAGCCAATGGGACAATCGCTCCACCGCGCCGGTCGGGAGCTTTCCGCCCAATCCATTCGGTCTCCACGATACCGCCGGAAACGCCATGGAGTGGGTCGCGGATTGTTATTACCCCAGTTATCAGGGGGCGCCGAGCGATGGGCGCGCGCGACTCGGCGCCTCTCATGCGCGCGGGGCAGACTGTACGGCGCGGGTCGCGCGGGGCGGCGCCTTCAACAAGCCTTCGTCGTCCATGCGCACCCATGTGCGCGGACACTTCGCGCCCGAGACCAGGCTCGACATGCTGGGTTTCCGCATCGCACGCGATGTCTGATACGCCACCGATTCGCCCCCCGACCGCCGCGCGTCGCATCCTCGGCGTCGGCATCGCCACCCTGGATCTGATCAACGAGGTCGACGCCTATCCGGCCGAGGACGCGGAGATTCGCGCCCTGTCTCAACGCCGGGCGCGGGGCGGCAATGTCACCAACAGTCTGTCCCTGCTGGCGCAATTCGGACATCGCTGCCGCTGGGCCGGCACCCTGGCCGACGATCCCGCCAGCGCCGCGATCCTCGCGGATCTCGCCTGCCATGGCGTCGACGCCAGCCAGGCCGTGCGCGTCCGGAACGCCGTCACGCCGACCTCCTACATTGCACTCAGCCGCGCCCGGAACGGGTCGTCGACACGCTCGGCGCCGGAGACTGCTTCAACGCCGGTGTCATCGACGGTCTGTTGCGCGGGCTTCCGCCCGGCGAGGCGGTCGCCCGCGCCGTCCGTCTCGCCGGTTACAAATGTGGTCGATACGGCTTGGATGGGCTGATCCAGGATGCCGCGCGGGCGGGAATCCTGTGAGGCGCGCGCGTCATCGCCGGATTGCGTACCGAGGCCGGACGGTCAATCAATCACGCAACAAACCGGTCATCTCCGGTAAACTCAGCGAAGTGCCCCACTCTCGGTTGGTTTTTCAGTCCCCGACCCGATCTATCGTTGAAGAGTTGCGGCAAGACCAACCGCGCCGAACAACGCGCGGATCCACGAGGTAAGCTTTAGAATGAATGCAAAGATTTTGAATATCCTGCTCTGGGTCGCCGTCACCTTCTGGTTGGTGATGATGCTCAACAGCATGACCTCTCCAGAGAACATCGAATCGCGCTCGTTAAGCTACAGTCAATTTCTACAGGAATTGACCGACGGCTCGATCCGGGAAGTGACCATCCAGGACCAGACGGTCAAGGGCGTTCGCACCGACGGTTCGCGTTTCGAGACCTTCGATCCGGGCGACCCCGGATTGATCGGCGATCTCCTCAAGCAGTCGGTGACGATCCGCGCGGAACCGCCGTCATCGCCAAGCATCTTCATGCAACTCGTGCTCGCCTGGCTGCCCTTCCTGCTGCTGGCGGGGGTCTGGGTCTGGCTCATGCGACGGAGCGCGGGCGGCGGTGGCGGCGCGGGCGGCATCTTCAATTTCGGCAAGAGTCGCGCCCGCCAACATGCCGAGGGCGAGGTCAAGGTCACGCTGCGCGATGTCGCCGGCGTGGAAGAAGCCAAAGAGGAAGTCGGCGAATTGGTCGATTTCCTGCGCAATCCGGCGAAATTCACCAACCTTGGCGGACGGATTCCGCGCGGCGTTCTGATGGTCGGCCCTCCCGGCACCGGTAAGACACTGCTTGCGCGCGCCATCGCCGGCGAGGCCAAGGTGCCCTTTTTCAGCATCTCCGGCTCCGACTTCGTCGAGATGTTCGTCGGCGTCGGCGCCTCGCGGGTGCGGGATCTGTTCGAGCAGGCCAAAAAGAGCGCGCCCTGTATCATCTTCATCGACGAAATCGACGCCGTCGGACGCAAGCGCGGCGCGGGACTGGGCGGCGGACACGACGAGCGCGAGCAAACCCTCAATCAACTCCTGGTCGAAATGGACGGTTTCACGGGCAACGAGGGCGTCATCGTGATCGCGGCCACCAACCGCGCCGACGTACTGGATCCGGCGCTGCTTCGCCCTGGCCGCTTCGATCGTCAGGTCGTGGTCGGTCTCCCGGATCTCGCCGGACGCGCGGCGATCCTGGAGGTGCACATGCGCAAGGTGCCGATCGCCGACGACGTCGATGCCCGGACCATTGCCCGCGGCACGCCCGGCTTCTCCGGTGCCGACCTGGCCAATCTGGTCAACGAGGCGGCCCTGTTCGCGGCGCGCGCAGGCGACACCGAGGTCGCGATGGCGATGTTCGAGAAGGCCAAGGACAAGATCATGATGGGCGCCGAGCGGCGCAGTATCGTGATGTCCGAGTCCGAAAAGAAGCTGACGGCCTATCACGAGGCCGGACATGTGATCGTCGGCCGACTGGTTCCCGAGCACGATCCGGTGCACAAGGTCAGCATCATCCCGCGCGGACGGGCGTTGGGCGTCACCATGTTCCTGCCCGAGCGCGACCGCTACAGCATGAGCAAACGTCAGTTGGAGAGTCAGATTTCCAGCCTGTTCGGCGGACGGCTGGCCGAGGAGATCATTTTCGGACCCGAACACGTCACCACCGGCGCCTCCAACGACATCGAACGGACCACGGATATCGCCCGCAACATGGTCACGCGCTTCGGGCTATCGGATCATCTGGGGCCGCTGGCCTACGCCGAGGACGAGGGCGAGGTGTTCCTGGGACGCTCGGTCACGCAGCACCGCCAGGTTTCGCCAGAGACCGCGCAAGCCATCGATAAGGAAGTCCGGATCATCATCGACCGCAACTATCAGCGCGCCAAGCGTTTGCTCGATGAAAATATGGACAAGCTGCACACGATGGCCGAAGCCCTGCTGAAGTTCGAGACCATCGACCGGAATCAGATCGACGACATCATGAACGGCCGTCCGATGCGTGAACCCGATGATGACGGAGGACATTCCAAGCCCAAGGCGGATGGTGAGAGCAGCGCCGCTCAAGGCGGCGGCGCGCACAAACCGCCGCCGATCGTGATCGACAGTATCTGAAGCAAAAGCGAAAGCGAAACCGCGTCCATAAAAGGACGCGGTTTCGCTGCGTTGAAACGCCTCGTTTCAAGATGCTTTCTGGGCGTGACGATAGACCGCTGCGTCGCGATAATGCACATCGGTCCAGCAACGCGGCAAGGACTCGTCCGAGACAAACACAAGGTCGCACTTCTCGAATCGCTCCGGATCCTGCACTTCCTCGCCGGCATGGTAACGTCCGACGATGAACGGATGCATCGGATTGAAAAGGTCTTTTTGACTCAAGACCTCGACTAGTTTTCCGCTGGAACTCTGCTTGAGAAACATCGTTCGTCCTCCTCGATGGGTGAACTCAACCTTCGTTTCTCAGTATGACACCTGCTCGCGAACCGACAAGAAAGCGATCGACCGACCGGAACCGGCGTTATTCCCGACGGTTCCGGGGAGCGTTCCGATCGGCGGATCAGACGTGGACGCCGCGCGTCTTCAACTGCCTCCGAACGATAGGATCGGTTCGATTCTTCGAGGTCGCGGCCTTCATGAAGACCACGACCCGATCGATATCGCGAATCACGCCCAGGAGCGTTGCATTGTCCTGATACGTGGATCCCAGCGACTCGAACGCGATGTCCATCAAATGCTCGTCGGCGCGCGCAATGCCGACCGCGTAGGCGATGTTGCAGGAAAGCCCTTCATGATGATGGTGCATGCGGATCGCGAAGCGTCTCCAGGCATCGATCCAGCCATCCCACTCCATTGGGGACACGTTGGCCCGGCTCGTGCGCAAGAACAGGACGACCTTCAGGATCTCATCCTGCCATTCCCATTTCGGGGCGTCGATCTTCTTGCGCACGCGCTCCACGACGCGCCCATGGTATTGCAGGCAATGGTCGCACTGATAATAGAGCCCTAGCGCATAGGCGATGTACTCGCGCTCCAGCTCGCTCAAGGTGAAGGGATCGGATTCCCCCGGCGAACCAGAAAAAGTATGAGCATGGAGCTCGTTGAGAACGTCGTTGAAGGGTTGCCCCTGGATGGATTCACGGACTGCTGCTTGACCTGCCACCTTAAGAACCTCATGAAGAACGGCTTATATTTAGGAGTCGATGCTACGCAGGCTCATGCCGCACTGCAACATAAGAAATTGCTGCTATGGTTTTGTTTTTCAAGAAAGCAATATATATACCGAATTAAGAAGCGGGGGGGCGTTACGGTAGCAATTCTTTGCGCGCAAGCGCGGAGGGCCGAGCAGATGAAGGCGCCGGAAGAAGCGTTTCACCCGTCAGCGCGGGGATGGGGGCTCAGGCCGCTGTGGCGAGAGCCGCTGTTGATAGTTCGCGAGGCCGGTGGCTGCAGGCATGCCAGCGCACGGAGGAAATGACCCATGGGCGTTTCGGCGGGCCGTCAGTATGCGCGGTCGCTCTCGCCGATGTCTGGCCCAATGAGCGCCGCCAGTCGCTCACTAAGGGTGCCCCCCAAGACGTGTAGCTCGGCCAGTCCGTGGACGACCTTTTGATCCTGGCCATTCTCCCTGTGCAACCAGAGCCTTGCCGCAAGCGCATGCAGGCGTTCGTGCTCATCCTTGAGCAGCCCGAAGACCAGCTTCGCGCCGTGACGCAGCTCACCCTCGCCGCGCAGCCAGCGCCCAAAGCGGCACTCGTGGTGATGCACGGCCGGGAGCGACCCGAGGCCGTGCCTCAGGAAGTCGTCGATGGCCCGGATCCAGGCCGCGTGCTCGACCTGCGCGAAAACAATGGGCAGGTCATAGCGGCTGACTGGCCGTGTAGTGGTCCAAGAGGCGTGTGGCTGCCACTGCGCTGCCCAGGCGGGTAACTCGCCCGCGGGCATTGGCCGCGCAATTCCATAGCCCTGCGCAAGCTCGCAACCTAGCTGCAGCAAGAGCCTGCCTTGCTCGAGTGTTTCCACGCCTTCGGCGATGGTCTGCCGCTGGAAGGCCATGGCGAGGCCGAGCACGCCCTCCAGGATGGAAAGGTCATCGGGATCCTGGAGCATGTCGCGCACGAACGTTTGATCGATCTTGAGCGAGGTCGCCGGGAGCCGTTTGAGGTAGGTCAGGGAGGAGTAGCCCGTGCCGAAGTCGTCCAGCGCGAAGTTCACCCCGAGCGCGATGCACTGCTGCATCAGCTCCGACACCTTGCCGACGTCATGCAAGGCACTGCTTTCGACGATCTCGATCTCGAGGGCGCCCGGCGGCAGATCGGGATGCCTCGCCAGCAGCGCCCCCAACCGCTCGCCGAAATCGCGCTGCTGTAGCTGACAGGCACCGACGTTGACGCTCCCCGAGATGGCCAAGCCCTCCGCGTGCCAGGCACGGAGCTGATCGAGCGCGCTGGCGATCACCCACTCTCCAAGTTCGAGCGCCAATGGATGCCCCTCGATGGCAGGGAGAAACTGGATCGGTTGCAGCAGCCCGCGCTCCGGGTGTTGCCAGCGGATCAGGGCTTCCGCGCCAACCACTTCGCCCGTGCGCATGTTGACTTTCGGCTGGTAGAACAGCACGAACTCGCAGCACTGCAACCCCTCGCGGATGCGCTTGACGTTCTCATTGCGCCCTCTCAAGTTGAAGGCGTGCTCGGCATCGAAGCAATGGAAGCGGTTCTTGCCCGCGAGCTTCGCTTGGTACATGGCTTGATCGGCCTGCCGGATCAACTGGTCAGCGTCGACGTTTTCCACTTGGGGGTAGTGCGTCACGCCCAGGCTGGCGGAGATCTGCAGTACGGCCTCATCGAGTTGAACCGGCTGCGACGCGGCGTCGAGCAAGCGCCTAAGGAATGGCGCGCTCTCCTCCTCGCCGTCGTCCAGATCCATGAGGACGGCGATGAATTCGTCGCCACCCAGGCGGGCCAGCGTATCCCCTTGTCGCAAAACGCGCCCGAGCCGATGCGCCAGGGCGATCAGCAGTTGATCGCCGACGTCATGGCCATGGCTGTCGTTGACCGTTTTGAATCCGTCCAAATCCAGGTAGATGAGCGCGAGACGTTGTCCGCGCCGCTTGACCTGCGCCATGCCTTGAAGCAGCCGGTCCGACAGCAGAACCCGATTCGGCAGCCCGGTCAGCGCGTCGTGATAGGCAATATGCTCGAGGTGCTGCTCATAGGCCTTCTGCGCCCGGATGTCCGAGAAGAGTCCGACGTAGCGATGTGCCCAGCCTTGGGCGTCGTGCAGCGCACTGATGGTCAGACGCGCGGGATGGATTTCGCCGCGCTTGTCGCGGTTCCAGATCTCGCCACTCCAATATCCTAGCGTGAGCAGCTCTTGCCACATCGCCGCATAGAACGCCGGATCATGGCGGCCAGAGCGAAGCAGGCGCGGTGTCTTGCCAAGCACTTCTTCGCGGGTATAGCCGGTGATGGTAGTGAAGGCCGCGTTGATCTCCAGGATGGTGCCGAGCGCGTCCGTGATGACGACCGCCTCGCGCATGTGCGAGAACACACGTGCAGTCACACGCAGATGCTCGGTCATTTTGGTGTAGCCCCTCCCTCATCGAGTCGCTCGAGAATGACGCCGGAGACCTCGTCAAGCTCGGCGAATAGACGCTCCGCCTCGCTCGTGTAGCCCGTTTGCTTGAGCTGAATGATCTGGCGCACGAGATTGTGCAAGTGCTCATGAGGTTTCATTGCCCGAGCGAGGCTCGGCGGTATCGTATTCGCCGCCAAGCTATCGAACCAACGCCCAAATTTGCACTCGTGATGAGAGACGGCTTCTTCGCTCGCCAGCGCGAGATGTCCATCGAGGAAGGCCCTCACCCGAATCTTCCATAGCAGGTGAGAGGTCTTGGCCGCCGCGAGCTGGTAATGCCAGTTGTCGCCCGCATGGAGCGCGCCGAGCGTTTCGATGAGATCTGACAGGATTGAGCCAAACTGGCTGTTCTGTTTCGACGACGCTTCCGCAAGCTCGGCGGTCGTTCCCGCGATCGCGCTGATGTTCACGATATTTCTGTTGATGTCTTCGGAGACCATGCTCTGCTCAAGGGCCGCGCTGGCGATCTCGCCGTTGAGCGTGCTGATCGTCGTTGCGGCGGTCGTAATGGAGTCGAGCGCCTCGCGCGCCTCCAAGGCGCGTTGCTGACTTTGGCCCGTTCGATCGAGACACCTCTGCATGACGCCGAGGGTATCCTGAACTCCGAGGTTCAGATGCTCGATCCGTCGCTGGATCTCATTGGTGGATGCCTGCGTTCGCTCGGCCAGCGCGCGAACTTCACTCGCGACGATCGCAAATCCCCGGCCACCCTCGCCGGCCCGCGCGGCCTCGATGGCCGCATTGAGGGCCAAGAGATTGGTCTGCTCGGCAATGCCCCTGATCACATCGACGATCGAGCGGATGTTTTCGGCGTCCTCGGCCAATTGACGGGTGCGTTCGCTGGCGTCGCGGACGTCTTCGGCGAGTTTCCCGATGGCGACCTGGCTGCGCCCAACGAGTTCACTTCCCGTATGTGCCCGAGCGACCGCCGTGCGCGAATGCTCGGCCGCCGTTTCGACATTGCGGGCGACTTCTTCGGCGGAAGCCGACATCTCGGTCATCGCCGTCGCAACCTGACTGGTCTCTCCGTCGAGCGTCGACATCTGGTGCGATACGCGAAGCCCGGCCGATGAGAGTGCGTCGCCGGACAGTGCCAGATCGGTCACGCGATCCTGCACGCGCACCAGAAAGCGCCGAAGATGTTCGAGCAGGTGATCCACGGCCGTGACCAATGGTCCTGTCGCGCCATGCCGGTCCAAAGCGACCGCCCTGTATACATTGCCATCCTCGACGACGTCTTGGAGGAGACGTGTCAGCTCATTGAGCGGCCCCGTGATCGAGCGGGTCACCAGCCAACCGGCCCACCATAATAGAGCGGCCAGTCCGGCCACACAGACGGCAATGAGCCTCAGATGTCCTTGAATCGCCTCCGTGGCGAGCGGGCTCCGACCAACGCCGATCAGGGCATCGGAGAGCAGTGTAACGGCGATGCCATCGATCGCGATGGCCCCAAGGAGCGCAATCACGATGATCGCGCTCAGCCTGACACCGATGGAAAAACCTGATATGAGACGGACCACGGCCGCATCCTCGACCCAATTGCCGCGAGCGCTGCAAGGGATGTGGGCCGCGGGGGCGGAGCGGTCGTTGGAGATGTTTGCACCCGGGGGCAAGGGGTGTCAGAGGGTATTGCGTCAGAGGGTATTGCGAGGACTTTCTAGTTCGAGTCCTCACGCCCGGCGCTAGAGTAATAAACCGAATCTGCAATTGCAAATGTTGGCGGCACGAGGCTTCAATCCTCGGTATGGCCTGATGAAGCGAACAATCCAGACGGGTCATGCAAACCTTTGGTCCGGCCTGCCGAGCTTGCGTTCGGCAGGTCCGGTGGGGGCCGCCTCATCGCCGTCGCTTGGCCTCTCGCGTGGACCGAGCGCGTTGACGAGAGAACAGGCATCCAGAACGTCGCTGGCGACCTCGCGGATCTTACGGCGCTCTCTGCGCGAGCGTTCGCGCATCACTTCGAACGCCTCCTGGTGGTCCATGCGGTGTCGCTCCATCAGGATCCCGATGGCCACGTTGACCACACGACCGGTTCCGACCGCTGCGGTCAGGCGATCTTTCTGTCTCGCCAGCTCTCGGATTTCGCATGCGCGCTCTAGGGCCGTCTTGATCGTGGGGAGCGCACGGGCCACATCGATGGGCTTGATCAGATAGCCGAGAGCGCCCTGGCGCGCGGCTTCCGCCACAGACTCATGGTCGTCGTAGGCGGACAGAAAGATGACGGGGATACCGATCTCCCGCATCAGGGCCGCGGTCTCGGTGCCTGAGATCTCGGGCATCCGCAGATCCAGAATCGCCAGATCGGGCGACGCTCTCCGTGCCGTCATCAGCGCCTCGGCGCCAGAGCTGGCCAACTTCACCGCGAAACCAGCATCCCGCAATCCCCTCCCAAAGGTCGCTAGGACAACCTCGTCATCGTCCACCAGTAAGAGCGTCGGTGTCTTCATTTGTTTTTTACTCCGAACGTCATGTTCATCACTGTGAGTGGCTTCCTTGCGACAAGTAGCGGCGGCCGCACGACCAAGACAGCGATCACACGGCCATCGGTTTGATCGATGGTCAGGGCGGCACCCTGCCGCGGGAGCATGTCGCGCACGAGTTCGAGCCCAATGCCAAGCCCGCGTCCAGCCCCGAAATCGAAATCCTTGGATAGTACGCCGGGGTTGGTGAGGGTCAAACGGATCGAGCCGTCCTCGTCTCCGCAAGTCACCCGCACGGATTCGCTGTTCGATCCAAGCGTGCTCCATTTTAGCGCATTCTGAAGCAATTCATTGATGACGAGGGCGAGTGCCACTGCCTTATCGCGGGCGATCAATGACTCCATGTCTGTGCCCCCACCGCTCAGCACCATCGGAATCGCGCTCAATGCCCTAGCGTTGCACAGAATCGCCTCGAGCATCTCCATAAAACAAACGTCCGCGCCCGCTTCGCGGCTTTGCAGCCCATAGACCGCCGCGATGGATTTAACCTGGGCAATGGCCTTGTCGATCGTTTCGCTGGAGCCGCCCCGAGGCTCGCCGAGGCTCTGCGTCAGAAGCCCCACGAGCCCTTGCAGGTGGTTCTTGATCCGGTGGTGAACCTCTCGGACCAGCACGTCTCGCTGCTCCTCGAGGCGAGCCAGGCGAGCCTGCTCGGCCCGTTGACGGTCGGTGATGTCGTGGATCACATGGACGCTGCTGCGCAAGCCGCCTTGGTCGTCATACAACCTTGAGGTCGTGATGCGAAAGAGACCAGCCGAAGCGTCTTCAGCGATTTCCGTGACGTCGACTCGCTCATTCCGCGAACACTTCCGGAGGTCGCCCTCGGGCCGAGTGTCGTCGTACCTGTTGAAGTGCAATCTGTGCAGAAGATCTTCGATCCATGGGGCACCTTGCTCCGCGTAGGCTCGATTGGTCTTGATGAGCCGACCTTCCTTGTCCATGATCGCGATCGCGTCCGGGACGGTGTCGAACGTCTTCGACCATTCTTCGTTGGCCCGCTTCAGGTCGTCCTCCATCCGATATCTTTCCGTCAGATCGATGGCGGTGCCAAACACCTTGACGCTCCTTCCCGCGCGATCTCGCATCAGGCTTCCTCGAAATGCCAGGCTCAGAATGCGCCCGTCTGGGGAGGCGATCCGTAGGACTTCGTCGAACGTAAAAATCTTGTGTTGCTCGACCCCCAGTCGAATGGCCACCGCGGTTTTGCGATCGTCGGGGTGAACGAGATCCAGCCATCGATCGAGGCTCTTCACCGTTTCGACGGCGCTGTAACCCAAACTCTGGTTGAAGACCGCGTCGATGAGTACCTGGCCAGTTCGCAGATCCCATTCCCATACGCCGATCTTTCCAGCGTCCGTCGCGAGGGTATAGCGCCGTTCTCGCTCCACGAGTTGCCGTTGGACCTCCGCCTTCTCTGCCGCGGCACAGATGACGCCGGCCGACGATCGTAGCGCGGCGATCTCCGCGAGCGACCACTCACGTTCCTCCTCGCAGTCGTCGAATCCAAGAAAGCCGAGGAAAACGCCATTGGTGAACAGCGGAACTAGGAGGATGGAATGGACGCCTTGGGGCTCGAGAAGCGCCCGCTCCGCAGCCGAATAGGTCGCTCGGCGGGCGGAAACGGGCTCGCCGCCGCTGAGGGTGTCATACCAATTGAGTAGCCCATGTGCTTGCCAAGCGAAGTTCTGATCGCGGGGATTGCTGATTTGCGGCTCGACTCCAACCGCACACCACTCGAAACACTGGCGACACCGAGGACAACCATCCGCATCGACGATGCGCTCGAAGAGATAGGCACGACTGACCCGCGCCGCGACGCCGAGCTGTCCAAGCGCGTCGTCCATGACCTCGGTCCATTGGCTGCACCTCAGAAAGAGCAGAGACAGATTCGCCACCGCTGCAAGTATTTCATCGCGACGCGCGAGCTCCGCCTCGATTGCCTTCTGCCGGGTGATGTCATTCCGGACGGCGAGAACGTGCTCTCGCCCCCCAAGATGGATCAAGCGCAGGTTCACCAGACCATCAATCACGCGGCCGTCCCGCCGCCGGTTCTTGACCTCCCGGATGACGGCCTTGCCTGACCTCAGCTCAGCGTTGGTCTCTTGGAAGACGCGCTCGAAGACCTCGACGGGCGATGCCAGAATGTCCGGCAACCGCAGCTCGGAGAACTCCGTCGCGCTGTAGCCGAGCAGGGTATGCGAGGTGCGATTGAACTTGACGAAGCGGAGCGTTTCCAAGTCCAGCAAATCGATGCCGACGCCAACCTGGTCGAACATGGCCGCCAACAGGGCCTCGCGCTCCTCCAGCGCGCGCTGCTGCGCCTTGCGCGCACTGATATCGCGCGCGATGCTGACCACGATCTGGCGCCCGTTGATCTCCACCCCACGCAGGCTCACCTCGGCATCGTAGACCGTGCCGTCCTGACGTCGATGGCGGGTTTCGAAGGTGACGTTGATCTCCGGGACATGGCCGGAAAAATCACGGCGGACATCCGCCTCGCTCAGGTCGGCGTTGAAATCCCAGGGGTGCAGGCCGATGAGATCTTGCGGCGCGCAGCCCTGCATCTCGGCGAAACGCGGGTTGACCTCGAGGATGCCAAAGGCGGGCTCGAAGATGGCGATGCCATCGCCCGAGTGCTCGATGAGGGCACGCCGCCACTCGGTTTCATTGGCCAAGGCGACCTGGGCGGCTTTCTCGGACGTGATATCGCGCCAGACGCCGATGAAACAGTCGCGACCGCGCAGATGCACGGCCTGAACGCTGACCTGGACATCGAGCAGGGCGCCGTCCTTGCGACGGTGCTTGCCGTCGAAGCGGATCTGGCCCGTGGTGGCGAGCACCTGCGTCGCGAACTCGCGAAAGCTGGCTGCGTCCAGGTCGGCCCGGATGTCGAACAGGGTCATCCCCAGCAGCTCTTCGCGCGTGTAGCCCAGGAGACGACAGGAGGCATCGTTGACTTCGACAAAGCGCAGTGTCTCGGCGTCCGTCAGTTCGATCCCATCACCCGCCTGATTGAAGATGAGGCTGTAGATCTCCTCGCGCTCCCGCAACGCTTCCTGCATCGCCTGCTCGGCGGTGATATCGCGCGAGACCTCGATGATGGCCGGCCGGCCGTTCCAATGGCCCATCACGGCACGGGTATCCACCATCAACTGATTGCCATCGGCCGTCAAGAGCGGCAACGCGAAGCTCGCGCGCGCGCCGGCCAACGTCTCGGCGATCAGACGCCTGGTTTCGTTGCGGGTCTCGGATGGATAAATGCTCCAGATGGGACTGCCGAGCAAGCGGTCGCCGTAACCGAGGGTGGCGACCGCCGCGTTGTAGTGCAGGATGCGCCCGTGCGAATCGAGCACGAACAGGTAGTCGGTGATGGCCTCGAACAATCCTTCGAGGTTTTGCCGCTGCCCAGTGGCCGCGAGCTGCGCCAGCGAACGCTCTAAGGCCAGGGTGAACTGACGGGCCAGCGTCTCCAGCGTGGTCACAGTCGAGCGTTCGACCGCTCCGAATCGCCTGCTGGCCAGATTGAGACAGGCGAGGGGTTCGCCACCGGCATGGATGGGCAAGACCACCAACGCATGGATGCCCTCTTCGATCAACTCCGGTTCCCGAACAAGAGCCCCGTCTGCGCAAGGATCCTGCGCGGACGTACAGCTACATCGCAACTGTCCCTGGCGGATGATGTCCGCTTGCGGGGAATCCGCGGCCAGGCGGTCGACCTTGGCCAAGAAGCGCTCGGAGAGGCCCCGTTTGACCGCTAACCGATAGCTGCCGTTCGGCTCGCGCCAGTACAGCCCACCTCCATCCAGCTCTGGCAAGCGCAACGCACTGTCCAAGATCGCTTCAAGCAGACTTTCCCGATCCAGCGTCTCAGCCACAAAGGCGGAGAACTCGTGTACCACGTCCAAGCGGTGTTGCGACGACGGGGGCGTCTGCGATGAGGTTTCATGCCGAGGAGCCGTGTTGGATGGATTCGGACCGATCAATGCGCTCATGCCGCCCTATTAGGATCGAGTTTTATCGGGAAATCGCTTAAAGCAGAAACACCGTCGCCAGCCCCAGAAAGATGAAAAACCCGCCCGAATCGGTCAGCGCGGTAATCATGACCGAACCGCCGAGTGCCGGATCCCGCCCAAAACGCTGACGCAGCAGCGGAATCACCACCCCCGCGGTGGCGGCGAGCAACAGGTTCAGGATCATGGCGGCGGTCATCACCAGGCCCAGTTCCAGGTTGCGATAGAGCCACCAGGCCACCGCTCCGATCGCCCCGCCCCAAACCACCCCATTGATCAGGGCCACGCCCAGCTCTTTTCGCAACAGTCGCCAGAGCGCCGTCGGTTCGACCTGTCCCATGGCGATCGCGCGCACGATCATGGTGACGGTCTGATTGCCGGCGTTGCCGCCAATCCCGGCGACGATCGGCATCAGCGCCGCGAGTGCGACCAGTTGTTCGATCGATCCCTGGAAGAGATCGATGACCCGCGAGGCGACAAAGGCCGTCATCAGATTGATCGCCAGCCAGGCCCAGCGGTTTTTCACCGAGCGGATCACCGGCGCGAAGATATCCTCCTCCTCGCGCAGACCGGCCTGACTGAAAATCTCCGCCTCGGACTCCTCGCGGATCTGGTCGACCATGTCGTCGATCGTGATCCGCCCGAGCACCCGCCGCGTCGCGTCGACCACCGGGACCGAGACCAGATCGTAACGCTCGAACGCCTTGGCCGCGCCCCCGGCGTCGTCGTCCGGGGCGAAGGTGACCACGGACTTGGATTTCATGACCTGGGAGACCTTTTTCTCCAGATCGTTGATGAGCAGCGCCTCCAGGGTCAGGACGCCGCGCAGCCGGTCATCGCGGTCGACCACGAACAGCGCGTCGGTATGGTCAGGCAGCGCCTCGAAGCGGCGCAGATAGCGCAGCACCACCTCCAGGGTCACGTCCTCGCGCACCGTGACCATATCGAAATCCATGAGCGCGCCGACGGTGTCCTCGGGGTAGGCCATGGCGGCGCGGACCTGCGCCTGTTCTTCCTGATCGAGCGAGGCGATGACATCCCGCATCACGTCCGGGGGCAGATCGGGCGCCAGATCGGCCAGTTCGTCCGTATCCAGCGACTCCACGGCGGCCTTGATCTCGTCCGAATCCATGGTCTCGATCAGGGTGGCGCGCACCGCGTCCGACACCTCCAGCAGGATATCGCCGTCCTTCTCGGCGCGGACCCGGTCCCAGACGAAGAGTCGGTCGGCGAGCGGCAGGGCTTCGAGGATACAGGCGATGTCGGCGGGATGCAGACGGTCGAGCTTGCGCCGCAGCCGCGCCAGGTTCTGCTTGTGGGTGATGGATTCCACCAGCTTCTGGTGCGGCATGCGCTGACGATGGATCAGGTTTTCGACCAGGTGCTGGCGCGACAACAAATCCTGTATGTCATGCAGATGGCGGTGAAGGGCATCCGGGTCGCGTGGTTTCTGCTCGGTCATGGGAAAGCCGTCAGTGCATGGGTCGCGGGGTAGGTGAGTCGCGCACTTTACGGACTTCGGCGGCGCATTGCGAGACCGCGCGGGAGGCGACGCTAGCGCGCAACGTAGAAGGGGTTACCCTGATAGCTCAACACCGCGCCATCGGCCAGGATGCGCTCGACCCGCAGCCCCTCGCGCGTTTCCTCGCCTTCGCGATACTTGAGCGCATTGATCAGGACGAAGCGTTTCGCCGCGTCCGGGTCATAGACATGGACGGTCATCAGATAGCCGGGCGTTTGCGCCTGCTGCTGGGGCGTCAGCCGCAGCCGCGTGGGATCGCCGTCGATCCTGACTGGCTTGAACCCGGCGCTGGATTTGGGAGGCGGAAGCCCCTGTTCGCGCCGCACCTGTTGCTTGAACGACTCGATATCGTCGATCAGGTCGACCGGGATCGGCGCGCGCTGTGGCGGCTCCATGACCAGCGGCTCGGTGTCGTCGAACTGGAACTGTTCCGCGTCCAACTGACGCTGCAACTCGCGCTCCAGCGCCGGGTCCAGATTCGGGTTGGGGTAATCCATGATCTCGTCCAGTGAGACCGGCTCGGCGGGATCGGCCGCGCGCGTGCCCGGAGACGACTGGATGGCGTGGGCCGGGCGCTTCGGCGGCGGCGCCTCCGCGAGCGGAGCGGCGGGCGCGAAAGGCAACGGATCGGGCGATTCCGATGCCGTCTGGCGATCCCGCGCGAACGGGTCTTCGGGAGTCGCCACGGCGACATCGCGCTGGCTTTCCGGTGCCTCCAGCGCGGTCGGTGGCTTCGTGGGTTCGCGCAACGCGGCGAAGAGCGCGATGACCACCGCCAGAGCCGCCAAACCGACTGCAAGCAGTCCCCAATGATTCGTGGGGATGGGCTCCTTGTCCTCGCGAAAGATCCCGGCGGTCTCCAGCGTGGGCACCTGACCGAGTTCGCGTTCCTGCTGCGACTTCTTCAATGCCTCCAGAATGTAGCTCATGGCGTTTCCACCACGGGTTCGGGAACCGCCGTCGTCCCGTCGAGCCGGGGGATGCCGGGCCTCTCGACCGCCTGATTCAGTAGGATGAGGGTGCGCGGACCGGCGACACCGTCGGCCGACAACCCCCTGGATGTCTGGAAGGTCCGCAGCGCGTCACTCAACGAGGCATCGAAGCGGGGAGCATCGCCGGTCGCGAGATCCAGGCCGGGCACCTGGGATAACGTTCGGCGCAACCAACGCACATCTTCGCCCCATGAGCCTGACGCCATGAGGGTCGAGCCACCCGGCGGCGGTTGCCAGACCAGGGTGTAATGGCCGGTCCAGATGCGTTCCAGACCCGCCACCGGGACGCGCTCGCTCCCCGTGGCCAGGTCCAGCGTCGCCTCGGTGTCGTCGAGCGCGGCCAAGACGACAAAGCGTCTGGAGTCGCCGGGGCCGACGACCCTCAGCACCGCGGGCAGATCGAAATAGCGGAGATTGCCGAGGGTGCCCGTCTCCTGCTCGCAGCGCAGGCCGACGGATGCAAGCCGCGCGCAGGGATCGCCCGCGCCGAGCGCCTCCGGTTCCAGGGTCCAGCGTCTTAGCAGGAGCCGCAGCGCAGCGTCTTCGGACATGGCCAGCCGGTCGAGCGTGGCCTCCACCGCGTCAGCCTCGAAACGCATCAGCGCGATTCGCGGCAACGCCTCTCCGGATGCCTGGGGCTCTCCGGTCGCGACGGCCAGCGGGGCCGGTTCCGATGGCGAGACCGACGTGGTGACGGGAGTTGGTTCGGCGGTTGCCACCTCCGTGGCGGTCTCGGTTGGCGGCTCCTGACGCGCGGCGGATTCGGACGCCGGCGCCAGAGACCGGTCGCCGACTTGCGGTGGGAAAAGCGCGGACACCCATCCGAACGGCGCCCCGTTCTCATCGCCCAGCCACGCAGCCCCCCACCAGCCCGCGCCCAACGCCAGGGCAAAGGCCGCCGCCGCCAGAAATGCGGGCCGCGCGGCGGGCGGACGAGTGGCATCGAGCGTCCCTCCCCGCACCTCGCGCGCCGCCTTGTCGACGATGACCGGCGTCACTTGCGAACCTCGGGTCACGCAGGCGCCCAGCAGCGCCCGATCGCAGAGGATATTGACCAACCGCGGGATACCGCCGGAATAGCGATAGATCCGACGGATCGCGCGCGCCGTGAACAGCGGTCGATCGACGCCAGCGACCGCGATGCGGTGACGGATATAGTCTCCGGTCTCCCTGAGATTGAACGGGGCCAGATGGAAGCGCGCCGTAATGCGCTGATTGAGCTGGCGCAGTTGTTCGCTGTCGAGCAGGCGCCGCAGTTCGGGCTGCCCGATCAGGAAAATCTGCAGCAGTTTGTGTTTGGTGGTCTCCAGGTTGGTCAGCAACCGGATCTGTTCCAACACCTGAGGCTGAAGGTTCTGGGCCTCGTCGACGATCAACACCGGGCGGCGGCCCTGACCATGCGCCTCCAGCAGATACTGATTCAACCGATCCACCAATACCTTGATCGACTGCGTGCCTTCCGGGACTGGAATCCGAAATTCGTCGCAGAGATTCAGCAGCAGTTCGTTGGCGGTCTGGGTCGGATTCAGGATCAGGGCGACGTCGACGCCCTCGGGCAATTGCTCCAGAAAGGCGCGGCACACCGTCGTCTTTCCGGTTCCCACCTCGCCGGTCAGCAGCACGAATCCGCCACTCTCGCCCGCGCCATAGAGCAGATGGGCCAGCGCCTCCCGATGCTGCTCGCTGAGGAACAGATAATGGGGGTCGGGCGCAATGGAGAAACTGGGCTCCTTGAGCCCAAAATACTTTGGATACACGCTGGCTGCTCGGTACGATGTTCGCCCAGTTCCGCCCCGCGTGAAGGTCTGCGCGAAACGGGGTTGCGACAGATTGAATGGCGCTGGCGAAACCGCTGAATCGATCAGCATGCCCCGCCGTTGGCAGATTA
The DNA here is from genome assembly GCF_000227745.2 of Thiocystis violascens DSM 198. NCBI lineage: Bacteria > Pseudomonadati > Pseudomonadota > Gammaproteobacteria > Chromatiales > Chromatiaceae > Thiocystis > Thiocystis violascens. Next base: position 2,665,227 of record NC_018012.1, on the reverse strand, counting down.
GTCAGGGTACTGGAGGGCGTCAAGCGGGCAGGGCATGCGTGGCTTGTGCCGCGACGCCGCCAGACCGCCGAGCGCAATGTCCGAAACCAATCGTCAGTCCGCGCTCATTTGCGGATAAAATCCCAGCCCTGGTTTTTATCCAAAGAGGTTTACCGGTGGCGTCAGACAACATGCAGCAACCCGAGGGCCGGTCAAACGCCGGGCGCGCGCCGATCGTCTGGGAGACGCCCGCGGATGACCGCTACCGGGACATCCTCTATCAACAGGCCGAGCGGATCGCGAAGATCACCATCAACCGTCCGGAGGTGCGCAACGCCTTTCGCCCCCAGACGGTGCGCGAGCTGATCGACGCCTTCCATCGCGCGCACATGGACCCCGAGATCGGGGTCATTGTCCTGACCGGCGCTGGCGATCTGGCCTTCTGCTCGGGCGGCGATCAGCGGATTCGCGGCGACGCGGGCTATCAGGACGAGTCTGGCGTGGAGCATCTGAACGTGCTGGAACTGCAACGCCAGATCCGCACGCTGCCCAAGCCGGTGGTCGCCATGGTCGCGGGCTATGCGATCGGCGGCGGTCATGTGCTGCATCTGATCTGCGACCTGACCATTGCCGCCGACAACGCGCGCTTCGGTCAGACCGGACCTCGGGTCGGCAGTTTCGATGGCGGTTTCGGGGCCGGTCTCATGGCCCGGACCGTGGGGCTCAAAAAGGCCAAGGAAATCTGGTTTCTGTGCCGTCAGTACGACGCCCAGGCGGCGCTCGACATGGGCCTGGTCAACACTGTCGTGCCCCTGCGCGAACTGGAGTCCGAGACGGTCGACTGGTGCCGCCAGATGAACCGGCTTTCGCCGACCGCGCTGCGGGTGCTCAAGTCGTCCTTCAACGCCGACACCGACGGACTGGCCGGGATTCAGGAACTTGCGGGCAACGCCACCGCGCTCTTCTATACCACCGAGGAGGGACAGGAAGGACGTAACGCCTTCCTGGAAAAACGCGAGCCCGATTTTCACCGGTTTCCGCGGCGTCCTTGAGGCTCGCGGCCCGCTGGCGTGCGGATCCTGAATCCCTGGGCGGATGCCTGAAGCCCGGGGCGGTGCCGATCCTGTCCAGACTCGCCGCGCCTCGCTCGCCTACTCATCAACACCGACCATCGACCGCATCATGACCCACACCTCGCAAGTTCGCCTACCTGGAAAGGCGTCGGAAACGCCCTCGCGCTGGACGCGCTGGATCGCCGCCGCGCGCCCCAAGACCTTGCCGCTCACGCTGTCCCCCGTGATCGCTGGCATCGCGCTCGCGCTCGCCGAAACGGGACAACTGGCCCCGCTGGCGGCGCTCTGCACCCTGCTCGCGGCCATGCTGATCCAGATCGGAACCAATCTGCATAACGACGCGGCGGACTTCGAGCGCGGCACGGACACCGCCGCGCGTCTCGGTCCCCCGCGCGCGACGGCCCAGGGCTGGTTCAGCGCGCGGCAGGTCAAGACCGCCGCGCACCTGACGTTCGCGCTCGCCTTTGTGCTAGGGCTGGCCCTGATCGCGCGCGGCGGCTGGCCGATCCTGCTCGTCGGGTTGACCTCGCTCGCCGCCGGCTATGCCTATACCAGCGGCCCGCGACCCATCGCCTATGGCCCTTTCGGCGAGGTTTTTGTCCTGCTCTTTTTCGGGATGGCGGCGGTCGGCGGCAGCTATTATCTCCAGACCCTGACCTTCGGCTGGCGGCCGCTGTGGCTGGGCTTCGCGCTCGGACTGCCCGCCGCCGCCGTGCTGCTGGTGAACAACTACCGCGATCTGGAGACCGATCGCGCGGCCGGGCGCCGGACTCTCTGTCATTACCTCGACCGTCCGCACGCCCGCGTCCTCTATGCCCTGCTGCTGCTGGCGCCGGTCCTCGTTCTGCTGACGGCGGATCTCCCCGGCGCCGCCTGGCCGCTGCTCGCCGCCCTGCCGCTGGCCGCGCTCCTGAGTGTCCGGCTCTTTCGCGGTGCCCGTGGCGAGGCGCTCAACACGCAGCTCGCCCGCACGGCGCTCTTTCAGTCCCTGCTCGTCGTGCTGTTGATCGTTGGCTTTCTGCTCCCTGGATTGCGGTGATCGAGCGACTTCAAGTCAGACCTTATGAATTGCCGCTACGCCGTGCCTGGGCAAGCGCCCGCGGCGGTTTCGCGCGGCGCCGGGGCTGGCTGATCCAGGTGAGCGCCGAGGGGCTGCATGGCTATGGCGATTGCGCGCCGTTGCCGGCTGCCGGCACCGAAACGCCCGAGGTGGCCTGGGAGGCGCTGTGTCAGGCGCGGGCTGTCGCTGTCTTCCAACCCCTGGATCTCCTGCTGGAGTCGCTGGCGCCGGTGTTGGCGACGGCCCCCGCCGCCCGTTTCGCCCTCGAATGCGCCCTGCTCGATCTGGCCAGCCGTCGCCGGGGGGGGGCGTTGCGGCACTGGCTCTCCGAAAGCGCGCGCGACGAGGTTCCGGTGAACGCCATGCTCGGCCCTCTCGGGACGCTCGCCCCAGCCGATCTCCAGACGGCCTGCGACGCGGGATTCCGGGTGTTGAAGATCAAGGTCGGCATCCGTAACCCGACCGTCGAACTCAAACATCTGGTCGCGCTTGCCCGCCATCTGCCGCCTGGCATCGGGTTGCGGCTCGACGCCAATGGCGCCTGGGAGCCGGACGCGGCCAGACGCCTGATCGACGGGCTGAACCCGCTCCCCATCGAATCGCTCGAAGAACCCCTGCGAGAGCCCGACGCCGACAGGCTGGCGACGCTTCAGGCTGGCGCGGCCTTTCCGCTGGCGCGCGACGAATCGCTGCATGGCCCGCTGCATGGACGGCTCGCGGACCTCGATCTCGCCATGCTTGGCGTGCGGCGCATCGTCCTCAAACCGGCCGTGGTCGGCGGTCTGGCGCGCGCGCTCGCGCTGTCGGCACGCGCCAGGGCGGCGGGGGTCGAGGTCGTCGTCACCAGCCTGGTGGAAAGCGCGGCGGGTCTGTGGCCGACCGCGCAACTGGCCGCCGCCATCGGCAGTCCCATCCCTCACGGACTCGCGACGGCGGACTGGCTGGCCGCCGATCTTGGCGCCGCCCCGCGCCCGCGGCGCGGCCAGATCGATCTGCCTCGGACGGCGGGCTCGGGATTCGATCCATCCCCATGAACGCGAGCCTGGATCCCGAAGTCTGGTCGGTACTGCGACTGATCCTGCAGGTCGCCTTTTTCGTGGCCGTGTTCGCGCTGCTCAAATCCATGTATGAGGTCCGCGAATTCACCCGGTTGCGGCATCTGGCCAAGCCGACGGGCGCCTTTCGCGTCCCGACGATCCTGCTGGTCCTGTTGTTTCTCGGGCTGCTTGTCTATCAGGCGACCTGGCAACTGACCGGCGTCTTCCGTCCCGAGTTCATCGCCTTCATGCAGTTGCACGACCGGCGCGCGTTCAATCCGGCCCACTGGATTCAGCGTGGACGGATTCTCGACCGCCGGGGCGAGGTGCTCGCCTACAGCGAGGAGATTCTCGGCAAGGTCTACCGGATCTATCCCGACGGGCCGGCGTTCTCGCCGGTGGTCGGCTACACGCAGCCGATGTTCGGGGCGACCGGGATGGAGGCCGTGGCGACGGTCCATCTGAATGGCGGCACGGCCGCGAGTCTGGAAAACTGGAGCGAATTGGGCCGGCAACTGGTGATCCAGGAGAAACGCCCGCGCGGACAGGATCTGACCCTGACGCTGGACGCCGACCTGCAGCGTCTCGCGGTCGAGCGGCTCGGCGAGCGCCGGGGCGCGGTGGTGCTGCTGAATCCGAACGATGGCGCGATTCGCGTGCTGGCGAGCGTTCCCTCCTACGATCCCAACCAGATCACCCCGGCGCTCTTTCAGGGCGGCGATCCCGGCTCGCCGTTGCTCAATCGCGCGACCCAGGGACTCTATCCGCCGGGCTCCACCTTCAAGATCGCCCTGGCCAGTCTGGCGCTCGAGCAGGGCTTCACGGGAACGCTCGACTGCCCGGCGGATGGTTTCACGACCTCGGCACGCTACCGTAAAATTCGCGATCACGAATATTACAGCGCACGTAACAACGGGACGCTCTGGAAGGGGTCTGGACGGCTGAATCTGACGCAGGCACTGGCGAAATCGTCCAACGTCTTTTTCGCCCAACTCGGGGTGCGGTACGGACATGATGCCTTCGACGCCATGACCGACCGGTTTCAACTCAATCGCCAGATCCGGCTCCACGAGAGTCCCTATGGCGTTTGGGCGATGCGCACCGGCCAGGCGCCGCGTCTCGATCGCTCGGATCGCTATGGTCTGGCGCAGATGTCCATCGGACAGGGGCAATTGCTGGTGACGCCGGCCTACATGGCGGTCATGGCGGGCGCGGTCGCCAACCAGGGGCTGGCGATGACGCCCCGGCTGATCGAAGGCGAACCGCCCAGACCGCTTGCCCGCTTCATGAGCGAAGCGGTCGCCGGGAAGCTCGCGCCCATGCTGCGCAAGGTCGTCACGGAGGGGACGGGGCGCGGCATCGACCAGCCGACCCTCGCCATCGCCGGCAAGACCGGCACCGCGCAGAATCCGCAAGGCGATTCGCACAGTTGGTTCGTCGGTTTCGCCCCCGCCGAGCGCCCGGAACTGGCGGTCGCCGTGCTGGTCGAGCAGGGCGGTTACGGCTCCGCGGTCGCGGCCCCGATCGCGCGCGATCTGCTGCTGCGCGCGCGGGCGTTGGGGTTGATTCGCGAGTAGACGCGCGGCATCGGCTTGATCAGGCGTCGGGACGAATCGCTCATCCCTACAGAGGAGTCTTGGCCGCGCGGCGATGGCGGCGACCGGGACGAACATGATTCGTCTGGGTTTTTCGCTTCATTTGCCCACACTGAATCGCCCGCAAGCGGGCTCCTACGCGAAAACGAGAATGGCTGGCCTGAAAAGCCATGGCGTGACAAAAGCACAAGGTGCCATTATAATGCTCGTCCGTTCGGCTGAGTGGCAGAGTGGTCATGCAGTGGCCTGCAAAGCCGCCTACGGGGGTTCGATTCCCTCCTCAGCCTCCAAGCATTCAAGGTTACTGCGTTGAAAAGGCTCTACCTTTTCAGAACGCATCCCGCCTCTTCAAGCCCATCCTCATCTCATCTCTGCCCCGATGTCGAATCGGTGTGCGCAATGGATTTAAAATTTGGCGTTTCATCCGTTCATGGGTCAATCCTGCGTTGGGATCAGGACTCACCACGAACGGATGTCGGTAGCGACGACGCTTTCCGCGCAGCGCCTCAGTCCCAGGAACCCGCCGAGTCGACGAGCTGCCCGGCGGCGGCGGGGTCGCCGGCCTGGAAGATGGCGCGGGCCAGATAGACGAGCGACTCGGTGCGCGCGACGGGATCGGTCAGGCTTCTGGCCTGCACGATGGCGGCGGAAAAATCGGTCTGCGCCTGCGTGATATCGCCTTGCCGGGCACGGCTGCTCGCCAGGGCGGCGAGCGCCTCCGGGTGGCGCGCGCTGGCGGGAGCGGCGACTTCGTCCGCCGATGGGGGCAGCGAACTGCCCAGCATGGCCGCTGCGGTTTCGGTCTCGCCAGCTTCGGCGAGGCGCTGCGCCAGGATCGCCTGGGCAACCGGTTGGATCGCGCGATCCTGGATCCGGCTCAGCGCGGTCGTCGCTTTCTCGAAGAAGGCCGTGGCGCGCTCGTGCTGACCGATCAGCGCGAAATCGCGGGCAAGCGTACCGAGAAGGTCAATCCGCTCAAGCGATCCCCCGGCGGACTGCGCGGCGGTCTCGACGGCCAGGCCAAGATATTCTTTTTGGGCGGGCAATTCGCGATTCTCATGGCTCGCGCGGCCGAGACTTCCGTAGGCCATCGCCCGAAAATCGGCGGCTGGAATGGAGTCGGCGAGCAGGTTGGCCCGTCGCCACTGAGACTGCGCGCTGGTGAGATCGGCCTGTTTGGCATATTGGTCCGCGAGACCGGCGCGCAGAGCCACGGCGTCGCGCAGCAATCGATCCTTCGGGAGCGCGCGCGCGGCGTCCGGTGCTCCGTTCATGGCCAGGGTCGCCCGGTCGAGCGTCCTGGTCGCGGCGCCGAGATCGCCTGTGTCGAGTTGGTAGAAGGCCAGGCTGGCGAGGACGCGAGGATCGCTGGCGGTCGTCGGGAACGCTGGGTCGTTCGTTGCGAACGACTTGGCGCTGGCGGGCAGATCGGGAATGTCGACCTTCAGCGCGGGTTTGCCGGTCATCCCCGATGCGTCAATCTCCGAGGCGGCCACACCCGAGGCGACGGCCGACTCGGACAGCCTGTCCGGGGATGTCCCGCCGGCGCCTGCCAGGGCGCTTTCGACCCCATCCGGGGACAGATCAGCGGTCCCGCCCAGCGCGGGATCCGCGCCAACCGTGACCGACAGGCCCGGCGGGGGCGTAATCACGACCTGCATGCCGCCCGGTTGACCGCTCGGCAGGGCGGCATCGGCGGTGTCGACGGCCCCGACATCTCCGAGACGCTGATCCCACAGCACCAAACCGACGCTGCCGCCAAGCAGCGCCAGGCCGGCCACGGCGGGCAGAAGGACGCGCGGCGCCAGATAGGGACGCAGTTTGCTGAAGAAGGTCACGCCCAGTTCCTGTTCGACCTTGCGACGAGCGATTTTGCGGAGCTTCGCGTTGCGTTTGCGCTCGGCTTCGCGCGTTTGTTTTTCGTCCGCGACCGTCGACTGCGCGGCGAGCGCGCGGCGTTCGAGTTCGATGGCGTCGTGCAATTCCCGATTGCGGCGATTGGGCTGATTGCCCTTGTAGCGATCGCCGATGATGTGGCATTTCTCGCAGGTGTCGGGCGTGCCATCGGTCGCATGCGGCTGTTCGTGTCCGCAGGCAGGGCAGCGATAGGTCTTCGTTTCCAGGGTCAGCGCCATGGGATCGATGCGGCAGAGAAAGCCGATCTCGGTCAGCTTGTCGTAAAGATTGCGGGCCGCGACTTCCGGGAGATTCTTGACGAGCACGACCTGCTGATTGAGCAGGATGCGCTGAAATTTCGGCTCGAAGGTGGCGGGATCTCCTTTCAGCAGATCCTTCAGCCCATCCCGCACGGTGTTCTCAAAATGGCCCGGCGCGATTCCCAACGCTGATACTTTGTAGGAGGCTTCCATAAAACGATCCTCTTAAAACCGCGCCCAGCGCGGTATGCAATGTTTTTGGATTGGAACAACCTCGGCAGCCTTTGTGACGGTCGAAGCGGTCGCGTCCAATCGCGTCCAGGATGGTCCGCTTAATTTTCCCACATCACATTCTCGCCCGCCGCCGCCGCGGCCGTCAGCAGTTCGATCAAGGGCAATGCCCGATGGGCGAGGCTGACGTGCTGACCTTCGTTCGATCCCCGCGAGGTACTGGCGGCGGGGTCCAGCGGATCGTTCGGGTGTTCCGCGACCGCTGCCTTCAACCGTGCCAACGCGTTCGGCACATCTTCCGCCAGAAGCGCGCCCGGTACGTTTCCGCTATGCCCCATCAGCTTGATGAGTGTCACGGCCACGTCGCCGAACATGGTGATGGTGGCATAAGCCTTGGTTTGAAATTTGATCAGCATGGGAACCTCGGTCTCGTGTGGAAAGAAGCGTGATTCCGCTACCATCGCGGATGGATTTTCGCCGCATTGTACACTCCGCGCGCGCCATGGCCGCGTTACGCATCCCGGTCCGCGGCAGACGGCAGGGCAGGCGTCGATGGCGCCCGTTGCGAGTGCCACGGTCCGGCCTTACCTGAAAAAATGGCCCGTCGCGACACCAGCAAACCGAGTTCTTTCAATCGCCGTGACACGCGCTAGAATGCGGATCTTATCGCTTCCCATCCGTCGCCCGAGACGCCCGAGAGACCATGACCGACGCCGCCGAGACGCCACGCACCAATTTCATCCGCCAGATCGTCGAAGCGGATCTGGCTTCCGGCAAGCATGACCGGATCGTCACCCGCTTTCCGCCCGAGCCGAATGGCTATCTGCATATCGGCCACGCCAAGTCGATCGTGCTCAATTTCGGTCTCGCCGAAGCCTTCGGCGGACGCTGCAATCTGCGCTTCGACGATACCAATCCGAACAAGGAAAACGTCGAGTTCGTCGATTCCATCCAGGCCGATGTCCGCTGGCTCGGATTTGACTGGGGCGACCGGCTGTTTTTCGCCTCGGACTATTTCGAGCAGCTTTATGCCTTCGCCATCGAGTTGATCGAACAGGGTCTGGCCTATGTCTGCGATCTCAGTGCCGAGGAGACTCGTGTCTATCGCGGCACCCTGACCGAGCCGGGCCGCGACAGTCCCAACCGCGACCGTTCGATGGCGGATAATCTGGACTTGTTCAAGCGCATGCGCGCGGGCGAGTTCCCGGACGGCGCGCGCACCCTGCGCGCGCGTATCGACATGGCCTCGCCGAACATCAATCTGCGTGATCCGGTGCTTTACCGCATCAAACATGGCGTGGTCCACCACCAGACCGGCAGCGCCTGGTGTCTCTATCCGACCTACGACTACACCCACCCGCTCTCCGATGCGCTGGAAGGGATCACCCATTCGCTCTGCACCCTGGAATTCGAGGACCATCGCCCGCTCTACGACTGGTGCATCGAGCATGTCTCGGTGCCGAGCAAGCCGCGCCAGATCGAATTCAGCCGGCTGAATCTGGAATACACCGTGATGAGTAAGCGCCGACTGACCGAACTGGTGAGCGAGCGTCTGGTGCAGGGTTGGGACGATCCGCGCATGCCGACGCTGGCGGGACTGCGCCGGCGCGGTTACACGCCCGCCGCCATCCGCGAGTTCTGCGAGCGCGTCGGCGTCACCAAGTCCGATAATCTGGTCGAGATGGCCCTGCTGGAAAGCGCGATTCGCGACGATCTGGACGCCACCGTGCCGCGTCGGATGGCGGTTCTGCGTCCGCTCAAGGTGGTTCTGACCAACTATCCGCAAGATCGCCAGGAGACCATGGAGGCCGGGAACCATCCCAAGGACGAGCGCATGGGTTCCCGGCCGGTTCCCTTCGGGCGGGCAATCTATATCGACCGCGCCGATTTCGCCGAACTTCCGCCCAAGGGTTTCAAGCGGCTGATCCCCGGCGGCGAGGTGCGTCTGCGCAACGCCTACGTGATTCGCTGCGACGAGATCGTCAAGGATGCGGCGGGCGAGGTCGTCGAACTGCGGGCGACCGTCGATCTCGACACCCTGGGCAAGAATCCCGAGGGCCGCAAGGTCAAGGGCGTGATTCATTGGGTCTCGGTTGCTCACGGCATCCCGGCCAAGGTTCGGCTCTACGACCGGTTGTTTCGGGTGCCCACGCCCGGCGCCGGCGGATCGGACTACCGCGCCGACATCAATCCGGATTCATTACGGGTACTCGCCGATTGCGTCGTGGAACCCGCGTTACAAGGCGTGCAGCCTGGCGAGCGGTTCCAGTTCGAGCGCGAGGGCTATTTCGTCGCCGATCCGGAGACGACCCCGGAGCGTCCGGTGTTCAATCTGACCGTCGGTTTGCGCGATGCCTGGGGGAAAAGTCAGCCATGATCCCGCGCGCCCCGGACGATCTGAAACGATCTGTCGTCGGGATCCCCGTTCATGAACGCTGGGTCGCCGATCTCGGTATTCGGGGTTATGCGTCCTTCGCCTCGCCGGCGTCGATTCTGCGGCTGTTTCGCGCCGAGGCCGGGCGCGCCATCGTCCTGAGCCGCCGGCTTCCGCGCGAACAGGCGTCCCGGATCGTCACGATCCGGCGCTTTCCGGGGATCGAGGACAGCAGCCGGCACTGGTCCGTCTATATGACGCTGGACCATCTGGCGATGGTCAACACCGCGATCACGGCCCTGCTCCATGCCATGTGCTCCGGCTGCGATCATGAGATCGAGATTCAGAACGAGGATGTCTGGCCCCACGCGGATGTCGGCTCGGATCGGATCCAGGCTCTGGGCGCCACGGTCGAACGCTATTCGCGCCTGATCGAGCGCCTTGGCCCCCTGAACGCCCGCGCGCGACACCCGCATCCCTGGTTCGGCCCGCTGACGGCACGCCAGTGGCATGCGTTGGCGGCGATTCACAACCGCACCCATCGCATTCAGATCGAAAAGATCGTGCGACGGCTGAACTGACCCTATGCCCGAATCGAATCTCCAGAACGCCGACCCGCGCGCTCGGCACGCCACGCTCGTCCGCCTGCATGCCGACCTGGAAGCCTGCCGCCGCTGTCCCGGCATGCAGGGACCGCCGGTGCACAGCGCCGCCGTCCTCTCGCCGGTGATGGTGATCGGACAGGCTCCCGGCACCCGCGAAATCGAACAACTACGCCCCTTTTGCTGGACCGCCGGCAAGACCCTCTTTGGCTGGTTCGCGTCGATTGGCCTGAACGAAGCCGCCTGTCGCGAGCGCCTCCTGATCAGCGCGGTCTGTCGCTGTTTTCCCGGCAAGAACCCCAAGGGCGGCGACCGCGTGCCGGATCGCGGCGAGGTCGAGCGTTGCGGCGGCTGGTGGCGAGCCGAAATGAACCTGCTGCGCCCGCGTCTCATCATCCCGGTCGGCAAGCTCGCCATCGCTCAAGTGATGGAATTCAGGCTGTTGAACGAGGTGATTGGCCAGCAATGGCCCTATCGGTCAAAAATGGGCTGGACCGCCGACATCATCCCGCTGCCGCACCCCTCGGGCGCCTCCACCTGGTTCAAGATGGAGCCGGGCCGGACCCTGCTTGCACAGGCGCTGGAGCGGATTGCCGCGCATCCCGACTGGCGCGGGCTGGCGGACCTGGATACGCCCGAGCCAATCGATGGCCGGATGCCGGTCGCCGATTGACCGGCCGCGCTCGGGATTTCATGCCAATGTCGCAACCGCCGCGCCCGCGGGTCGTCGTCGCTGGTGCCAGCGGCTTTATCGGGACCGCGGTTTGCCGCGCGCTGGCCGCGCGCCATGAGGTCGTCGCGCTAACCCGTTCGCCGGCCCGGGCACGCACGCCCGACTCCGAGGGCCATGTCGCCTGGCGCCAGTGCGATCTGTTTTCCGCGCGCGCGGTCACGGCGAGCCTGGAGGGCGCCGAGTATGCGATCTATCTGGTGCACTCGCTGGCGCCCTCCTCGCGCCTGACCCAGGCCCAGCCGCGCGACATGGATCTGATCCTGGCGGACAATTTCGCCCTCGCGGCGGCGGCCAACGGGGTGCGACAGATCCTGTTCGTCGGCGGGGTGATCCCCGATGGATTCCGGATCTCGCCGCTGCTCTGGAATCGTCGCGAAGTCGAACTCATCCTGGCCTCGCGCGGCACCCCGGTGACGACGCTGCGCGCCGGGCTGGTGGTCGGGCCGGGCGGGTCGGCGCCGCGGCTGCTGGTCGACCTCGTTCGCCGCCTGCCCTTGCTGGCGCTTCCCTCGCAGGCGGGATCCGTCACCCGGCCGATCGCGCTCGACGATCTGGTGCGCGCCTTGCTGCACTGCCTGGGGCAGCCCGAGACCTGTCGCGGAGCCTTCGACATCGGCGGCCCCGAGTCGCTCAGCTACGAGACGATGCTGCGCCAGACCGCCGAGGTGCTCGGCGTGCGTCGGCGTTTTCTGCGACTGCCCTATCTGCCGCTGTGGCTCGTCTCACTGACGGCACGTCTGATCGGCGGTGCGCCGTCCGCCCTGGTCGGTCCGGTGGTCGAGAGCCTGCCGCACGATATCCGCATGCGCGACAACCCGGTCCAGCGGGCCATCGATCCCGACTCGCAGCCCTTTCGCGCGGCGCTTGCCGCCGCGCTCGATCCGCGTAGCGGTCGTTTGCGGCCCAATCCGCGTCAACCCCTGCGCGACGAGGACCGGCACTGCATCCGCGAGGCCAGTCGGGTACGCTCCATCCAGCGCATTCTGTTGCCGCCCGGTCAGGATGCGCACTGGGTTGCGGGCAACTATTTCCGCTGGCTGGGCGGCTGCTGCTGGCCCTTCATCGAAACCGAGCTGGACGCGGACGGGCGCTGCGAGGTCCGGATGCGCTTTCCGCGCGTCACCCTGCTATCGCTCCAGCGACTGGACGCGGAGAGCACGCCGGATCGTCAGATCCATTTGATCGTTGGCGGCCTGCTCAGTCGCGCGCGCGGCCCGAGCCAGGCCCGCTTCGAGTTCCACACCCTGCTCGGGGGACGCTACACCATGGCCGCCATCCACGACTATCAACCGTCGCTGCCCTGGTTTCTGTACCGCGTGACTCAGGCGGTTTTCCATCTCCTGGTGATGCGGCGCTATCAGGATCGACTGGCGCGGCTGGCCCGCTGAATGGGCGGGCGCGTGTCGCCGGCTCACACAGCGACTCAGGCCCGCGCCCACGGCACGGCTCGTTCGCCTGGACCGCGCCAGGGTTGAAGGGGTCGCTCGTCGTCGGTCTTGCGTTTGTTCATCTGCTCCTTCACCCGACGTCGCATTTCCACGGCGTAGGCCACGTACTCGTCGAACTCGGCGTCCGTGGGCTGACCATCCGGGTGCAGGATCTTGAGCAAGGCGCACACCGTCTTTTTGATCCCCTTTTCGTCGCGCCCTTCGACGGCTTTGCCCAGTTTGATCCGCTGGCTGACCTCCTCATAGCGATTGCTCTGCTTGAACTGATGATGGAAAGCCTCGGCCAGGTAGTCGGTGATGAAACCGTAGTGGCTGGTCAGAAACTCGCTACTGTTCTTGGGCATTTCCCAACCGGGCAGATAGGTGGCGAAGCGATCCTGCACCGTGAGGTCGAATTCCTTGGGCAGCGGCTGGAAGAGATCATAGACTTCCGAGTTCACGATCTGCTCGACAGACAGATCGAGATTGCCGACGAAGGCCATGGAGGCGTCCGCGATGACTTCCACGCCGCGCGAAAAACACCCGTTAGCCATGAAATCCTTCATGATCTGGATGATGTCCTGGTCCTTCACCTTGATGCCACCAACCTCATCGAAGGCGACAGTGTCCCAGAACCCCACCAGACCGATCTTGCGGCGCTGATTGTTGTAGAACAGCGTGGCCTTGGTGGCCTGGCCGCCGCTGATCAGGGTCGAGTAGGGCGAGAAATCGCTGAAGAAATAGGACTTGCCAGTCCCGCGCGGTCCCAGCTCGATGAAGTTGTAGTTGGTCTCGATCAGTGGAGCCAGACACGCGATGAAATGCAGCTTGACCCGATGACTGAGAGGTTGTGAAGAATTCGACTTCCCGTGCATCAGGGCGATTCAGGCATGCCGGCGAACGTCGCGCGCGACGCTGCGGCGGCGCGAGGGACGCGTGGCCGATCAGTTGGCGGGGAACAGGGCCTACTCGCCCGGATCGCGGGCTGCGGTAGATGATTGCTTTTTTTTCGGCGCTTTACGTTGCAACCGCCGGTTCGCCGGACGCACCTCTCCCGTAACCGAGCCACTGCGGGGCCAGAGCGAAGGTGCGCATCAGGTTGCGGGCGAAGGCATGCAGCAGCAGGACGCAGCGCACTTTGGCGGTTCCGCGCACCCGCAGGCGCGTGAGGCCGCGCTCGCGGGCCAGGGCGTTGACGCATTCGGCGGTGGTTGCGCGCTCGGTGTCGATCGCTTTGGCCGCGTCGGTGCCCATGTGCTCGCGCCATTCGGCGACCGCCGCGCTGTCGTCGTCTTTCGGGGCGTGCGGATCGGTGTCGGCGCCTGTCTTGGGTTTGGGGGCGGGAGCGTAGACGATGGTGTGCTCGGCGGCGCGCTCGAACTGCTCGTGGGCGGGGTAGCCGCCGTCGACCAGCCATTCCTCGGGGCCGTGCCCGCAACGCGTTTCGACTTGATCGATCATGGGAGTCATCTGCGCCATGTCAGTGACGGCCTCGACGCCGACGATCATCTGGCTAGGGGTTTTAATCACCCAGGAAAACTTCCCAGGGATCCGGGGCAATCGACATTGAAGTTTTTCCACCCCGGAGCGGTGCAACCTGCCGGCCTTTTGGCCGGAGCAGCCTGGGGTGATCAGGATGGAATTCATGGCCGACATTCGACGGCGTCATTTTGTCGACGGGGAGAGCGTCGGCGCGATTGCCCGTGAGCTTCGGCGCTCGCGTCCCACGGTTCGCAAAGCGCTGACTACGCTGACCGAGCCGGTCGACCGCCGCCAGCATCCGCCTTTGCCGAAACTGGGGGCGTTCCAAGCCCAGTTGGAACAGTGGCTGGAGCGCGAATCCCGCTTCCCGAGGCGTCAGCGGCGCACGGCGAAACGCTTGTTCGAGGGCTTGCAGGTCGAGGGTTACCAAGGCTCCGATGGCCCGGTACAGCGGTCTGTGACGCGCTGGCAGGTGCGGCGTGGCAGTCATCCGGCCATCACGCAAGCCTTCGTGCCGTTGGCGTTTCCGCCGGGGGAGACCTGTCAATGCGAGTGGAGCCATGAAGAGGTCGAGTTGGGCCGCGTCGTACAGACGAACAAGGTGGCGCACGTTCGCCTGACCGACAGTCGGCCAATCTTCGTGGTGGCCGATCCGCGCGAGACCCAGGAGATGGTCTTCGATGCCCATGTCCGCGCCTTTGCCTGCTTCGGCGGCGCCCCCCAGCGGGTGGTCTACGACAATCTCAAAACGGTGGTGGACGCGATCTTTACCGGGAAGGATCGCCAGTTCAACCGCCGCTTCCTGACGTTGGCCAATCACGATCTGTTCGAGCCGGTCGCCTGCACGCCGGAATCGGGTTGAGAGAAGGGCCAGGCGGAGAATCAGGTCGGCAACGTGCGTGAATGGCGGTTCACCCCGCGGGTGACGTGCAGCGATTGCGCGGCGCCGAATACCTGGTTGGCGACGCGTTGCCAGGAACTCGCGGGGCGTCGACACCCCACCGAGCTGACCCTGACCATGGCCGCGTGTTTTGCCGACGAGCCGCCCTGGCTGCGGGCCGTCACCGCGCCGTTCGATAGCGATGTCGAGCAGACGTTGCGAGTTCTCCAGCACTTGCCTGATCAGCGTCGATCGCAATCGCTAGAGTGTCCCCGTCGTCTGGGCTGGCAAAGTGGTGTCGGTGCGCCTCACCGCCGCGACCCTGCGCATCGTCATCAGCGCCCCGGTCGCGAGCAACGCCAGGCGCCGACTGGCCGCGCCCACACGTCCCGCCGTGCTTGAGAGTCCTTCCAGCCCCACGCTGCGCCGGAACCGCTGGCCGATTGCGCGCGCGACGCCAGCTTGCGGGAGGTCCGTCATGGCCATTGATCGCCTCAGCAAACTCAACGCGCTCCACCTCGACGGCATGGCGATGGCCTGGCGCGCATGGCAAGCGCATCACCTCATCCTGCTCGGGGGCATCGGAACGGGGAAAACCCATCTGGCGACCGCCTTGGGCGTCGCCGCGATCCATCGGGGAAAGCGGGTTCGCTTCGATCACGCGGTCGACCTGGTCAACCAGCTGGAACCGGAAAAACGCCTCGGCGAAGCCGGCGCTCTCGCCAAACAACGCATCCCCATCGATGCCGTCATCATCGACGCGCTCGGGTATCTGCCGTTCCCCGAATCGGGCGGTGCGTTGCTGTTCCATTTGATCCGCCATCGGTACGACAAGACCTCCTTGGTCCTTACCGCCAACCTCAGTTTCGGCGAGTGGGTACAGGTCTTCGGCGACGCCAGGATGACCGCGGCCCTCCTGGATCGCCTCGCCCATCACGGCGACATCCTCGAAACCGGCAACGACTCCTACCGCTTCAAGCAACGCAAAAAGGCGACTCAGACCACCTGAAATGCCCCAGCAACGGGAAAACATTCGATGTTGATCCCTGGTCATTTTTGGATGGTGATTGACACTGCGTGGCCTTGATCGCGGCCATCTCGGGCAGACGCTCGAGCGCGCGCGGCGCGCTCACGGGCGGCCTGACGACGGCGCGACTCGCCACCCGGGTCGTCGTCGACGTGGCGCTTGAGCCGCGCGATGTGGGTGCGCGCCTCATGAAGGCATTCCTCCAGCGTGGTGCCCCGGCGGAATGAGGCGGCCCCGGCACTGGCGCGCACGCGCGCACCGTCCTGGCAACGCGCTTGAGGGTCACCACGCCTTCGGCCAGCAGCAGCGCGACATGCTCGCCAAGCAGGGCGTCGAGCGCCGCGCCATGGGCGCTGCGGAAATCCGACAGCGTGTGGTCGTTGACCGCCACGCCGCCGCAGATCCAGCGGTAGGCGTCGTGCTCTCGCGTCAGGCGGGCGATCACCCGTGCGCTGCCTACCCCGTCGAGGGTGACGTACAGCCACAGAGCGAACAGGATCTCCGGGGCAATGGCGGTGCGCCCGCTGCCGCCTTCCACCGCGCGGATGCCAGCGTACATGGCGCTCAAGTCGCACCGCTCCCCCCAGGCCCACACCAGCCGTGCCTCGGACAGCAGGGACTCCTGGTCGCAGGGGCGCAGCTCCAGCGGCGTGCGGTTGGGCCACCGCACCCGTGCGACGCTCCCCTGTGGTGCCCCGCTTGGGGTCGGCACTTCCGGGATCAGCCGCTCGTCTGCGAACAGTTCGGCTTGCGGCTCGTCGCTCATCACTGGATTGTCGCTGGGTAACCCTTCGATGGGGACATTTTGCCGCGCCGTGTGGGTTACAGGCGCGGCGGAGATTTCTTTACAGCCTCTGGGTGGTATAGAAATGCGGCTGGGCCACTAAACCTCCCTCAGATAGGGAAAGGTCTTGAGCCCCTTGGAGAAAGCATCAAAGTACAGCCCGGCCATGGCCTTGATCTGCGGCGTCAAATCGTCAGCCAAGGCTCCCAGCGCCATGGGGCCTTCGGACGCATTCTGCTGCTCGCTGAGCATCGCGAGCCGTTCAAGCGCTTGCTCGCGGCTGCTGAGATGAGGGCGAGTCTCCGACTCGAAGCCCCCATCGGTCAGCGTGGCGGCGACGGCCTGCTCAACACTCTCCGGCAAACGGAACACATGGTAGATCCGTCCGACGCCGATATGCTCGTCGTGCAGCCGAGCCGCTGCGGCGGTTACGCCCTGACATTGAGCATGGAACAGTGTGCGAGCGAAGATGGGCGACAGAAAGGCGGCGGCGTTCGGACTGAAAAACTGGCTCGACCACCAAGCGGGCGCCAGTTCCCCAAGGTAGCCGATGAGAATGCGTAGTTCAGTGACAGTGCGGGCGTCTCGATTCATGCGACTTGGCATCCGGAGACCTTCCGCTTGAGTTTGGGTATGCGGACATCCATACCTGCGCTGCTTGGCTGGTGCAGGCCGGGGCATCGATCGGAGAAGTTGCGGAATTGGTGCGTCACTCAAACATTCAGATGACGTGATCGCCTGACAATGTTCGGGCGCCCGCTGAAAGGCTGTGTGTCACGTTTCAGTCGCGCTGCTGGACGTTTTTCGTGACTAAGGTGACCTAACTGATTGATTTGATGGTGGGCGCACGTGGGATCGAACCACGGACCCCTGCCGTGTGAAGGCAGTGCTCTCCCGCTGAGCTATGCGCCC
The DNA here is from genome assembly GCF_000227745.2 of Thiocystis violascens DSM 198. Lineage (NCBI taxonomy): Bacteria > Pseudomonadati > Pseudomonadota > Gammaproteobacteria > Chromatiales > Chromatiaceae > Thiocystis > Thiocystis violascens. Next base: position 2,647,875 of record NC_018012.1, on the reverse strand, counting down.
GATAAGACGCGTGATCATACGGGGAGAGCGCTGAGAGGTCAAGATGCCCCGATCATCGACAGCAGTTCTCATTTTGGCGTCATCCACCATCGTAGGAGTCCGCTTGCGGGCGACATGACCTGCCAAAAGCCTTTGAGTCTGCCAACCCCCGTCGCCCGCAAGCAACCCGCTGGCCCGCAAGCGCTCGTAAGTCGCCCGCAAGCGGGCTCCTACGTCAAAATGAGAATCGCTGGATCGTCGATGGACTCCCGTCAGTCGCAGATTTTGCCCGCGTCAAGACCCAATTCCAGGATCTCCATGCGATAGTTTCCGCAAGGGTTTTCGGCGGTCGGCCCCTGGGTCAGCAGAACCAGGCCGCTGTCGATGCCGCGCTCGCCAAGCCAGTGGCGGGCGAACCGGGACCAGTCCGGGCGGTCCGCCTCCACTTGAATCGCATGGATGCCATAGGAAAATTGCAGCGATTGGCAGGTGGCCGGATTCGGGCTGAAGGCGAGAATCCAGACCGGCGGACGGAATCGCGCGACATTGCGCGGGGTGCTGCCCGATTGGGTGGGGACGATCACGGCGCGGGGCGCGCTGTTGTTGATGGTGTGATAGACGCTAGCGGCAATCAGGTCGACCGCGCGCATGCGCTCGCCGCCGTTGAAGCCGTCCATGGCGCGCACGAAGGGCTGCTTGCTGCGCTCGGGTTCGACATGGGTGGCGATGCTGGCGAGCATGGCGACGGCGTCCACCGGGTAGCGGCCCATCGCCGATTCGGCGGAGAGCATGACGCAGTCGGTGCCGCCGAGGATGGCGTTGGCGACGTCGGTGGCCTCGGCGCGGGTCGGCCTCCGGTAAATCACCATGGATTCCAGCATCTGGGTGGCGGTGATCACGGGCTTGCCGAAGTGATTGGCCAATTCGGTGATCTGCTTCTGGACCACGGCGATGCGCTCGATCGGGATCTCGACGCCTAGATCGCCGCGCGCGACCATGATGCCGTCGGCGGCGGTCAGGATGGCCTTCAGGTTGTCTAGCGCGTCGGCGCGTTCGATCTTGGCGATGATGAAGGGCGCATAGTTCATGGCCTCGGCGGCCCGGCGCACGGCCAGGATGTCGTCGGCGGTGGCGACAAAGGACTGACTGACCGCGTCCAACCGGTGCTCGGCGGCGAAGCGCAGCCAGTCGTGATCGTTCTCGGTGAAGGCGGTGATGCCAAGATTGATGCCGGGCAGGTTCAACCCCTTGCGGGAGCGGAGTTCGCCGCCGACACGGACATTGCAATGGATGTCCGTCCCCTTGACCTCCACGACCTTGAGCAGGATGAAGCCGTCGTTGAGATAGAGCCGGTCGCCCGGTTGCACGGCGTCGAGCAGGTTCGGAAAGCTGATTCCGATGCGGTGTTTGTCCCCGAGGATCTCGTCGGTGGTCAGGATCAGCGGATCGTCGCGTTGCAGTTCGATGGGTTCCTCGGCCAGATCGCCGATGCGCATCTTGGGGCCTGGGAGGTCGCCCATGATGGCGACGCGGCGGTTCGTGACCGCCGCGGCCTCGCGAATCCGGGCGATCACCGCGCCATGATAGGCCGGGTCGCCATGCGAAAAGTTTAATCGAGCCACATTCATTCCGGCTTCGATCAGCTGTGTCAGCACCTCCAGGGTGTCCGACGCGGGGCCGATGGTCGCGACGATTTTGGTTTTGTGGTCAGGCAGTTGCATAGTTGTTTCTCTGAGGTAAAGGGAAGGGGAAAATTCGGCAGCGTCGTCCGCCAGGATTGCGCGTGCACTGGCGAGCAACGGATGGTTCACTCTAAATCCAGCACTTGGAACCGCAAAGGCGCAAAGGTCACGAAGGAAAACAGAGATTTGTCTCATCCACGCCCTACACCCTACAGGTGACTGCCGCTGTCTGGACAACGCTTTGAAAGACTTTGCGTTCTTTGCGGTTCAATGGCTCTTTTTAGGTTCACAGGATCACAGGCCTGGGCGCGCGCGCCGCCAGGCCAGGATGGCAGCACGATCGATCGCCTGATCCTGGGTATAGAGCCGGTCGAGCGCGGCTTTGCGCTCGGGTGGCGCATCGCGCAGCAGGGTTGCGACGGTCAGAACGGGAGCCTGCCGCAACAGTGCGCCACCCGTGATCCCAGCCAGATAGACACTGCGGTCGCCGCTGCCCATCTGCTGTTCGACCCGACAATCCAGCCATGACAGGGCACCCGGATAGAGCGGATTGCCGCCAGGCGTTTCAGGCAGCGCTAGATCCGCGAATTTGTCGACGCGGTGACCGCTGGCGAGTCCGAAGCGCCAGACCGTCTCCAGATCGTCTTGGCGGAGCAGATGGAGCGCGAAGCGTCCGGTCGCCTCAATCAGATTCCAGGTGTCATGCTGTTTGGCGATGGCGATCAGCATCCGCGGCCACTCGGCGACGATGGAGGCGCGGGTGACGGAGGTGGCGATCATGCCGCTCCGACGGTGGCCATCGCCAACCGTCACCAACCACAAGGGTGGGTCGTAGAGATGGAAAATCCGGGAAACGGTGTCGCGGGTCTCGGGCGGTAGGTCGAACTCGTCCTGCATGGGGAACGACTCGCGGTCAGTTTATCACGATGGATGGCCTCGATTGGGTCAGCATGCCATGGAAAAGTGACGAAACGATTTTCTTAACCGCGCCCATCGCGAGAAACGTCGTTTCGTGGCTCTTCAACTCGCTTCGCGGCACCACGGACGTTCGCCGAAGGGTGGTTTAGGTCGGTGAATCGGGAAAAGGTTCAGGGTCGATATCTTGGTAGGCATGGGGCGTGAAACGCGGCGTGCAGATCGCGAGAAACACCAGGTCGGTTTTGCCGCGGTTGCCGATCCGCTGTCCCAGCCCGGCGGGGATGTGGACCAGATCGCCCGCGCGCACCCGCCTGGATTCCATGCCTTCGACCTCGACCAGACCCTCCCCGCTCAGGATCAGATAACGCTCGACGATGCCCGCGAGCCGATGGAGCCGGGTCGTGACCTTGGGCGCGACCCGGGCACGGGCAATAGAGACCGCTGGATCTGCCTCCCGGTTCCAGGTCTCCAGGATAAAACAGCCCTCGGCAGTGTGGAACTCATCCGCCTCGCGGGCCGTATAGACCTCGCCCCGCGTCATGTTCATCGGCGTCCGACTCATTCCATTCCGGCATGACGCCGATACGCGGCGGAGCGGCGGTCGCCGCCGCGCGGTCGCGGCAGGGCACGTCGATTCAGCAGGCTCTCGACGGCCTGGCAAAAGTCGTGATCGCCGAGCAGCCATGCCTTATTGGTCGCGTCGCGAATCGCTTTCAAAAGGGTATCGTCGAGCGGGAATTCGGCTGTCTGAGCATAACTAGCCTGGCGCGCCTTGGCGCTTCGCCCCAAACGCTCATACTCGGGATGCGGCGTGATCAGTGGATCCTCGCTTCCTGTCGCATTAGACCCATAGCTCGACCACGCATACTCTGAGACCTGCTCTACCAGGCCCGCGCGCACTGGATTGGCTTCCACATAGTGACAGACCGGGAGCAGATAGGTCTTGGGATCCAGCAGCGTGGCACGATAACGCCCCTCCCACAGCGTACCGGTGCGCTCGTAACGGCTGTTGAAATACTGCACATAATAGCGACCGACATACTGCATCAGCTTGCCGATGCTATTCTCCAGGCGGGGCGTGAGCAGAAGATGAAAGTGGTTCGGCATCAGGACATAGGCATGGATGTCGCACTGAAACTTTTCCGCGGCGACCCCGATTTTCTCCCAGAGAAACCAATAGTCTTCCTCCTCGAACAGGATTTGCTGTCGGTTATTGCCACGTTGAATGACATGCTGGGGATAGCCGGGCAGAACGAAGCGAGGTAGACGTGCCATGAGTAGGGTCGGATCCGGTTGATTGACCTGGAACCTAGTATAGACTGAGCCCACCGGATTTTTTCGCGATTGGAGAGGAGCGCGCCCATGCCGCCGACAACGCCCGCGGTTCGTGATCGACCGCTCCCCATCGAAACCGCGATGGACGCACTGCGGGCCGCGTTGCGCCAAGGGCACGCGCTCCTCCAGGCGCCCACCGGGTCCGGCAAGTCCACCCAAGTTCCGTTGGCCCTGCTCGATGCCGACTGGCTGGACGGTCAGCGCATCCTCATGCTCGAACCGCGCCGTCCCGCCGCGCGCATGACTGCGGCGCGCATGGCCGCTCTCCTCGGCGAGAGTCTGGGCGAACGGGTTGGCTATCAGGTTCGCTTCGAGCGTCGGATCGGCCAAGGCACCCGCATCGAGGTGATCACCGAGGGGATTCTGACCCGACGCATCCAGTCCGACCCCGGACTCGATGGGGTCGGATTGATCGTTTTCGACGAATTCCATGAGCGCAACCTGCAATCCGACCTCGGGCTGGCGCTCGCGCTGGATGTCGTCGCGAATCTGCGCCCGGAACTGCGTTTGCTCGTCATGTCCGCGACCCTCGACGCCGAACCGGTCGCCAGACTGCTCGGCGGCGCGCCGATCGTGCGCGGCGCGGGTCGGAGCTTTCCGGTCGCGGTCCAGTACGCCGAACGGACGCCGGGTTCCGATCCGGTTCAGACGACGGTCGCCGGCATCCGCGCGGCGCTCGCCGAACACGATGGCGATATCCTGGCCTTTCTGCCCGGCGCCGGCGAGATCGATCGTTGCGTGGAGCAGGTCGCCCGTCACGCGGGTGACGGCGTCATCGTCCTGCCGCTCCACGGCAGTCTGCCGACGGCCGCGCAGGATCGAGCGCTGCTGCCAGGCGAATCCGGCGGCCAGCGGCGCGTGATCGTCGCGACCGATCTCGCGGAGACCAGCGTCACTATCCAGGGCATTCGGGTGGTCGTCGACAGCGGTCTGACCCGCAAGCCGCGCTTCGATCCGGGCGCCGGACTCAGCCGCCTGGTCACGGAGGCCATCCCGCGCGCCTCCGCCGAGCAGCGCGCCGGGCGCGCGGGACGCTTGGGGCCGGGCGTCTGTTATCGCCTTTGGACGCGGGCCCAGGAGCATGGCCGCCCGGAGCATCGCACGCCCGAGATCCTCCAGTCCGATCTAGCCCCGTTGGTTCTGGAACTCGCGCTCTGGGGCGTCAAGGATCCCGCGCGACTGCGCTGGCTGGATCCGCCGCCCGCCCCGGCCTGGGAGCAAGCGGTGGAGCTTTTGCGCGCGCTGGACGCGCTGGATGCCGGGCACGCGCTTACCCGCCTGGGCCGCGCGATGGCGGAGCTGCCCATCCATCCGCGGCTTGCCGCGATGCTGCTGGGTGCCGCGCCCGCGGCTCGCCAAACCGCCGCCGATCTCTGCGCGCTGATCTCCGAGCGCGACCCCATGCTCTCCGCACCCGATCTTGCCCGGTCGGCCGATCTGGGTCCGCGACTTCAGGCGCTCCAGGCCCTGCGCGAGAAGCGCCATCCGTCCGGCATGGATCGGCAGCGTCTCGCGGCCATCGAGCGCGTCTCGCGGCAATTGCTGCGGCTGCTCGGGACGTCTCCGGCGGATGGCGTCGCCTCTCCCGGCGCGCTTCTCGCTCTCGCCTATCCGGAGCGTATCGCCCAGCGGCGCGACGGCGCGGACGATCGCTATCTACTGGCCTCCGGCGCCGGCGTCCTGCTCCCGCGCGACGATGCGCTCGCCGTCCATCCCTATCTGGTGGTCGCGGCGCTGGATGCGCGTGGGCGGGACGGGCGTATCCAGTTGGCGCTGCCGCTTGCCGAGACGGAATTGCGCGCGCGGTTCGCCGACCGGATCGAGACCCGCCGGCAGATCGCCTGGGACCACGAACGCGACTCCGTGACCGCTCGCGAGATTACCCGTTATGGCGCCATCGTCCTCGACTCCCGACCGATACCGCTGGGAGATCAAGCGGACGTGGCTGGGCTGCTGCTCGATCGCATCCGCGATCAGCTTGATCGGGCATTGAACTGGACCGACGCGGCACGTCAGATCCAGGCACGCGTCGGGTTGTTACGCGCGCACGATGCAAACGGCGGTTGGCCGGACCTCTCCTCGGGCGCCTTGCGCGAAAGCCTGGCGGACTGGCTCGCGCCCTGGCTCGCCGGCAAGTCGCGCCTGGCCGAGATCCAGCGGCTCGATCTGTCGGCCATCCTGACCGCGCGCCTTTCCTGGGAACAACAACAGCGTCTGGAGCGCGACGCGCCCAAGGTGCTCGTGACGCCTGCCGGGAACCGCCGACCCATCGACTATGTCACCGGCGATCGTCCAATCCTCGCGGTGCCGCTCCAGGAGTTGTTTGGGCTGACCGAAACGCCATGCGTCTGCGGCGGTCGAGTCTCCGTGTTGCTACACCTGCTTTCTCCGGCACGGCGTCCCATCCAGGTCACGCAGGATCTCGCCGGATTCTGGGCACGCGGCTACGCGGACGTTCGCAAGGAGTTACGGGGACGCTATCCCAAGCACCATTGGCCCGAGGATCCCACCCAAGCGCCGGCGGTCGTCGGTGGAATCCGGCGACGCGCGAATCGGTCCGCGCATTAAGAAACGGTCCATTTTCGACTTCCCGATGGCGGCCGGACAGTGCCGCTCAAGTCGGGAAACAGTTGATGGACACGTTCTTCGGAGGAGGTCGATCAGCCGCCGGCGAAGAACTCAGCCATTGCGTGCCGCGTTCTTGGACGGCTGGCTGGACACCGGCGAGACGATGCCAAGCAGGTGCGCCATATCCTTGAAAAAGATGCGTAGATGCGCGCCGGGCCGGGCTTTGACCAGGCGCTTGTTCATATAGGCTTCCCAGGTCAGATACTGGATGTCCGGGTCCGCGCAGAGGCTTACGAAGCGTTCGCGCCGCTTGTCGCTGGCGTACCAGAACCGCTGCAGGATGCCCAACACCCAGAATACCTTGCCGTGCGCCTTCATGAAGCGCTTGCGGGCGTTCTTGAGCGCGCTGGCCTTGCCGGTGGTCAGGAATTCGGCGACCGCCTCGGCGGCCAGGCGTCCGCCGACCAGGGCGTAATAAATGCCTTCGCCGGAGGCGGGGGCGACCACGCCGGAGGCGTCGCCGGCCAACACGATGTCGCGTCCGTTGTCCCAGCAGGGCAGCGGTTCGAGCGGAATCGGCGCGCCCTCGCGACGCAAGGTCTCGGCCTCGGCGAGCCCGGCGCGACGGCGCAATTCGGTACAGGCCGAACGTAGCGAGAAGCCCTCGACCGCAGTGCCGACGCCCACGCTCGTAGTGTCGCCGTGCGGGAAAACCCAGCCGTAGAAGTCAGGAGAAATGTCGCCCTGATAGTAGACATCGCAGCGCGTACCGTCGAAGTCGGCCACGCCGCCGTTGGGTGGGGTGCGGACGATTTCGTGGTAGGCGGAGACGAATTTCATGCCCTCCGAGCCGGGGATGCATTGCTTGGCGACCGACGAATGCGCCCCGTCCGCGCCAATCACGGCACGGGCACGTACCTGTTCGGAAGGGTTGTCGCTGCGCCCCTGTCCGGGGCGATAACAGACCAGCGCGGTGCCGTCGCTGTCGCGTTCGATCCGCTCGAAGGTGCCGACCCGGCGCACGGCACCGGCCGTGGCGGCGCGCTCCCGCAGCCATTCGTCGAAGTGTTCGCGATCGACCATCCCGACATAGCCGCCGTTGATGGGCATGTCGACGGTGCGGTCGGTGGGCGAGACCATGCGGGCCGAATTCACCTGATTCGCCAGCATGGATTCGGGAATGTCGAAATCACGCATCGCCTGGGGCGGGATGGCCCCGCCGCAAGGTTTGATGCGTCCGGCGCGATCGAGCAGGAGCACGGTACGGCCGAGTTTGGCCAGGTCGGTCGCCGCGGTCGCGCCGGACGGGCCGCCGCCAATCACAACGGCGTCAAAGGTTTCGAGGTTTGCCATGGGAAAGTCCGTTGGTGGAAAGTGGTCCGCGCAGGTACGCGAATCATTGATTCTCAGGCGGCCTGAATCAGCGCGCGTACGGCAAAGGCGCTGATCATCATGCCGGTGACATAGACGCTGACACCTAGTCCGCTGAACCAGGTCGCCCGCTCGCGGGGATTGCCGAGGAAGCGAATCATGAGTCCGACCTGGATCAACAGCACAACGCCGACGGCCATGGCGTGGGCCGGTTTGTCCCAGGAGTAGAGCAGGGCGATGACCACCGCCTGCGGCAGGCCCATGACCAGACAGGCCACGCGGGCGGCGCCGTCGACGCCGAGCTGGACCGGCAGCGAGCGGACATTCATCTGGGTGTCGCCCTCGATCGCCTTGAAGTCGTTGAGCGTCATGATGCCGTGGGCGCCGAGGCTGTAGAGCAGGGCGAGTGCGAGGATCTCCCAGTCGGGTAGGGCGCCACCGATCATGACCGCCGCTCCGGTGATCCAGGCCAGCCCCTCGTAGGAGACGCCGGCGGCCAGGTTGCCCCACCAGCCGTTGTTTTTGAAGCGGAAGGGCGGGGCGCTGTAACCCCAGGCGATGGCCATGCCGACCAGGGCGATGCCGAACACCCAGGGGCCGAGCGCGTAGGCGAGCGCGAGCGAGACCGTGGTCCAGATCAGCGAGAGGTACAGCCCCCAGCGTCCGGGGATGCGCCCCGAGGGAATCGGGCGATGCGGTTCGTTGATGGCATCGACATCGCGGTCATACCAGTCGTTGACGACCTGACTGGTGGCGCACATCAAGGGGCCCGCGAGGATGATGCCGGCGATGACCACCAGCCACTGCGCCAGGATGGGCTGACCGGAGGAAATCACGCCACAACTGAAGGCCCACATGGGCGGAAACCAGGTGATGGGATGGAGCACCTCGAAGATCGCCGATGGAGCCGGGTAGGTGGCGGTTACTGCGGGAGTCGGTCGATTCATGCGGGGGCCTGTTAAACCGCGCCCGGCGCGGTATGCGTTGTTTATCCATCGGATCGGTTGCAATCGATCCAACCAGGGTCTAAGGCAGCACGGCTTCAATCGGTTATTTTGAACCGTTAAATCGCGTCTCGCCGATCACCGTGAGTCGCCGCGAGGCTAGGGACATGCGGAATAGCGCCTGTCACTCTGGACGCGGTTTATGCACGATTTTTTTGTCGGGCGCGTGGAGTTCGGACGCGTGGTCGGCCGCAATGCCATAGCGGTCGATTTTGACGTAGAGGCTTTGCCGACTCAAGCCCAGCAGTTCGGCGGCCGAGGCGCGATTGTCGCCGGTCAACTTGAGCGCAGCCTCGATACAGAGTCGCTCGATGGTATCGGTGGATTCGCGGACCAGTTCCTTCAGCGGCACCCGTCCGACCCGATCGGTCAATTGGTCCAGCCAGCGGGTCTGCTCGGGGCTGGGGGGCTGCTCGGTGCTCAGACGCCGTCCCACGTCGCGGATGAAGAAGCCGAAATAGGGGCGTTCGCCATTGCGAACCGCGGCGGCTGAGATTTCGACCTCGGTGGTGGAGCCGTATTCGCCGCGAAGCATGGTCGCGAAGAGTCGAACGGTCGAATGCTGGCGCAGATTGGCCATCAGCACGTTGAGGTCGACCCCCGGTCGGCCCAGCCAGCGGTCGAGCGATTCGCCCCTGGCCTGTTGCTCGGTCGCGATTTCGGCCAGACTGAGAAAGGTGCCGTTGGCGGTCAGGATGCGGCCGTCCGAGTCGGTGATCACCACGCAGTCCGGCGCGTTTTCGAGCACCCGCAGATAGCGGGCCTTGGCTTCGGGCATGGCGGCGACGGCGGTGTCGGCCAGCAGCGGCGACAGTCGGACCAGCAGAAAGGTCACGTTTTCCTGGCGCAGCAGGGACGCCGAGACGAGGAATTCCTGCAGACTGTCGATGAGTCGCGCCCGCACATCGTCGGCGCGACCGGCGGCGCGCACGCCGGCCAGCAGGCTGTTGATGGCTTGCGTGCTTTCGGGATCGAAGCCTTCGGGAAATGGCCGGCCGATCACGCGGGTCGGCGTTTCGCCGAGGAGTTGGCCCGCGGCTGGATTGGCTTCGACCACGCGCTGCGTGGGCGCGTCGATGATGAGTATGGCCTCCGAGACCATCCGGAACAGAAGTCGGTAGCGGGTTTCGACCTGACGGAAGCGCCAATAGTCGCGCTCCAGCGCCTGCTGGGCGTCGACCAACTGTTGTTGGAGTGCCGCCATGCCCTGCAGGTTCCTTCCCACCGCGACGACGGAACCCTTCTCCCGGATGCGCAGCGCGCGGTACTGAATGGGGATATCGGCTCCGCGCGAGGACGGATGGCTGACTTGCCGCCAGCGGGTGACGCTGCGATGATTGGATTCGTCGAGAAGCGCTTCGAGATTCGGCCGACTTTCCGGCAGGACCGTCGAGAGCCAGGGCTGCCCGACCCAGTCGGCGTTGAAGTCCGACAACAGGTCGTCGCTGCCAAAGGCAATATCGCTGACAATACCTTTATGATCGATCACCACGGCAATGTCCGCCGTGCCTTCGATCAAGGCGGCCGCCGTTTCGGCGTCAAGATTGCCAATGGATTCCAGCGGGGCTCTGAACGGACTCACGGCGACCAGACCCTCCAGTGCCTTCTAGGCGTGCCCCCCGTGGACCCAACGCGGGGACAGCAGCGGCGGACTCGCCGGATTGATCCTGAAAAAACCCAAAAACGGCGAAGCGTGCTGTTTCGGGAGTAAAGCGTGTCTCGGCATGGGGTGTGTGATCCTGGGATCGCCAGACCGAACGAACCGGAGACAGGCGACTATCGCACTGCGATGCGACATTGCTGTCATGCGGACTCGTAAAGCCTATTGTGGTGGCTTGCGCGGAGTTGTCAAGTCAGGTTTACGTAAACCCTGGTTGACGCCTGCCTGAAAGCAGACTAGATTTCTGCCTATGGTTTCAGTAATGATCGATAGGATGTCCAGAGACTCCGGCCCAGAGATGACCCATCGCCAATCCAATTCAGCCCCGCGCCCGCCGCTCTATACCCCAGAGGAACGTCTGCGACGGGACGCCTCGCCATGGACGTTGGTCCAGGGGATTCTTGCGCCGATCCAGTTCGTGGTTTTTCTGGTCAGCCTCTATCTGGTGCTTCGCTATCTGGCGACCGGCGAGGGCGAGGGGATTGCCACGGTTTCGGTCGTGGTCAAGACGCTCGTGCTCTACACCATCATGATCACGGGCGCGATCTGGGAGAAAGTGGTCTTCGGCCGCTATCTATTCGCGCCGGCATTTTTCTGGGAAGACGTTTTCAGCATGCTGGTGCTGGCGCTGCATACGGCCTATCTGGTCGCGCTGGCCACTCAGATGGTCGACGTGCAGGGACAAATGCTGCTGGCGCTGGCGGCCTATGCCACCTATGTCATCAACGCGGGTCAGTTCCTGATCAAGCTGCGCGCCGCGCGGCTGGATGCGGCGCGCCGCGACCGCCCGGACGGCGCGCTTGCCGAGGCTGCGGAATGACTGGCTCCAACAACCCCTCAAGAAGCGCTCAGGCCACGGACTGCGATGCCTCGATGGTGACCCGCGAGCGCGGTCAGCGTCAGGTTTTCTGCGGACTGGCCGGGATCGTCTGGCTGCATCGCAAGATCCAGGACGCCTTCTTTCTGGTCGTCGGTTCGCGGACCTGCGCCCATCTGTTGCAGTCGGCGGCGGGGGTCATGATCTTCGCCGAGCCGCGGTTCGCCACCGCCATCCTTCAGGAACGCGATCTGGCCGGTCTGGCCGATTGCAATCAGGAACTGGATCGCGTGGCCGCCGAGATCCTGGAGCGGCGCCCGGACATCAAGACCCTGTTTCTCGTCGGCTCCTGTCCGTCCGAGGTCATCAAACTGGATCTCGCCAAGGCCGCCGAGCGTCTGTCCGCCGCCTATCGGGGCCGGGTGCGGGTGCTCGATTATTCCGCGAGCGGTCTGGAGACGACCTTCACGCAGGGCGAGGATGCCTGTCTGATGTCGCTGGTTCCCGAACTCCCGGCGCTCGCGGACACCGAGCGCTCGCTGTTGGTGCTCGGCACCCTGCCCGACGTGGTCGAGGACCAGTTCCAGCGCCTGTTCGCCGACCTCGGCATCGGTCCGGTGCATTTCCTGCCGCCGCGCCGGGCGAGCGAATTCCCGCCAGTCGGTCGCGGAACCCGTCTCCTGCTGGCCCAGCCGTTTCTGGGCGAGACGGCGCGCGCGCTCCAGGGGCGGGGCGCGACCCTGCTGACCGCGCCCTATCCCTTCGGCATCGAGGGGACGCTCGGCTGGTTGCGGGCGGCGGCGGATGTCTGGGGGATTGCGTCCGAGCGGCTGGAAGCCGTCACCGCCCCGGCGGTCGCCCGCGCCAAGCTCAGTCTGGGGCGTCAGCGCGAGGCGCTGGCCGGCAAGCGGATCACCTTCCTGCCGGACTCGCAGTTGGAGATTCCGATCGCGCGTTTCCTGAGCCGCGAATGCGGTATGGAACTGGTGGAGGTGGCGACGCCCTTCCTGGACCGTCAGCTCATGGAGCCGGAGCTTGCGCTGTTGCCGACCGGAGTGCGTCTGACCGAAGGTCAGGATGTCGACCTCCAACTCGACCGCGTCCGTGCCGATCGGCCCGACCTCACCGTCTGCGGACTCGGTCTGGCCAATCCGCTGGAATCCGAAGGATTGCGGACCAAGTGGTCGATCGAGCTGGTTTTCACGCCGGTGCATGGCTTCGACCAGGCGGCGGATCTGGCTGAACTTTTCGCGCGTCCGCTGGCGCGCGGCGCCTTGTTGCGGGTTTGATCTCATGCAGTTGACGCTCTGGAGCTACGAAGGACCACCCCATATCGGCGCGATGCGCATCGCCGCCTCGATGGACGGGGTCCATCTCGTCCTGCACGCGCCTCAGGGGGATACCTACGCCGATCTGCTCTTTACCATGATCGAGCGGCGCGGGCAGCGCCCGCCGGTGAGCTATACCAGCTTTCAGGCGCGCGAACTGGGCAGCGATACCGCCGAACTGGTAAAGAGCACGATCCAGGCGGCCTGCGACCGCTTCGCGCCCCGCGTGCTCCTGATCGGCGAGTCTTGCACCGCCGAACTGATCCAGGATCAGCCGGGCGCGCTGGCGCAGGGGATGGGCCTGCCGATCCCGGTTCTGTCGCTCGAACTGCCGGCCTATACGCGCAAGGAAAACTGGGGTGCCAACGAGACCTTCTATCAATTGGTTCGCGGACTGCTCAAGAGTCGGGTGCCCGCGCCCGGCGCCGAGCGCGAGCTGCGGAAGGCGGGTGCGCGTCCGCTGGCGAATCTGCTCGGGCCGTCCGCGCTGGGATTCCGCTGTCGCGACGATGTCGTGGAAGTCAGCCGGCTGCTGGATTCGCTCGGGGTCGATGTGAATGTGGTGGCTCCGCTTGGCGCGAGCCCCGAGGATCTGCTGCGTCTTCCCGAGGCCGACTTCAATGTCTGTCTCTATCCCGAACTGGCCGATCAGACCTGTCTCTGGCTGGAGCGCATGTTCGGCCAGCGGACTGTCAAGACGGTACCGATCGGGATCGGCGCGACCCGTGATTTCATCGCCGAGGTCGGGCGTGTCGCCTGCATCGATGTCAGTGCCACGAAGGAACCGATCTGGTCTAGAATGCCGTGGTACTCGCGCTCGGTCGATTCGACCTATCTGACCGGCAAGCGCGTGTTTATCTTTGGCGACGCCACGCATGTGGTCGCCGCCGCGCGGATCGCGACGGAAGAACTTGGGTTCACGGTCGTGGGGCTGGGAACCTATGCCCGCGAATTCGCCCGCGAGGTGCGTGAGGCGGCGAAACGCTATGGCGTGGAACCGCTGATTACCGACGATTATCTGGACGTCGAGGCGCGTGTTGCCGAGGCGCATCCCGAACTGGTGCTTGGCACCCAGATGGAGCGCCACATCGCCAAGCGGCTCGGCATTCCCTGCGCGGTCATTTCGGCGCCGGTGCACATTCAGGACTTCCCTGCCCGCTATGCGCCGCAGATGGGGTTCGAGGGTGCGAATGTCATCTTCGATACCTGGGTCCACCCCTTGATGATGGGGCTCGAAGAGCACCTGATTACCATGTTCCGGGAGGATTTCGAGTTTCACGATGGCGCGACGCCCTCGCATCTGGGGCCGGGCGCCCGAACCGCTCATCCCAGCCAGGAACGCTCGCGGGGCGCTGGATCCACGGTGGAGACGGTTGCCGCGACCGACGAAAACAGCATGGCTTGGACATCGGAAGCCGAGCAGGAACTGAAAAAGATCCCCTTTTTCGTGCGTGGAAAGGCGCGTCGCAACACTGAGCGGTTCGCGCAAGAACGAGGGATCCTAACCATTACTGTGGAGACGCTCTACGATGCCAAAGCGCACTTCGGTCGCTGAGATGCGTGCCAAAACTTCCGATGCGACGCCGGTGCGTGTCGTCATCGTCAATCTCGATGGGCATCTCTCGGGGACGACGCAACGCGCGCTTCCGTCGCTGCAGCGCGAGTTGCCGGGTCTGCGCCTGAATCTGCACGCCGCCACCGAATGGGCCGATTCGCCCGAGGCGCTGGAACGCTGTCTGGCCGATATCGCCGAGGGCGACATCGTGATGACCACCATGCTGGTCATGGAGGATCACTTCAAACCGATCCTGTCCGCCATGGCCGCCCGTCGCGACCACTGCGACGCCATGATCGTTTGCATGTCGGCCAGCGAGCTGATGAAGATGACCCGCATGGGCGGCTTCGCGATGGATGGCACGCCGGGCGGCCCCATGGCCCTGCTCAAACGGCTGCGCGGCAACAAGGAACGCAAGCAGAGCACCGGCGCCCAGCAGATGTCGATGCTCCGGCGCATCCCTAAGCTGCTGCGGTTTATCCCTGGTACCGCCCAGGACGTGCGCGCCTATTTCCTGACCCTGCAATACTGGCTCGCCGGTTCCGACGAGAACCTCGGTAACATGGTCCGTTTCCTGGTGGATCGCTATGCCGACGGTCCGCGCCGTCATCTGCGCGGCACCCTGAAGGTCGCCGCCCCGGTCGAATATCCCGAAGTCGGGATCTATCACCCGCGTATGAAGGGCCACATCTCCGACAAGCTCTCCCAGCTTCCGGTTGTCAACGCCAAGCCCAAAGGCCGGGTCGGTCTGCTGCTGATGCGCTCCTATGTGCTCGCCGGCAACGCCAGTCATTACAACGGTGTGATCGAGTCGCTCGAAGCGCGCGGGCTGCAAGTCGTGCCGGCCTTCGCCAGCGGTCTGGATGCGCGCCCGGCGATCGAAAAATTCTTCATGAAGGACGGACAGGCGACGGTGGATACGGTCGTCTCGCTGACCGGTTTTTCGCTGGTGGGCGGTCCCGCCTATAATGACTCCAAGGCCGCCGAGGAAATGCTCTCCCGGCTCGACGTGCCCTATCTTTCGACCCTGGCCGTGGAGTTCCAGACCCTCGACCAATGGGAAGACTCCAATCAGGGTCTGCTCCCGGTCGAGGCGACCATGATGGTCGCGATTCCGGAACTCGACGGCGCGACCGGCTCCATGGTCTATGGCGGTCGCAATGGCGGCGGGAACAACGATGCGCGCGACATGCAGTCGCATGGCGAACGCGCCGAGGCGCTGGGCGCGCGTGTGGAGCATCTGGTGCGGCTACGTCGCAGCCAGCGCGCCGAGCGCAAGGTCGCGATCGTGCTCTTCAATTTTCCGCCCAATGCCGGCAACACCGGCACGGCCGCTTATCTGTCGGTCTTCGCGTCGCTCCATCGCACTCTGCTCGCCATGGACGCGGCGGGTTATCGCGTCGACCTGCCCGAGGATCTGGACGACCTGCGCGAGCGCATCGTCAACGGTAACGCGGCCCGCTTCGGCGCCCATGCCAATGTCCATATCCGCGTCCCGGCCGACGACCATGTGCGCCGCGAGCCCTGGCTCGCCGAGATCGAAAAGCAGTGGGGTCCGGCGCCCGGCAAGCATCAGACCGACGGCGGCTCGCTGTTCGTGCTTGGCGCCCAGTTCGGCAATATCTTCGTCGGCATCCAGCCGTCCTTCGGCTACGAAGGCGACCCCATGAGGTTGCTGTTCGAAAAGGGGTTTACCCCGACCCACGCCTTCACCACCTTCTATCGCTATATCCGCGAGGATTTCGGCGCTCACGCCGTGCTGCACTTCGGCACCCATGGTGCGCTGGAGTTCATGCCCGGCAAACAGGCCGGTCTGTCCGGCGCCTGCTGGCCGGATCGTCTGATCGGGGATCTGCCGAACATCTATCTCTATGCCTCGAACAATCCGTCCGAGGGCACCATCGCCAAGCGGCGCGCCGCGGCGACCCTGATCAGCTACATGACGCCGCCGATCGCGCATGCTGGCCTTTATAAGGGGCTGGTCGATCTGAAGGGTTCCATGGAGCGCTGGCGCGGGCTGCCGCCAGACGATGTTGACGAGCGCACTCAACTTGCCGAATTGATCCAGGCTCAGGCCGCCGAGCTGGAACTGGCCAAACTGGAGCCCGCCTGGTGCGAGTCCGCTGAATCCGAGGTCGTCACGCTCAACGAAAAGGTACTGGAACTCGAATACACCCTGATTCCGCACGGGCTCCATGTCGTCGGCGAGGCGCCAACCGAGGACGAGCGGCTGGATATGCTGGAGGCGGTGGCCGAGTCACTGAAGGACATCCGCCCAGATCGTCATTCGATCAGGGCGTTAATGGCCGGCAAGTCGCCAGAGAAGGCGTTGAAGGCCGGCGGGATGGCGACCAGCGAGGAAAACGTGGCGCTGTTCCGCGAACTCGCCGAAATCGACCGCTTGCTCATACAGGACAGCGAGATCCCGGCGATGCTGCGGGCGCTCGACGGGCGCTTTATCCGTCCGGCCCCTGGCGGCGACCTGCTGCGTACCCCGGCGATCCTGCCGACCGGTCGCAACCTGCATGGCTTCGACCCCTTCCGCCTGCCCAGCATCTATGCCGTGAAAGATGGTTTCCTGCAGGCCACCCGCGTAATCGAGCGCCACATGGCGGAGGGCAATCCCTTCCCCGAGACCATCGCCATCGTGCTCTGGGGCACCGATAACCTCAAGACCGAGGGTGGCCCCATCGGTCAGGCGCTGGCCCTGATCGGCGCGCGTCCGCGTTTCGATAACTATGGCCGACTGGCGGGCGCGACCCTGATTCCGTTGGAGGAGCTGGGTCGCCCGCGCATCGACGTGGTCATGACACTGTCGGGCATCTTCCGCGATCTGCTCCCCTTGCAGACCAAGTTGCTGGCCGAAGCCTCCTTCCAGGCCGCGTCGGCCGACGAGCCGCTGGAGCAAAACTTCATCCGCAAGCACGCGCTCGCCTATCAGGAGGCGCAGGGTTGCGATCTGGAAACGGCCGCGTTGCGCGTCTTCAGTAACGCCGACGGCGCCTATGGCGCGAACGTCAACTATCTGGTCGACAGCAGCAGTTGGGACGAAGGCGACGAACTCGCCGAGACCTACACCCGCCGCAAGAGCTTTGCCTACGGCCGCTCGGGTCAGCCGGTGCAGCAGGCGGCGCTCTTGAAGAGCGTGCTGAGCACGGTGCAGTTGGCCTATCAGAACCTGGATTCGGTCGAGTTGGGCGTGACCACCGTCGACCATTATTTCGACACCCTCGGCGGCATCACCCGCGCGGTCGGTCAGTACAAGGGCGACGAGGTGCCGGTCTATATCGGCGATCAGACGCGCGGCGACGGCGTGGTTCGCACCTTGGCCGAGCAAGTGGCGCTGGAGACCCGCACCCGCATGCTCAATCCGAAATGGTACGAAGGCATGCTCAAGCACGGCTACGAAGGCGTGCGTCAGATCGAGGTCCATGTCACCAACACCATGGGCTGGTCGGCCACGACCGGACAGGTCGCGCCCTGGGTCTATCAGCAGCTCACCGAGACCTTCGTGCTCGACGAGGAGATGCGTAATCGGCTGGCCCAACTCAACCCGACCGCCTCGGCGAAGGTCGCCAATCGACTGATCGAGGCCCATGAACGCAACTACTGGTCGCCGGACGAGGCGACGCTTGAGGCATTACGCCGGGCGGGAGAAGAATTGGAAGATCGGCTTGAGGGTGTGATCGAGGAGGCGGCGGCGTGACGATGCAGGAATTTCCCAGCGGCATGTTTGGCCTGCCAAAGAACCCCGATGGCGAGGGCAGCGTACAGGTGCAACTCGATCCCGATCTGCGCATCGATACCGCCAAGGTTTTTGCCGTCTATGGCAAGGGCGGCATCGGCAAGAGCACGACCTCGTCGAATCTGTCCGTGGCTTTCTCGAAGCTTGGCAAGCGCGTGCTTCAGATCGGCTGCGATCCCAAGCATGACTCGACCTTCACCCTGACCAAGTGTCTGGTGCCGACCGTCATCGACATTCTGGAGTCGGTGGATTTTCATGCCGAGGAGCTGCGACCCAGCGATTATGTCTACGAAGGCTACAACGGCGTTATGTGCGTCGAGGCTGGCGGCCCGCCCGCGGGCACCGGCTGCGGCGGCTATGTCGTGGGTCAGACCGTCAAGCTGCTCAAGCAGCATCATCTGCTCGAAGATACCGATGTCGTGGTCTTTGACGTGCTTGGCGACGTGGTGTGCGGCGGTTTCGCGGCTCCGTTACAACATGCCGAGCGCGCGCTGATCGTCACCGCCAACGACTTCGACTCGATCTTCGCCATGAACCGCATCGCGGCGGCCATCGTGGCCAAGTCGAAACATTATGGGGTGCGGATCGGGGGCGTCATCGCCAATCGTAGCGTCAATACCGACGAAATCGATCGCTTCAACGACGCTGTAGGGCTCAAGCGGCTGGCGCATCTGCCGGATCTGGACATCATCCGACGCTCGCGCCTGAAGAAATCCACCCTGTTCGAGATGGAGCCGGGTCCGGGGCTGGAGGAGGCCAAACAGCAATATCTTCAGCTTGCGGAAAAATTATGGGAAGGCGTCGAGCCCTTGACGGCGCAACCGATGCGCGATCGCGAGATCTTTGATTTTCTGGGGTTTGATTGATGGTCAAGGCTTCCTATCAAGAACGGCAGGCCAAGATCAAAACCTATTTTGATCGCACGGCCGCCGATGCCTGGTCGAAACTGACCTCGGACGCCAAGGTCAGCCGCATCCGCGCCACGGTGCGTGCCGGTCGCGACGACATGCGCAACACGCTGCTCGACTGGTTGCCCGCCGATTTGACCGGCAAACGCCTGCTCGATGCCGGCTGCGGTACTGGCATGCTGGCGGTCGAGGCGGCGCGCCGTGGCGCGGAGGTGGTCGCGATCGACGTGGCGCCGACCCTGATCGAGATTGCCCGCGAGCGCACGCCGACCGATCTAGGCGCGGGATCCGTGACCTTTCAGGCGGGCGACATGCTCGATCCGGCACACGGTCGCTTCGATCATGTGGTCGCCATGGACTCACTGATCCATTATCGCCCCGCCGACGCGGTGAAGGTTCTGGCGGGACTTGCCGAGCGTACCAGTGGCTCGATGATCTTCACGTTCGCCCCGCGGACGCTGCCGCTGACGATCATGCTCGCGGTCGGGCGGCTGTTTCCGCGCAGTGATCGGTCGCCGGCGATCGAGCCGGTCAGCGAGGGCGCCCTGCGCAAACTCCTGGCTGCGGAGCCGCTGCTGAGTTGCTGGAAGCCCCAGCGCACGCGGCGTATTGTGCTCGGGTTTTATATGTCTCAGGCATTGGAGTTGGTCCGTGTATGAGACTCTTTTTTTTCGTCATGTTGGTCGTTTTTGGTTCTTTCCGGGTTTGCTGAAACCCGGAGCCAAGGGCGCTCAACGCGCTTCGGCCTAGCCTTCTTCAAAGGCTAGTCATTCGTCCTACGGAGGTTTACATCATGTCTGCTGCCATCACTGAATATATCGACGTTGCTCAACTCGCGATCTGGGCGTTCTGGTTTTTCTTTGCCGGGCTCGTCTATTATCTTCACGCCGAGGACAAGCGTGAGGGTTATCCGCTGGAGTCCAGCCGGACCGAGCGTTCGGGCGGACGGGTCAAGATCGTCGGTTTTCCCGGCATGCCGAGCCCCAAGAAGTTCGTGCTCCCGCATAATGCCGGCACCGTCTATGCGCCGCGCCAGGAGGCTCCGGCCGCGAAGCTCAATGCCACTCCATCCGCTCCCTTCCAGGGCGCGCCGCTGGATCCCATCGGCGACCCGATGCTGGCTGGCGTGGGACCAGGCGCCTCGCCAGACCGTCAAAAACACTTGGATCTGACCCACGAAGGTCAACCCAAGATCGTGCCGCTGCGTGTCGCGAAGGATTTCTCGATCGCCGAACGCGATCCGGATCCGCGCGGCATGACGGTCGTTGGCCTGGACGGAGAGGTTGCCGGCACCGTGACCGATGTCTGGGTGGATCGTTCCGAGCCGCAGATTCGCTACCTCGAAATGAAGGTCGCGCAGGGCGGCAAGCAGGCGATGCTGCCAATCAACTTCTGCAAATTCGACAAGAAGGCCCGTAAGATCAAGGTGCTGGCGCTACGTGCGGTGCATTTTGCAAATGTTCCGGCGCTGTCCAAGCCAGATCAGATCACACTCTACGAAGAAGACAAAGTGTGTGCCTATTATGGCGGCGGCAAGCTCTACGCAACACCGGAACGTGCTGAGCCCTTGCTGTGAAGGAATACGACTTCGAGCCCATTCGCGGCTTGCCCGAGCGTCTGCCTCCCGGTGAGGAGATGCTTTGGCAGGGCGCTCCGCGCTGGACGGCTCTGGCGCGGAGTGCCTTTCATGTCCGAACGGTCGCGATCTATTTCGCGGTGCTCGCGGTCTGGCGTATCGCTGTGGACTGGTCCGCGGACTCGTCCGCGGCGAGCGCGCTGATGGGCGTGTCGTGGATTCTAGTGTTGGGATTGATTGCCGTGGGCGCGCTGGCGTTGCTCGGCTGGGCCATGAGCCGCGCGACCGTCTATACCATTACGAACCAGCGTGTCGTGATGCGGATTGGGGTCGCCATCCAGATGATCATGAATCTTCCCTTCAAGCAGATTCGGACTGCCGATCTGAAACGCTATCGGGATGGGACAGGGGATATTCCGCTGCTTCTTGCCGAGACCGCGCATCCTTCCTATATCATTTTCTGGCCCCATGTTCGTCCATGGCACTTCTCTCCGCCTCAACCCATGCTCCGGTCTGTTCCGGACGCGGACAAGGTGGCGGCAATTCTGGCGGATGCGCTAAGGGCCTACTCGGAGCAGTCCGCCGAACTGGCCGGACGCGAGACGGAAGACACGGATCTGTCGGTCGATCATCTGGCGTCTCCAGGCGAAACCCTATCCTGACGAGGTCTGACATTGAGTGACGCATTGAATAACCGCCCTTTTCCGAAGGGTGTGCTGATCGCCATGGCTGCTTTGTTGGGTTTTATCATCCTGATGATTAGCGTCGCGCGTCTGACGGGTACGAAAATGGATCTGGCGCCGGTGACACCAGAGGTGCTCGCGCGCGAGATCAAATTTCTGGATCTTGCCGACGGAGCGGTCGCGGTCTACGACGTCGAGACCGGCGCCCTGATCCAAACCCTGCCGCCTGGAGAGGGCGGTTTCATTCGTGGCGTCTTGAGAAGTATGGAGCGTCAACGCAAAGGCTATCAGGCCGATCTCTCGGAGCCCTTTCATCTAGCGAGGCGAGAAAGCGGCGATCTAACCCTGAAGGATCCGATTACCGGGATCCAACTCGAACTCAAAGCCTATGGCGCCACCAATGAGGCCGCGTTCGAGCAACTCCTGCCGGCGCCTCCTGCCGCGCCCCAATGAATTCCCATTGACTCGACGCAGGCGGAACCACGCTCACGCGCGCAAACCCGAGACGGCGACATTTGACGCTGACGATTTATTCAACATCGGCTCGCGCGTGTTCGGGTCCGAAGCGGTACCAGAATTGGGTCTAATCCATGTCTGACTTCGGTTTTCCGATCCTCTATGCGCTTGGGTTGTGGTGGTTCAGCACCGGTGTCGTGCTGTATCTCGACAATCTGCCTGGACGGACCTTTCGCTGGACCATGCTGGGCGGGGCGGCGGTTCTGGCGATCGCGATCTTCGGTCTGTTCGCGAGCAGCATCTCCACCAGTACCGCGATGAATTACCTCGCCTTCACCTGTGGACTGGTGATCTGGGGCGTACTCGAAATGAGTTATTTCACCGGCTACGCGACCGGGCCGCGCAAGACCCCCTGCCCGGAAGGCTGCACGCAGTGGAAACGCTTCAGACTGGCCATCATGACCAGTCTGTATCATGAATTGGCCATCATGACGACGGGCTTGCTGCTGATCGCGATTTCCTGGGGCGAGCCGAATCAGGTTGGTACCTGGACCTTTGTCGTGCTCTGGTTGATGCGTTGGAGCGCGAAATTGAATCTGTTCCTGGGCGTTCCAAACCTCAATGAGAGCTGGCTCCCCGAGCACCTTCGCTATCTGAAGACCTATATGGCGAAGCGCGGGATGAACCTGCTCTTTCCGGTCTCCGTGACGTTGCCGACGATTCTGGTCGTTTTGATCGTGCTCAGGGTGTCCGCCCCCGATGCGGACGGTTCCGCCGCTGTCGGATTGACTCTGGTGGCGACCCTGCTGGCGCTGGCGATTCTGGAGCACTGGCTACTCGTGTTGCCGCTGCCCGACGAGGCGCTCTGGGCCTGGGCGTTGCCGCCGCGCGAGACACCCGACGCGAGGGATTCGGAACGTCCGCCCAGCGATCCCGGCGAGAACGAGGTGTGCGCTACCCTCTCGCACTGCTCCACGACAAGGACCAAGACGCCGTCGCCGCAAACGCGCCAGTGGAGCAAACGCAGCCGTATTGGGATAGCGACCGGAGCGTGAAGGGTATTCGGCGGCGCCTTTCCAGTCTCGACGCTCGTAAACCGAACCTTGGCACTATCCTTCAGGCCCATTTCCGGGTCATGATAAGCGCTGTTAACTGCCGAATTCTCGGCCACCTTGACCTTAATCATATAAGCTCGCTCGGGAATCGGCTACCGTCTTGCCTGGATTTGCGGCAGCCGTCTCTCGGCCAACTCATGAGTGACCCGTGGAGCATGATCGCCCTCGAAGCATCGCCGGGCGTGTCCCGGCCTGTACCCCAGCGGCCCCGGACCTGACAAGACGAGTCCGTGCCGGCCCTTGGATCGGCCTGCAGTTCATGGCCGACAATGCCGAATCGCGCCGCATCCCGTTTGACCCGTTCCTGAGGTATAGCCATGCGTATATTGATGATCCAGCCCAACTATCACTGCGGTGGCGCGGAGATTGCCGGTAACTGGCCCCCTGGCTGGGTAGCCTACATCGGCGGTGCATTGAAGCATGCGGGTATGACCAATGTTCGCTTCGTCGACGCCATGACCGACGATATCCCCGACGACAAGCTGCGCGAGATCATCCGTGCCAATAAACCCGATGTCGTCCTGGCCACCGCCATCACGCCCCAGATCTACAAGGCTCAAACCACGCTTCAGCTTGCCAAGGAGGTGAATCCGGACACCATCACCGTGCTCGGCGGCATCCATGCGACCTTCATGTATACGCAGGTGCTTGGCGAGGCGCCCTGGATCGACTATATCGTCCGCGGCGAGGGCGAGGAGATCGCGGTTGCGCTGCTGAAGGCGATCGAAGACGGCACGCACCGCGAGGCGCGTCACAAGATCTGGGGGATCTCCTTCATCGATGACGAAGGACAGGTGGTCGCCACGCCCGCGCATCCGGTGATCGAGGATCTCGACACCCTGACGCCGGACTGGTCCCTGCTGAACTGGGACCGCTATATCTATACCCCGTTGAATTGCCGCGTGGCCGTCCCGAACTTCGCGCGCGGCTGTCCTTTTACCTGCCGCTTCTGTTCGCAGTGGAAATTCTGGCGCAAATACCGTCATCGCGATCCCAGGAAATTCGTCGACGAAATCGAAACCCTGGTGCGTGACTACAATGTCGGCTTCATGATCCTCGCCGACGAGGAGCCCACCATTTTCCAGAAAAAGTTCATCGCCCTGTGCGACGAACTGATCAAGCGCGACCTGCCGCTCTATTGGGGGATCAATACCCGCGTGACCGACATCATGCGCGATCGCGAACTGCTCCCCTTCTATCGCAAGGCCGGACTCGTCCACGTCTCGCTGGGGACCGAGGCCGTCTCCCAGTTGAATCTGGACACCTTCCGCAAGCAGACGACGGTCGCCCAGAATAAACTCGCCGTGAAGCTGCTCAAGGACGCGGGCATCGTCGCGGAGGTGCAGTTCATCATGGGGCTCGAAAACGAGACCCCGGAGACCATCGAAGAGACCTACAAACTGGCCCAGGACTGGAAAGCGGACATGGCCAACTGGAACATGTTCACGCCTTGGCCCTTCGCGGAACTGTTCGAGGAACTTGGCGACAAGGTAGAGGTTCGCGATTTCTCGAAGTATAATTTCGTGACGCCGATCATGAAGCCCGAGTTCATGACGCGCGAGCAGGTGCTGAAGGGCGTGCTGAAAAATTACGCCCGTTTTTACATGCTCAAGAGCTTCCTCAGCTACCCTTGGATCAAGGATAAATTTAAGCGGCGCTACATGCTGGGCTGTCTCAAGGCGTTCGCGAAGACAACGGCGTCGAAGAAATTCTATGATCTTGGGCGACTCAAGATGAACGGGATGTCCGCCGAGGTCGATCTCGGATTCGATGCCTCCAAGGTCTTGACAATGGATGAAATCGCGCAATTGAAGCGGGATCGCCCGGATCTGGCGGCGGACATGAACTCTAGGGGCACTCCGGTCAGGCTTGCCGTCTGCGCCGCGCCCGACGATCTGCGGGTCGACGAGTCTGAACTGAGCGGTGTCGATTCGGTCCCTGTCCGCGGGACCGTGACCATGCCGAAGATGACAGCGGCACAACCTGACTAAGCGGGTTTCGACCATGGCGCCTCCCCTACCTTCCAGTCTTCCGCTTGAACTCCTTGAGCGGTATGGCCATTCGCCACTTGGGTGCACATTGTCGGCGTCGGATCTCGTCGGAGACAACGCCTTCAGCGATGCGCAGTATCGGGAAGTGCTGACCGACCTCCGGCAACGGCCGGAGGAACAGCTTGCCGTCTATGCGCATGTCCCCTTCTGTCATGTGCGATGTCTCTATTGCGCCTGCGATACCACGGTCACGCATAGCCTGGAGAAGGTTGATCGCTATCTCGACGCGCTCGAGTGCGAGATGGCCATGGCGACCGATCTTATCGGTCGCGGTCGAAAAATCAGTCAATTGCATGTGGGCGGGGGCACGCCAAATCATCTCAATGAGCCTCAATTGGCCCGTTTGATGGAGATCGTTGAGCGTCACTTCACGATTGCCCCCAATGCCTGCACCTCCATCGAGTGCAATCCTCGGCGATCCTCGGCCGGTCAATTGGAACTGCTCTACGGGCTGGGGTTTCGCCGGATCAGCTTCGGCGTGCAAGACCTCAACGCCGACGTGCAGCGCGCGATCGGTCGGGTGCAGTCGCTCAGCATGGTGCGGGATGTCTTCCAGACCGCGCGCGAAACCGGATTTCAGAGTATCAACCTCGATCTGGTCTACGGCCTGCCCTTTCAAACCCCGGCGGGTTTTCGGTCGACCCTGGATCAGATTCTCGATCTGAGCCCGGATCGAGTCGCCTGCTTCAGCTATTCGCATAACCCCTCCGCGCGGCCGCATCAGCACGCGATCAACGCCGACCATCTTCCCAGTTCCGCAGAAAAACTGGCCCTTTTTCATGAAGCCGTCCACGCCTTCACCGATGCGGGCTATCGCTGGGTCGGTCTGGATGTCTTTGTGCGCGAAACCGACGAACTGGCCGACGCCCAAACCGAGGGCCGTCTGCACCGCAATGCGATCGGCTACACCACGATGCCGGCGAAACAGGTTCTGGCCTTCGGGCCAAGCGCCATTGGCGAGATTGGCGGCGCGCTGGTGCAAAACGAGTCGGATCTCAAGAGCTGGCACAACCATCTTGATCTTCGGCAGTTTCCGGTGGCCTGGGGGCACCGCTTGAACGACGCCGAACGGCGGCGGCGGGAGGCGGTGCTTTATCTCATGTGCAATCTGCAACTGCCCGCCAGTACGGCGGTGGATCTGAAGCAGGACTATGATCGTCTCTGCGACAAAGCCGGATATGGTCTCGTCGAGGTGTCCTCGGACGGGATTCGAGTCACTCCGGAGGGCCGCTATCTGCTGCGCGGTCTGTGCGCCGAGCAGGATGCCTTTCTGGATTGGGGGAGTTGTCAGTGGCGTTTCAGGTTGCCGACGTGAACGAAACAGTGCATCGGGGACGCATCGGTCCCAACGCCATCATTCGCATTGCCGAGTCATTGGAAGCCTCTCAGGGTCGGCAGGCCGTGACGGATCTCTTTCATCTGGCCGGACTCGACCGCTATCTTCAGGCCATGCCGACCGAGATGGTCGACGAACAGGAAGTGGTCGCCCTGCAGGGCGCGCTGCGCGTCCAACTTGGGATTCCCGCCGCGCGTTCGGTCTCCCGGGATGCCGGGCTGCGTACCGGCGATTATCTGCTGGCCAACCGCATTCCCCGGCCCGCCCAGCGGCTGCTCTCCATCCTGCCGCCCAGCCTGGCCTGCCGAACCCTCATCAAGGCGATTCGCGGTAATTCCTGGACCTTTGTCGGAACCGGTGTCTTCGATGCCGACCCGTCCTATCCGCCCAAGCTCCTGATCGCCAATTCGCCGATGTGCCGTGGCGCCACGGCCGCCGAGCCACTCTGCGACTTTTATGCCGGAACCTTCGAGCGGCTGTTTCGCCGTTTAGTCCAGCGCGAATCCGTCGTCACTGAAATCGCCTGTGAAGCCAATGGCGCGCCGCGTTGCGTCTTCGAGGTCCGCTGGTAGCCGAGTGTCCTCGGACTGGCTGGGCTGGTGGCGGGCAATCCAAACCGTGTCCACCTTCATCTGAATATCAGCACGGATTGTCGCCTCGCATGATCGCCGTTCCTGACTTCACGGATGCGCCCTGGCGTTCCAGGCCTGGGATCGCGTTCCTCCGGGGTGCCGACGTCTGGGACAATCACGAACGCTCCCTGCGTCTGGCGCGTCGCGTCGACACGCTGCGGGCCCAAGGCTTGGGCGCGAATCAAGCGGTGCTGGCGCCCGACTCGCCGGGTCTGGATCTGCTCCTGATGCAACTCGCGCTTGCCCGCATCGGGGCCGCGCTCTTTCCCTATCGGACCGGAACCGCCGAGACCGAATGGCGGACACTCGCCGGCATGACTGGGGCCGAGTGGCGCTGGCATCCGGACTCGGAGCGACTGTTTCCGACCGGTTGCGGCACGGCTAGAACGGGCGATGCGGCTGATGCCATCGCGCTCCTGATCAAGACTAGCGGGAGCAGCGGATCGCCCAAGGTCGCGATGCTGACCGCCGACAATCTTCTCGCCTCGGCGCTGGCGGTCAACGCGCGACTGGGTCTGGCGCCGGGCGATCTCTGGCTGACCTGTTTGCGCCTGAGTCATGTCGGCGGCATCTCCATCGGCTATCGCTGCGCGCTGGCTGGCGCGACCCTGTTGCTGCATGAGGGATTCGCGGCACCAGCGGTGATGGCCGATCTACGCGCGCGCCCCGTCACCCATCTCTCGCTGGTCCCGCCGATGCTGGCGCGTCTGCTGGATCTCGACCCGACCCCGCCGCCCCATCTGCGCGTACTTCTGGTGGGAGGCCAGGCGACCAGTCGTTCCCTGGTCCAGCGCGCGCTGGACGCGGGCTGGCCGATCCATCTCACCTATGGCATGACCGAGACCGCGACCCAGATCGCCACGACCGAGCGTTTGACCGGTACGGCGCCGGAGTCCGGGCTGGTGGGCAGGTTGCTGCCTGGGATTCAGGTCGCGGCGCCCGGTTGCGCGTCGCGACCCGCGCGTCTACGGATTTACGGGGCCATGGTGATGGCCGGCTATGCGAACCCGAGCCGCGATCCGGGGCAGGGTCTGGAGGATGGGTGGTTCGAGACCGCCGATCTCGCCTGCCTGGCCGACGATGGTCAATTGAAGGTGCTGGGCCGCGCGGACGATCTTCGGGTGATCGGCGGCAACAATGTCTCGCTGGCCCGCGTCGAAGCGGTGCTGCACGAGGCGGCGGGGATCAGGGAAGTCGTCGTCGTGGGTCTGGATGACGATATCTGGGGGCATCGGTTGGTCGCGCTCTATCGCGGCGAGATCGACGAATCCAGTCTTGAAAACTGGTGCGTTCGACGGTTATCCGGTCCCGAACGCCCTCGGGAGTTTCGTCGGCTGGCGCGGCTGCCGCTGCTTCCCTCGGGCAAATACGATCGGCTGCAACTTGAATCTATCGCGTGCCAGGGACTTATCTAACAAAGAGCTGTCAGCTTCCAGCCTCCAGCGGTCAGCTTTTTTGAGTCAGACATTTGGCCATCGCGCCTCGCTTGTCAGGTCTCACCCATCAGGGGAAGGCATCTATCAGCGAAAACTTCGATAAAACAACGGCTGGCGGCTGGCGGCTGGCGGCTGGCGGCTAACTGCTTTTTCAGGATTAAGGATGCGCGGCGGGTCCGGGCATTGCCGCGCCCATTCCCTTGCCCATCTCCCGCTCGGTATAGCCTTCGGGAATGTCGAACAGAGAGGCCGGCATGGCCTCCTTGCGGATGACCTTGACCTCACTTTCGGATTCCATCGACGAACCCATCATCTGCATCTTGGTCTTGGTCAGGATGGGATAGCCCTTGATCTTCGCCATCTCGGCCTGTTGGGCGGCGCCCTCGGGCGAGTTCGCCAGCAGTCCGTCCGGGCCCGACAGGCTCATCATCTCGGTGAAACGGTTCACGTCGAAATCGACCTCCTCGGTCGCCCAGACCTCTTGCTCGATTCCCATCATGCCGGTCTTGGAAACCAGATATTTCCGACAGTTCCAATCGCCAATTTTCTGGCTTTCTCCGGTGTCCTGAACCGTGATTTTGGTTTCCGCGACCATGGCGCGCATCTGCTCCATGCCCGGCTGGGACATGCCTTCCTTCACGCTGGCGATATTGATTGTGTAATACTGCTTGGCGGCATGATTGATGAAGGTCATGGTGCCGGTCGCCGGATCCAGAATCATGTCGGTCCCTTCGGCCTCTGAACTGGCCACTTTCATCTTGTCGTGGGCCAGGTAGGTCTTGCTTAATTCCTCCTGGGGCGCCTCGCCCATCAGTCCGGTGCTGCGATTGAGCGTCTCAAGATAGATACCCTCGTCGCTGGCAAGGACAGCGGACAGGTTCAGGAGTGAGGCGAGCAGGACCGCTAGGGTCAACCGCATGCCTCGAATGAGCGAATGCGCGTTCGCAGCGCCAGAAAAGCGGGTGGTCATGGTGATTCCTCGTGAGTGTGGTGAAGAGTGACGAGTCAGGATTCCCGCTCGTTCAGGCCGCGCGTATCGAGAACCCGCCGGGCCTTGCCGACGAAGCGTTCGATACTGCGCGGTTCGACCAGATCGACATGGGCGCGGATGCCGGCGACGGTTTGAATCTCGCGGCTGATGCGCTCGCACACGGCTTGCATGCGATCCATGCGGTCGGAGAAGATTTCCGGATGGATTTCGACCTTGACGCGAACCTCGTCCAGCGTACCCGGACGGCTGACCTCGATCAAATAATGGGGCGTCGTTCCCTCCACCCGCAGTAGGGCTTCCTCGATCTGCGATGGGAAAACGTTGACGCCGCGGATGATCAGCATGTCGTCGGTGCGTCCGGCGACCCGGCTCATGCGGGTGGTGGTGCGTCCACAGGGACAGGGTTCGCGGTACAGTCGTGCGATGTCGCGCGTTCGGTAGCGGATCATCGGCATTGCCTCGCGGGTCAGGGTGGTGATGACCAACTCGCCGGGTTCGCCCTCGGGGACCGGTTCCAGGGTCTCCGGATCCAGGCATTCGACGAGAAAGTGATCTTCCTGGAGATGCATCCCGGTGCGCGCCACGCATTCGCCGCTCACCCCAGGCCCGATGACCTCCGACAGTCCGTAATTGTTGAAGGCGGCGATGTCGAGCTGATCCTCGATCTCGCGACGCATGTCCTCGGTCCAGGGCTCGCCGCCGAAGTGTCCGAAACGGATCGGCAGGGCGCGCGGGTCCATGCCGAGTTCGCGCGCCGCGTCGGCGATGGTCAGGGCGTAACTCGGGGTGCAGATCAGCACCTCCGGGTCCAGGTCGCGCATGATCTCGATTTGACGCCGGGTGTTGCCGGCCGCCGCCGGGATCACGGTCGCGCCGACCCGTTCGATCCCATAGTGCAACCCGAAGCCGCCGGTGAAGAGCCCGTAGCCGAAGGCGACCTGAGTCGTGTGTTCGGGCCGCAGTCCGCCGGCCACCAGAAACCGCGCGCACAGTTCGGACCAGATGCGCAGATCCCCGGCGGTGTAGGCGACGAAGGTCGGCTTGCCGGTGGTGCCGGACGAACCGTGAATACGCGCCAGATCCCGACGCGGCACGGCGAGAAAGCCGAGCGGATGCTGACGGCGCATGTCGTCCTTGGTCGTGAAGGGCAACCGCCGAAGGTCGGCCAGCGAACGGATGCTGTGCGGTCCGATCTCGCGGTGGGCGAACAGATCGCGGTAGAAGGGCACGCGGGCGACCCGACCCACCAACGCGCGCAGGCGTTCGAGTTGCAGCGCCTCGCGTTCGGCGCGCGGCAGGGTTTCCGCCGTCGGGTTCCAGATGGGGTATTCGTTCGACCAGTCGGGGCTAGGGTTGGGTACGGGCATGATCCAGGGTCGTGATTCGTGTTTCATGGAAACCGCGTCCGCTCCGACGGCGGCAGACAGCCGCCCGTCGGGCGCTTGCAATGACGCGCTTCATTCGGTGCGCGGTTTAGGCGGCGGCGAAGCTCATCAACTCATCGCCATCGACGACATGCAGCCCCTGGTCGAGCAGCACCTGAATGGCCCGGTCCGGATCCTCGAAACGGAAGATGAGGATGGCCTTATCGCCACGTCGCAGCGAGTAGGCGTACATATACTCGATATTGAGTCCAGCCCCATCGAGGATTTTGAGCACCGCCGCCAGTCCGCCGGGCCGGTCCAGGACATCGACCGCTACCACCTCGGTCAGATTCACCACCCAGCCCGCCTGTTCCAGAACGCGCTTGGCCTTATCCCATTCGCGCACGATCAGACGCAGGATGCCGAACTGCGCGGTATCGGCCAGCGAGAGCGTCAGGATGTTGATTCCCTCGGCGGCGATGGCCTCCAGCGGTGCATCGAGCCGACCGGGACGATTTTCGAGGAAGAGCGAGAGTTGCTGGAGTTTCATGGTCTTGAGTTCCCGTTAAAGCACGTTGATCGCCGATTCGGCGAGGACGACAAGATGGTCTCGCTCGACTTTGCTTGGATTCATGACGCCCCGCGATCAGACGGTATCGTTCCGCCGATCGATCACCCGCTTCGCCTTCCCCTCGCTGCGGGCGATACTGCGCGGCTCCACCAATCGCAATTCGACGCGGATGCCAAGGATATGCTCAATGGCCTGGGCCAGACGGGTGCGCACGTTTTCCAGCGCGCCGATCCGGTCGCTGAAGACCTCGGGCGTGACCTCGACCTCGACCGCCATGCGGTCTAGCCCCTGATCGCGGGTGAGGATGATCTGATAGTGCGGCAGCGTCCCCTCGACCGCGAGCAGGGCCGCTTCCACCTGCGACGGAAAGACGTTGACCCCGCGGATGATGAACATATCGTCCGAACGCCGACCGATGCGGCGCATGCGTCTCAGCGTGCGTCCGCAAGTACAAGGCTCAGTGATCAGCGAGGTGATGTCGCGGGTGCGATAGCGGATCATCGGCATTGCCTTCTTGCTCAGGGTGGTGAGCACCAGCTCGCCTTCCTGGCCGTCGGGCAGCGCCTCGCCGGTTTCGGGATCGATGATCTCGGGATAAAAATGATCCTCGAAGACATGCAGCCCCTCCTGCGCTGAACACTCGCTGGCGACGCCGGGACCGATGATCTCGGAGAGACCATAGATGTCATACGCCTTGATCCCGGCCTCGGTCTCGATGTGCCGGCGCATGCCGTCGGTCCAAGGCTCGGCGCCGAAGATGCCGACCCGCAGCGGCAGGTCATGCAGATCGACGCCCAGTTCGCGAGCGCGCTCGATCATGTGGGTGAAATAGCTTGGCGTGCAGCAGAGCGCCGAGACGCCAAAGTCGCGAATCAGCATGATCTGACGGTCGGTGTTGCCCCCGGAGATCGGGATCACGGTCGCGCCCAGCGCCTCGCCGCCATAGTGCGCGCCGAGTCCGCCGGTGAAGAGTCCGTAGCCGAAGGCGTTCTGCAGGATGTCCCCGCGATGCAGCCCGCAGGCGGCGAAGGTGCGCGCCATGACTTCGGCCCAGACGTCGATATCCTCACGCGTGTAGGCGACCACGATCGGTTTGCCGGTGGTGCCGGAGGAGGCATGCAGGCGGACCACGTCGCTCATGGGGCTGGCGAACAGCCCGAAAGGATAGGTGTCACGCAGATCGGTCTTGATCGTGAAGGGTAAATGTTGGATGTCCGCGAGGCTGTGAATCGCGTCCGGCGTCAGGCTGCGTTCCTCCATGCGCGTGCGGAACAGCGCGACATTCTTGTAGGCACGCGCCACGACCGCGCGCAGCCGGCGCAGTTGGACCTGTTTAAGCGCCGTCGCGGGCAGGAAATCCGGGGCGCTGGCGGGGTGGAAACCGCCTTCGGCGTCGTTCCAAAGCTCAGTCAGCATGCTGTCCTCATGATCGAGTTGTCAGTTTTCAGGCCGCCGATGGGCAGGGCGCTTGTGAATCATGGCCCAGTGTTGCGCTCAATGCAGGACGTCTTCCAGGGTGCGGGCGGTCAAAACCCGATCCGACCATTGCAGCAGCGTGTCGGGATCGGCAACCTCAATCGCCCTGAGGGTTTCTTCCGGGAGTTTCCCAAAGCGGCTGGCTAATAACCTGCGCAACAGGCGCGCTTCTCCTTGTTGGACGCCTTGTTGGATACCCTGTTGAACGCCCTGTTGAACGCCCTGTTGAACGCCTTGCTGGATGAATCTCTCCGCGAATCCGCTCATGGTGTCGGCCTCGTGCGCGTAGCGTTGTTGATAAATGACCTGTTCATTTTCATCGAGATGCGCATAGATGTC
This sequence comes from Thiocystis violascens DSM 198, assembly GCF_000227745.2. Taxonomy (NCBI): domain Bacteria; kingdom Pseudomonadati; phylum Pseudomonadota; class Gammaproteobacteria; order Chromatiales; family Chromatiaceae; genus Thiocystis; species Thiocystis violascens. Next base: position 2,614,979 of record NC_018012.1, on the reverse strand, counting down.
GATGAAATCGAGATATTTGATCTGACGCTCCAGGTCGGGTTCAAGCGTCAGCAGACCGCGCACGGCATGGGCGTAGACGTCAACCTTGTCGGCTGGCGCATAGGCCATATTCGGTAGATTCAACCGCGCGACCAGATTCGGACTCTCGTAATACTCGGACGCCGGAGTCTGGAACAGCGGGCAAGCCAGATACTGAAAGTTCAGATAGGTCTGGGCTTCGCCACCGAGCCGTAACTCCGTCGCGAAGGTGCCCGCATGCAGGAAAATGACGACCGGAACGATGCGGTCGGTGTTCAAGAGTTCGGCTAGATCCAGACAATAATGCGCCAGTCGGTGGATGGAGAAACGGCGCGGTTCAGTCTCTTCCTCCAGCACGAACAGGAGCGCCGCGCGCCGCCCGTCCGGCCACTCCGCCAGCAGGGGCACGTCAAGTTCGCGAAACCGCTCGCCGAGTCGTTCCTTCAACTGTTCCTGACGGATGGGCAGGATGCGCACCGATTGATCCAACACGGCGGCTTCGCTGGCGGCAAAGAAGGCGATCGCCTCGCGCGGGTAGTCGAGGATCAGATTCTTGAAGTTCTGATCGTGGCTCATGCGGCCTGGGTCACTGTGCCGATGTCCGCGCCAGCGCCGCCGCGCGTCCGTGCGCGAATGACTGCTCGTTGAGCGTATGGAGCTTTTCGGCCAGATTGGCGTGCATGGCGGCCAGCCAGTGCTCTTGCGGAATCTCCAGCACCGTCGAGGCCGCGCCGAGCAGCGCGACATTGAGACTTTTCTTGTTCTTGAGCGCGGCGGGATCGAGCAGATCCGGACCGATCAGGACGCCGCCTGTGCGTAGCGTCGGGCGGTTGATCTCGATCTGCGTCTCTTCCAGCACGACCAGCACATCGGCCTCGCCCGGCGGCACCATGGGGCTGAGGACGGCATCGCCGTAGCGTACGTCGCTGCTCACCGACCCACCGCGCTGGCTCATGCCGTGCAGCTCGCTTTTCTTGACATCGAACCCGGCGCGAAAGGCCGCGTCGGCGAGGATATCCGACGCCTTGAGCACGCCCTGACCGCCGAGTCCGGCGATGACGATATTCTTCACGTTCATTGATCCACCACATCGGCCGGACAGGACGAGGCCGCCAACCGCTCGGTCGCGGCCTTCTCGTAGAAACGAATCTTGGGCGCGGCCAGCACGCAGGGCTGACGGGCGACGACCAGCGAGGTTTCGGATTTGGCCAACAGGTTGACGACCAGATCCCGCAGCGACGACTCCTTGTCCTGCGAATTGACGACATGGACATTCTGGACGCCCATCGCCTGGGCCAGTGCCTCGAAGCTGATCTTGCCGGTCGGCGAATGATCGAGCAGACGCCCGGTGCCCGGATGTTCCTGCTGGCCGGTCATGGCGGTGGTGCCATTGTCCAGGATCAACACCACGTGACCGGTGGCGGGCGGGTTATAGACCATCTCGGCGATGCCGGTGATGCCGGAATGGACAAAGGTCGAATCGCCGATCACGCTGACCACGCGCCGTGCCTGGGCCTCCGGCAGCACATGCCGCAACCCGAGCCCGACCCCGATGCTCGCGCCCATGCAGACACAGGTATCCATGGCCGAGAAGGGCGGTAGCACGCCCAGCGTATAGCAGCCGATGTCGCCGGCGACGATGCAGTCGAGATCCCGCAGCACCTGGAAGACGTCGCGATGCGCGCAGCCCTGACAGAGTTCCGGCGGCTTGCCCTTGGGCGGAACCGGCTCGGGGCTGGTATCGCCGGCCAGAATGCGGCGCACCCGCGCCACATTGAGTTCGCCGAAGCGGTACATCTCCGGCTTGCACTCGACCGGGATACCGGCCGCCCGCAGCGAGTCGGCCAGGATCGGATCGCCTTCCTCGATCGCCACCAAACGCTCCACGCCCATGGCGAAGGTACGGATGCGTCCGAGCGGGAGCGGGTAGGTCAGTCCAATGGTCAGTTGACTCGCCTTGGGCGCGGCCTCGCGCGCATGCACCGCCGCGATGCCGGTGGCGACGATACCGAGGTCGGCACGCCCCGTGTCGAGCCGGATCGGCCCCTCTGCGTCGTTCCAGGCGGCGATCTCGGCCAGCTTCTGGCGCAACCGCTGGTGCGCGGGCTTGGCATAGGCCGGGATCATGACCCGCGCCGGGATGTTGCGCACGAAGCTCGGTTCGGGGGTGTCGGATACGGCCGCGCGCGGATGCACCACGGTCTTGGCGTGACAGACGCGCGTGGTCAGGCGCAGGATCACCGGGATCTTCCAGCGTTCAGAGATGTCGAACGCCAGCCACGTGAAATCATAGGCTTGCTGCGAATCGACGGGTTCGAGCATGGGCAGCGCGGCGGCGCGCGCATAATGGCGGTTGTCCTGCTCGTTCTGGCTGGAGGCCAGGCCCGGATCGTCGGCGGAGATCACGATCAGACCGCCCTCGATATCCGTGTAGGCGGCGGTGAACAAGGGGTCGGCGGCCACGTTTAGCCCGACATGCTTCATGGTAACCAGGGTCCGCGCCCCGCCGAAGGCCGCGCCAAGCCCGACCTCCAGGGCGACCTTCTCGTTGGGCGACCATTGCGCGTGGCCGCCCAACAGATCGAAGGTTTCGAGAATCTCGGTGGACGGGGTGCCGGGATACCCCGTCCCCAATCGCACCCCCGCGTGCAGTGCCGCCAGCGCGACCGCCTCGTCGCCGCTCAATAATTGCCGTTCGCCAGTCATCGTCTTGGATTGCTCTCGCTTTCAGGATTTCGCGGGGCATTATCCGCCTCAGCGCTTCCTGGCGGCAACCGAAGTCGTTGCAACCGCGGCGGCGGCAATGCAAACCGCTTCTAAGGTTTTTTCTTCGCCCGCGGATGCGCCTGATCGTACACCTGGGCCAGATGCTGGAAGTCCAGATGCGTGTAGATCTGGGTGGTGCCGATATCGGCATGCCCGAGCAGTTCCTGCACGGCGCGCAGGTCGCCGGAGGATTCGAGCAGATGGGTGGCGAAGCTGTGGCGCAGCAAGTGTGGATGCAGACCGCGGTTGGCACCCTGCGTTTGTGCCCATTGGGCGAGACGAACCTGTACGGTGCGCGGATGGATGCGGGTACCGCGGCTACTGACGAAGAGTGCGGACTCGTCGGCGTTGGCGAGATTGGCGCGCACCCGCAGCCAGGATTGCACGGCTTCGCGCGCCTTGGCGCCGACCGGAACGCGGCGCGTCCTGGCGCCCTTGCCGAGGACCGAGAGTTCGCTCTCGCTCATATCGATGTCGCCCAGATTCACCCCGACCAGCTCCGCCAGACGCAGGCCCGAGGAATAGAAAAGCTCGATCATCGCGGTGTCGCGGATCGTCAATACATCGTCGTCGGCATGATCCAGGAGGCTGCACAACTGGTCCGCGTCGAGCGTGACCGGCAGCTTGCGCGGAGTTTTGGGTGCGCGCACGCCGACGGCGGGGTTGGCGTCCGCGCGGCCCTCGCGCAGCAGCCAGCGGTAGAGACTGCGCAAGCTGGAAAGTTCGCGCTGCAGGGTCTTGCCGGAGGCGCCGTTGCGGTGGCGCCAGGCAATGTATTGACGCACCCTCTGTGCGTCGAGCCGGTCGATCGCTCCGGTCTCGGTGTCGGTCAGCCAGGCGGCGAGACGTTCCAGGTCGTGGCGATAATTGGTCAGGGTATGGTCGGCCAAGCGACGCTCATGGGCGAGATGGGCGATAAAAGGTCCGATCGGATCTGGAGATGTCTCGGCGTTCATCGATGGCGATTCGTACGTCAATGGACTCGATACGAACGGACGTTAAAAATGGCTGCACGGCGCGAGCGGAACCGCTTTCAGCTTATGGCTGACGATTTCGCCAAGCTGGTCGAGCAGGTCGGTGCCCATCTCGGGGCGAAAGCGTTCCGGATCCGCGCTGCCGATGGCGAGGACACCGGATTGGCCATCGGCGAGGATCGGTATCAGGGCCGCGGTCCGCATGGCGACGCCCATTTCGCCGAACAGGATGACGCCTTTCTCTTCGTTCAAGGGGCCGCAGAGTGCGTGTTCGCGCTCCACGAAATCACGGAAAGCCGCGGTCAGCGGATCCAGTTGGTCGTTTTCCGCCGGCGCTAGAGGGAAGAGCTTGAGGCTGACCGCCTCGGCGTGGAACTCCCGGCGCAGACCGTCCTTGAGGAGGTGACACAGGTGCTCTGGATCGTTGACCGACAGCAGTTGCAGCACCAGACCATGCAGACGGGCGGACAGCGTTTCATATTCCCGCGCGCGGGAGATTAGGTGGCTGAGACGGTTGCGCTCGGTCTCAAGCTGTTTGCGCAGGATCCGCACCTGCTGCTCGATCAACGAGATGGTGCCGCCGGTGTGGTGCGGAACCCGCAGGGCAAGCAGTAAATCCGGGTTGTGCTCGAAGAAGGTTGGATGATTGAGCAGATAGTTCGTCACTCGCGTGTTGAGTTCGGGATCCTCGGGTGTGGCCGGTTCGGCTTGCTGACTGTTCACGACTGTGCCCTCATGGATCGATTTCCCCCTGGAACACGGTTTCGGCCGGACCCGTCATCCAGACCGTCTGGGATAAACCGCGCCACTCTATCATAAGATCCCCGCCCGGCAGACTGACCCGCGCGCGGGTGTCGAGCAGGCCGCGCAAGCGTCCGCTGACGACCGCCGCGCAGGCCCCGGTGCCGCAGGCGAGGGTCTCGCCGGCGCCGCGTTCATGGACGCGCAGGCGGATGTGCGCCGGGGTCAGGATCTGCATGAAACCGACATTGACCCGGCGGGGAAAGCGCGGGTGCGACTCGATGAGTGGACCCAGACGGGCGACCGGTGCGGTCTCGACATCCTCGACCAGCAGCACGGCATGCGGATTGCCCATGGAGGCCGCGCCGATGGTCAGCGTCTCGCCAGCGACCTCCAGGTCGTAGGTTGGGCTTGAGGTGTCGGCCTGAAAGGGGATGCGCTCGGGCGTCAATTCGGGCGGTCCCATGTCGACCCGGACCTGTCCGTCCGGTGCCAGATAGAGCCGGATCGCGCCGGCGGCGGTCCCGACCGGGATCTCGTCGCGGTCGCTCAAACCCTGATCGCGGACGAAACGCGCGAAACAGCGGGCGCCGTTGCCGCACTGTTCGACCTCGGAGCCGTCGGCGTTGAAGATGCGGTAGTGGAAGTCGGTGCCGGCCAGACGCGGCGGCTCCACCAGCAGGATCTGATCGCAGCCGATGCCGAAGCGCCGGTCGGCGAGGCGGCGAATGGTCGCGGGGTCGAGATCGACGCGTTGACGAATGGCGTCGAAGACGACGAAGTCGTTGCCGAGTCCATGCATCTTGGTGAAGCGCAAACTCATGCTTCGACTCCGCTCAGCACAGGTGCTTCGGCTCCGCTCGACGCCGGGCCGGGCAAACGTCCCGAAACGGCCAGATGGCGGTTGCTGACGACCGCAACCTCCAGCGCGGTCAGTCCGGCCTCGGCAAGCTGGGCGACGACCTCCTGGGGCTCGAAGGCGGCGAACAGCGAATTGCGGAAGTCGGTGCGCAGAATCTCCGGGGCGCCATCGGCATAGGTCGCTACCAACGCCTCGGCCCAACCGGCGGAGGCCGGGCGCATCAGGTCCATGACGAGCACCAGCGCGCCCGGCCGAGCGGCCTCCCGAATGCCGCGCCAGAGTACCTGCGGATCGTGCAGATGATGCAGCAGGCTGTTGGACAGGATCAGGTCGTAGTGGACGCTCGGAATCTGCGTGGAGGGGATGATGTCGCGGATCAACCGGCAACGCGGCGCGACGCCGGGGAGCCCGTCCAGCGCGGTTTGCGCAAGGTCGAGCATGGACTGGGCGCCGTCGAGCGCGTCGCAGGTCGCTTTCGGGTAGGCGCGCAAAAAGCGGATGCTGATGTCCGCCGGACCACAGCCGAGATCGAGCGCGCGCGCGCCATGCAGATCGCCGGGCCGCATCTGTTTCAGCAGTTCGATAAACAGCGTGTTGGATTCGGAGAAATCCGCCTCGGCATAGGCGAGCGCCTGCTCGACGCCATCCATTAACTCGGGTTCGAGACGGCGTTTCACGGCAGCACGGACTCCCCCGCGAAGAGGCTGGCGACGGTCTCGCGTTCCCGCACCAGCGTCGCCCGGTCGCCATCGACCATCACCTCGGCCACGCGCGGTCGGCTGTTGTAGTTGGAACTCATGGTGAAACCATAGGCGCCGCTGCCGCGCACGGCGAGCAGGTCGTCCTCGCGCAGGGCCAGGGTGCGTTCCTTGCCGAGAAAGTCCGCCGTCTCGCAGACCGGCCCGACCAGATCGTAACGGGCGGGGTCGGCGTCGGTCGCGCGCACGACCGGGACGATGTCCTGGTTGGCCTGATAGAGGGCGGGGCGCAGCAGGTCGTTCATGGCCGCGTCGAGAATCGCGAAATGGCGGTGCTCGCCGTGTTTGAGATATTCCACGCGGGTCAGGAGGATGCCGGCATTGCCGGCGATGGCGCGACCGGGCTCCAGGATGACCTCATAGGGGCGGCTGGCGAGCTGATAACTCAGGGCGGCGGCATAGGCTGCGGGTTCCGGCGGATGTTCCTCGCGATAGCGGATGCCCAATCCGCCGCCCAGATCCAGATGTTCGAGGATGATGCCGGACTGCGCCAGACGGTCGGCCAGGGCGATGACCCGGCCCAGCGCGTCGATGAAGGGCGCCAGATCGGTCAGTTGCGAGCCGATGTGACAGTCGATGCCAACGATCCGCAGGTTGGGCAGGGCGGCGGCGCGGAGATAGACAGCCTCGGCGGACTGGATGTCGATGCCGAATTTGTTGTCCTTGAGCCCGGTGGCGATGTAGGGATGGGTCCGGGCGTCCACGTCCGGATTGACCCGCAGCGAGACCGGTGCCTTGCAACCGAGTTCGCCCGCGAGGCGATCGAGCCGGAGCAACTCGGATTCCGATTCGACATTGAAGCAGCGGATACCGACCTCGAGCGCGCGGCGGATCTCGTCCGCGCGTTTGCCGACACCGGAGAAAATCACCTTGCCGGGATCGCCGCCCGCCGCCAGCACCCGTTCGAGTTCGCCGACCGAGACGATATCGAACCCCGAGCCCAAGCGGGCCAGGACATTGAGTACCGCCAGATTGGAATTGGCCTTGACCGCGAAGCAGATCAGATGCGGATGCTCGCGAAAGGCGCGGTCGAAGGCGCGCCAATGGCGTTCGAGCGTGGCCCGCGAATAGACGTAACAGGGCGTGCCGAAACGCTCGGCGATGGTGGTGAGCGGTATGTCCTCGGCATGAAGGACACCGTCGCGTTCGTTGAAATGATCCATTCGGAGTCGCTGCGGTTCTCGGCTAGGGCGGGTTGGGCCGGGTCGCGGATGTCGCTGTCGTCCCTTCGGCTTCGCTTCCTGTGCTGAGCGGAGCCGAAGCAGGGGCAAGCGGTGGGGCGACTGGAACGTCCGCGCCTGGGGCAGGGGTGTTGGCTGGCGTCTCCTCGGGCAGATAAAGCGGTCCTTTTTGACCGCAGGCGCCCAACATACTGAGGATCCCAAGCGCCACGACCACGACGATGAAGAGAGATCGAGCCCAGCAGTGCATGCAGCGCCTCGCGCGAAAGTGGAGTTGGCCAGGGTTGTCAAGTATACATGGCAGGGTTCAGGTTGGGCGCCTGCCCGCAAGACTCGCAGGCGCCTGACCGAATCACTCGACCGGATCGCCCGGATCGACCGGAGCGGGCGCCTGAAACCGCGCGGCGGTCTTACCGTCCGCATCGAGGAGCGTCAGTTGGCGGCCTTCGATCCGATAGCCGGCGACGGTGCCAAGCGCCCTGGCATAGGCGGCGGCCTGCGCGGCGACAGCGTCCGGACCCTGGCAGGCCATGCGGGTGGTCGCGATCGGGCCGACGGTCAGACGGTCGCCTTCGAGCCGGAAGCCGCTCATGTAGCGATTGCAGCCATCGGAGCCGCCCAACGTGCCCTGTTCGCTGAATTCAAGACTGATGTCGGCGCCGGCGAGTGACGAGACGAGCGCCTGTTTGCCGTTGTTGAACACCTCCAGTCTCCAGAGCGTGCCGACTAATGGCGCTGCCTGGATTGCCTGAAAACCGAGCAGCGTCTGGTTTGCCGCGTCGAGCAATTCGAGTCGCTCGCCGACCTGTCGATAGGCGGCGACGCGGGCGAGCGCGGCGGTGACCGCCTGTTCCTGCCGCATCAGCGGTTCGGGGCAGGCCATCATGGTGGACGCCAGATTCTGATCGATCGTCAGACCGGTTCCGTCGAGACGATAGGCGCCGGTAATCTGATTGCAGCCGGCGTTGCCCGCGATCCGTCCGGCTGTAAACCGGAAGAGCGCCGGTTTGGTCTTGGCGATCGCCCCGACGAGACCATCCGCGGACGGGTAGCTGGTTAGTTGCCAGGTTTGCCCCTCCAGCGGGTTGGAGGGTTGCGCGATGACGGATTCGGCCGCGCCGACCGGGCTGGAGAAGAGCGCGGCGATCAGGAGTGGCGCGATCAGTGGGTGACGGATTTGTTGCATGAGAAAATTCTCCGGAAGGATTGCGAGTTCAACCAGTATACCGACCGTACCTGGGGTTTCGGTTTGCCGGGTGCATCCGCCAGCAATTCTCCTTTTGAGTAGGAGCCCGCTTGCGGGCGACGTGGGTTGGCAGCCCCAAAAGTTTTGGCAGGTCATGTCGCCCGCAAGCGGGCTCCTACGATGGCGGATGACGCCAACCGAATTCATCGCGAAATGGAAGAACAACTCGCTCAGAGGGTGTAGACAAAAATAATTGAGCTGCTATTTGTATACCAGTCTACAACTGAGCTGGTGTGCGCTGATGTCGAAAGCTGGTCGTCCCCCCAAGATTCACGAGGCGGAGCAAGCGGTATTGCGTCAAATTGTCACGGATCGCCCGACCTCCACGCTGTCAGAGATTGCCCGGGAACTCGCGGCACGGACGGGAATCGAGGCTCATGAAGCAACGATTCGCAAGTCCTTGCGGGAGGCGGGCGTCACGCGCCTCCGGGGCGAGAGTGGTCTCGAGGCGCAAGCGCGCGCAACGCCGCGTCGGTATGGGTATACGGATGCGCATCGTCGCCACGACCCCGACCAAAGCTACCCAAGTTGTCTGACCGATGCGGAGTGGGACTTGGTCGCCGCTCTCTTTGAGATGCCGGGCGGGCGGGGTCAACCGCCCCGCGTGTCGCGCCGGAGCATCCTGGAGGCGTGTTGCTACGTGGTGCGCACGGGGTGCGCGTGGCGGATGCTGCCGCACGATTTCGCGCCTTGGCAGAATGTCTACAAGACGTTTCGCCGTTGGAGTGCGGCTGGGAAGTTTGAGCAGATGCATGATCGACTGCGGGGGCAATGGCGCGAACGCGAGGGGCGTGAGATCGCGCCGACGGCGGCGGTGCTGGATGCGCAATCGACCCGCGGCTCGCCGCAGGGTGGACCGAGCGGCTTTGATGCGGGCAAGCAGGTCAAGGGGCGCAAGCGCAGCCTGGTGGTCGATACCTTGGGGTTCGTGTTGGCGGTGAGCGTGGTCGCGGCCAATCTTCAGGACCGCGATGCCGCCTCGGGCGCCGTCGCTGACGCGGCCGCCAAGTACCCCCAGATCAACACGCTGTTTGTCGATAGCGCCTACGCCGGTCAATTTGCCCAAACCACCGAGCAGACCCACGCGATCCGCGTGGAAGTCGTGCGCCATCCAGCCAACAAAAGCGTTGGCTCCTGGCACGTGGACGGGGCGCCTGACCGAGTGGTGATCGCCAACGCCGACGGCTTCGTTCCGCTGCCGAAGCGCTGGGTTGTCGAGCGCACCCATGCGTGGAATGAGCGTGCCCGTCGATTGATCATGCATCATGACCGTCTGCCAGCGGTCTCCGAAACCTGGGTTTGGCTGGCGGAGGCGCGCATCCTGCTGCGGCGGTTGACCACAACGGTTTGATTTTGTCTACACCCTCTTAACCGCCATTGAAAAACACAACAGAAATGTTACGCTTGCGGCATTCAAAGCACGGACAGCCCCGATGAAATACAGCGAGTTCAAACGCTGGCTCGACAAGCAGGGCGCGGTCTTTCGGCCCGGCAAAGGCAGTCATCTGCATGTCGAACTGAATGGTCGGCACTCGATCTTCCCGTTTCACGGAGCGAAAGAGATGCCCGCGCCGCTCGCGAACGCCATCAAAAAAGACCTTGGATTGCTGTGAGGCTCCGCCATGTTCGATTACCCTGTGACGCTTGAGACTGACGCCGACACCAACACGGTCGTGGCGGGGTTCCCGGATTTCCCCTTCTGCCATTCGGTCGGGGACGACGAAGACGAGGCGTTGCTGTCTGCCGTCGATGCCCTGGAAACGGCCCTGTCATTCTATGTCGAGGAGCGGCGTCCGCTGCCGGTCCCATCCCCCGCGGCTGGCCGCCCGACGGTGCGCCCGTCAGCGCTGGAATGCGCTAAGCTCGGCGTCTACCAAGCGATGACCGAGCAGGGCGTCCGCAAGGCGGAGCTTGCCCGACGTTTAGGTTGGCACCTGCCGCAAGTGGATCGCTTGCTGGATCTCAATCACGCTTCGCGTTTCGATCAAATCGAGGCCGCTGCGCGCGCACTCGGATGCACAATCGAGGTGCGCGTGGCGTCATTCGCTCACGGCCCCGGCTCGCGCCAAATCGCTTGAGCCTTTCCCCCACCCCCTTTGCTCTTCCGGCGACGATCAGGTTCGCCTTTCTGGCTTGACTTTCGGTTTTTTGAACTGAATCATCGCATCGAAATGACCGCCAAGCATTGCAGGATGCAATAAAAAAGAGCGCCAGCATGACCGAGTCGACCCTTGAGCCGCTGTTAAACGAATGCGAACAGGAACCGCTGGACCATTCCGGGTTGATCCAGGACGGAGGCGTCCTGCTGCATATCGAGCGCGATAGCGGTCTGATCGCCTTTGTCAGCAACAACGCCGCCGCCTTTCTGGGCGATGCCGCCTCGGATCTGATCGGCACCGACGGACGCGCCTGGATCCAGGATTTCCTGCCCGATGTCAGCGATCTGCCGACCGGCGCTGGCCGGCGTCTCCTGCTGGAACGTGCCCTGGATCTGGGTTTCGGCGAACTCGATGTCCTCGTCTCGGCGACCGCAACGGGCTGGCTGATCGAGCTTGAACCAGCCCTCGATCCCTTGGTGGACCTGTCGCGCATCGCGCTTCGCGCCATGCCGGAGCCCATCGATGACGCCGCCCTGACGGCGGCGCAACAGGATCTGGTCGACCGTATCGCCGAAGCAACCGGCTTTGAGCGGGTGATGCTGTACGAATTCAAGGCCGATTGGTCGGGTGAAGTGCTCGCCGAACGGGCGCTCCGTTCCACGACGGCCTATCTGGGGTTGCGTTTTCCCGCCTCGGATATTCCCGCGATCGCGCGCGCGCTCTACGCTCGGACGCCGTATCGTCATATCCCGGATGTCAATCGCGAACCCATTGCGATCCTGAGCGCGACCGGACCGAGCGGGGCGCTCGACCTGACTTGGTCGGACCTGCGCTCGGTCTCTCCGGTGCATCGGGAGTACCTGCGCAACATGCAGGTCGCGGCCTCGTTCTCGGTTTCCGTGATCGTCGAGGGCCGCTTATGGGGCCTGGTTGCTTGCCACCATCCCGAAGCACTGCGTGTGCCGATCGCGACCCGGATGCGCTGTCAGGAATTGGTCGCGCAGCATGTCGCGCTCCTGACGGCGCATCGCCGTCAGCTTCAAGGCGCGCAATTGGCGCGTCTGGAGCGCGAGTTGGCCTCGGTTGCCCGCATCTCGGAGACGGATACCGCAGTTCTGGAGCGCCTCCAGGATCGGCTTGCGCCGATTGCCCGCTTGCTTGAGGCCGAGGGGGTGGCGCTGGTGGTCGATGACGAGATCGTCCAATCCAGCGTCACGGACTCCGTCGAGCTGATCCGCGCACTGCATGACTGGTGCGTGACGCATCAGTCGGAGAAGGTCGCCGCCGTCGAGCGTCTGCCCGACGCCCTCCGGTTCGTTTCCCAAGCCTCGAACGGTCGTCTCTGCGGGATGCTCGCGGTGAGCGTGCGTGCCAAGCGGCACGGAAACCGTCTGGTGGGCGTCTACTTCTTCCGTCCCGCGGAGTCGATGGAGATTGCCTGGGCGGGTAATCCGGAGAAGCCCGTCGAGGTCGCCGGGGGAGCCTCCGGGAGCACCTTAAAGCTGTCGCCGCGTCACTCGTTCGAGAAGTGGGTGGAAGTGCGCACGGGCTTCGCGCGCCCCTGGGACAGGTTGGCGATGTTTACCGCCACGCAGTTGCAGCGTCGCCTGGAAGCCATGCTTTGAGCGCGGAGGTTCCGTCGCGGTCGGGCGAACGTCCGTCAGGCGAACACCGGGGCGAATGTTTGACCCCATCGACGCTCTCCGCGGATCTGTTGCGCCGTCAGCTCGGTGCCTTCCTCAGCTACCGGTGCGCCCACCCAAGCGGCGACGACTTCGCGCTCGGCGCGGGTACCCTGTCGGACTTGATCGGTCCTTGCTCCGAGCCGCCGCCGCGCCGCTGGGATGGCTATCTCGACTATGTGCACCGGGCCGACCGCGCGAAAACGCGCCGCGAGATCGCGCGCCAACTGGAGGCCGACGCTCAGTATGCGGTGGAATACCGGTTGGTTGGCGGGGACGGCCGCAGTGTCTGGGTGCGCGAACTCGGCACCCTGAGCGAACCTGGACCGGGCGAGCGCCAACGCGATGCCCTGGTGGTGGACATCGGCCAGACACGGGACCGTCAGCAGCAACGCGCGCGATTGGAACGACAGCTTGTCGAGCAGGGCAAACTCTTCGATGCGCTGAGCGACGCCAGCGCCACCCATACCCTGATGCTAGACGGCGTCGGCACCGTCTTGAAGGTCAATCGCGCCTGGCTGGATTTCGAGCGTGCGCGCGGGACCGCCTTTGGCCGCCTGCTGGATTGGGAAGGGATCAATTTCCTGGAGCGTCTGGCGCAAACCGATGAGCCGGCCTGGGGTGGGCGGGAATTTCATGACCTGATCCGAGACGTGCAGAGCGGGCAGCGCAGCCGGGGCGAAGTCGAGTGCCACCTGGAGCACCTCGCGGATGCCTGTTGGCTGCAATTGATCGCCACCCGCCTGCCGGGCGACGTACAGGGCGTCCTCGTCACCCGTTTCGAGATCACGGAACTGAAACGCGCGGAGCGCTCGCTGCTGGAACAGCGCGTCTTTCTCAACGGTATCCTCGAATCCTCGCGCTACCTGGGCATCGCGGCGATCGATGCCGACCATCGGATCACGATCCTCAACCCCACCGCCGAGGCCATCTTCGGCATTCGCAAGGCGGATACGCTCGGGCGTCCGATCGAAGCCTTTCACCAGGCCGCAGGCATCCCGCGGAGCCGCATCGAGGCGGGCCTGCAACGGGTCATGGAGGACGGCGAGTACAGCTTCGAGACCTCGGCGCTGGGCGGGATGCCGGGGCATCTGTTCGAGGTGCGTTTTACCCAGGTCAGAGGCCCGGCCGGGCAGGCGCTGGGTTTTGTCATGGCGATTCGCGATATCACCGACGAACGCGCCTATACCGAGCGCATGGAGCGACTCAACGAGGAGTTGGAGCAGCGCGTGGCCGCTCGTACCCGCGAACTCGCTTCCAGTCAGGCCAATCTGGAGCGCGCCCAGAAAATCGCCTCGCTGGGCAGTTGGGAGTGGGAGATCGATCGCGACGCCATGACCTGGTCGCCGCAGATGTACCGGCTGCTCGGCCTGGAGCGCACGCACCCGCCCGCGCGCGAACAGATGCTGGCGGTGGTCCATGCCGATGACCGCCCCCGCGTGGCGGAACTCTTTTGCAATCCGGGCCGCGACCTGGACCGGACACGCGAGCTGGAGTACCGCATCGTGCGGGCCGACGGCGAACCGCGCACCATCGCCTCGTCCGTCCAGGCCGTTCGGGGCGACAACGCGCCGGGGCGCTTGATCGGAACGGTGCAGGACATCACCGAGCGCGCGCGTCTGCTCGAAGAATTGCGGGCGGCCAAGGCCGTGGCCGAACAGGCAAGCCAGGCCAAGTCGATCTTTCTGGCCAACATGAGTCATGAAATCCGGACCCCGATGAACTCGATCATCGGCATGACGGATCTGCTGCTCGAACAGCCGCTCGACGACTCCCAACACAAGCTGCTGCGCTCGGTCTCCAGTGCCGCGCAATCGCTCATGGGTATCCTCAATGACATCCTTGATGTCTCCAAGCTCGAATCGGGTCGGATGGAACTCGAAACGATCGACTTCGACCCGCGCCAACTCCTCGCGCAGGTCGTCGACATGATGGCCATCACCGCCGAGCGGAAAGGGCTCGCAATCCAATTGGAGATCGACCCCGCCATTCCGCGCGCAGTGCATGGCGATCCGACCAAATTGCGGCAGATCCTCGTCAACCTGATGGGCAACGCCATCAAGTTCACCGAGCGCGGGAGCGTGCGCCTCGCGCTCGCGCCGAGCGAGCAGGCCGGCGAATGGCTGTTCTCGGTGAAGGACACCGGAATCGGCATCCCGGCCGCCAGTCTGCCCAGGATCTTCGAGCGTTTCTCGCAGGCCGATCAGAGCACGACCCGGCGCTATGGCGGCACGGGTCTGGGGACGGCGATCTGCAAGGGGATCGTCGATACCATGGGAGGCGCGATCTGGGTCGAGAGCGAGGAAGCGGCGGGGAGCGACTTCCGCTTCCGGCTGAGGTTTCCGGAGGCGGTCGGTTTCGTTCCGCCGCCGGAACAGCGTCAGTCAGCTGGAGCCTGGACGGCGCCCTTGCGGGTTCTGGTCGTCGACGACATCGAACTCAACCGTGAACTGGTCACCCTGCGGATGCGGCAGCGCCACCACGAGATCCAGATCGCGGTCGATGGCGCCGAGGCCATCGAACGCTACCTTCAGGGCGGATTCGACCTGATCCTGATGGACGCCCACATGCCCACCATGAACGGCTTCGACGCCATCCGCGCGATCCGCGCCCATGAACAGGACAGGGGAACGCATATTCCCATCATCATGCTGACGGCGAGCGTCCTCGACAGCGATCGCAAGATGTGTCTCGACGCTGGCGCGGACGGCTTCGTGCCCAAACCGATCGACTTCCCGCTGCTATTCGACCAGATCGCCGATTTCTTCCCGACCGTCGCGGCTCCCGGCCCCGTGGAGTCAGTTCGGGAAGCGGTTTCGGTACAACCAACCCAGGCGCTGAGCCTCATCGACGAGGCCGATGGCCTGCAAAGCTGGAACGATCCCGACCTCTACTTTGCCTGGCTTTTCCGCCTGACCCAAGACTATCCGCACATCCACGAGACGCTCGTCGAGCTGATGCGCGCGGGCAATCTCCCGGAAGCGACCGAGTATCTTCACGAACTCAAAGGGCTGTTAGGCAATCTGCGTGTCCGCCGCCTGCCGGATGTCTGCGCGGCCCTGGAGCGTGCGCTCAAGACCACGGGAACGCTGCCCGACCAGCGGATGGACGAGCTGAAAACGCTTGAAATCGGACTGCGCGCCGATATCGACCGACTCCGACCGGCGGCCGCCGCCGTGCGCCGTCGGACCGCGAACGCCGAGCGCGGCCAGGATGCCCCCGTCGATCGCGCGGCGGCGCGATCGCTGCTCGCGTCGCTCATTGCGCAGTTCGAGGCCGGCGAGGTGGACGACGCGACGCTGGCCGCCTTGCGCGCGGTTCTTGGGGCGGCGATGATCCAGGATCTGCTGAACGCGGTGGCGGATTTCGACTTCGCGGCCGCCTTGGCATCCGCCCAGGCCCTTGCGCAAGCGCTTCGCCAGGACTGACACAACGGAACGAAGAGACAAGATGATGACTCGCCAGCGTATTCTCGTCGTCGATGACGAGCCGGCCAACCTGAATCTGATGCGCCAGATCCTGAAGGACGACTATGACCTCGCGTTCGCGAAGTCTGGCCAGGAAGCCTTGCGTTCGCTGCGGGTCAAGGCGTCCGATTTGGTCTTGCTGGACGTGATGATGCCGGACATGGATGGCTACGAGGTGTGCGCCACCCTGCAAGCCGATCCGCGCACGCGCGCGATCCCGATCATCTTCTGCACGGCGCTGAGCGACAGTGTCGACGAGGTCAGGGGATTCGATCTCGGTGCCGTGGACTACATCGCCAAGCCCGTGAGACCAGCCGTGGTCAAGGCGCGGGTCGGCACCCAGCTTGCCCTCTATGATCAGAACCGGGCCTGCGAGGCGCAGATACGCCTGGCCAGTCAAGACATCATCAGCTCCCGACTGCATGCGTTGCAGATGCTCGGCCGTGCCGCCGAATACAAGGACAACGAGACTGGACTGCATGTCGTGCGCATGTCGCACTATGCGGAACTGCTGGCGCGGGCGATCGGCTGGCCCGAGGAGGAGTGCGAACTGATCAAGCATGCGGCGCCCATGCATGACATCGGCAAGATCGGCATCGCCGACCATATCCTGAGCAAGCCCGGACGACTCACCGAAGACGAGTTCGCGGAGATCAAACGGCATCCCGAGATCGGCGCCCGCATCATTGGCGAGCATGGCCCGACATCCCCGTTGTTTGAACTCGCCAGTACCATCGCGCTCACGCATCACGAAAAGTGGGACGGTACAGGCTATCCGCGCGGTCTGAAGGGCGAAGACATCCCCATCCACGGACGCATCGTGGCGCTCGCCGATGTCTTCGACGCACTGACGTCGCGCCGCCCCTATAAAGAACCCTGGCCGCTGGACAAGACCCTTGACTTCCTTCGCGAGCAGTCCGCGCGACATTTCGAGCCCGTGCTGGTCGAGCAATTCCTAACGCACCTCCCGGAGGCGACCGAGATCATGGGGCGGTGGGGCGATCCTGGCGTCGCTGAATGACGAGTTGAGGGGGCGTGTGTTTGAGATTCGCTCCCGCAAGCACCTAAGCGTCGATGATCGGGGCTCCATGATCTTTCCGCATGAGTGAGAGAGAATGACTTGAGATTGTACCCCCGCAACCTTTACTCTTCCGGCGACGATCAGGGTGCCAAGGCTCCCATCCATTATCCAATGACTCCTGCGTGAAGCTCCATGCGCCTGTCGATATCCGTTTCATCCCTGACGATCGCGATGCTGGTCTTGGCGCTGACCGAGCCCGTGACGCGCGTGGCCTGGGCCGTCTCCGACCCGCTGAGCTTGGCGCAGTCGCTGACGACGCTCGCCGCGCATCCGCGCATGACGGCATCCGCGGATCTTGAGGCGCGCTTGCCGCGACGTCAGCCGCTGTATCTGGATTGTGATGGGCTGGCCTTCAATCACAGCCTGTTCGACGATCCCAACCGGAATCAGCCCCTGGCGGCCCTGCTGTCGCCGCTGGCCGCGCAACAGCTAGAGGTCATGGCGCGGTTCTTCGACGTGCTGCTGGCGGATTTGCGCTTTGCCAGCGAGAGCGAGGCCATGGCGGTCGCCTACATCCAGTTCGACCGGGCGTCGGTGCGTCGTCAACTCGGTCAGGTGTCCGAATTGCGGGTGCTGGAACTCGAAACGGTCTATCAGGATCTTCTCCATCGCCGGGCCGCGAGCGAGATTGGCCAGCAATGGAGCCGCTCGTTGCTGGCTCAGGCGCTTGGACAGCCCGAGGACGTGCCCAGAAATCTGACCGAGCCAATCTTGCCGACCCTGCCGCATGAGTTGCCAACGCTGGATGCGCTGCTGGCCGGAGCCGCCGATGCTCCGACCGCGCGCGCGCTGGGCCAGGATCGCCCGGAGTCCGAGCGGGCGCTGATTCGGATGGAGTTGCGTCAGCAGATTCTGGAACTGCTGCTGCGTCTGAAGGCGCTGGCGGCGGCGGAGCAGAGCGTGCGCACCGAGTCGACCTGGCGCGACCTGAAGTTGGATGAGAGTCGCACGCTCTACGATCAGGAGGTCACGGCGGATCTCGGTTATTCCATGAGTCAGCAGACCCAGACCCGTTTATTGGAAAAGCGCTTGGCTTATTGTCAGGCGTTGACCTGGGCCGAACTGAACGCGCTTGCCGATCAGCCCCTGTGGGCGCTAACACCTCGGGACGAACCATGATGCAGCGTGGGTTGATCGCTCTTTTTCTTCTGCTGTCGGTTGCCGAGGCTCGGGCTTTGGTGGAACTCAAGGGATGGCTCGAATGGGTCCAGGAAGTCGAGATGCGGGTGCTGGAGAACGGCGTCGTCGACGAGGTCGCGGTCAGTGCCGGTCAGCATGTGAAGAAAGGCGATCTGCTGTTGCGCATGGATCAGCGCGAGGCCAGGGCCAATGTCCTGGAAGCGCGCGCGCGCCTTGCGCGCGCGCGCGTGGAAGGCGAACAGGCACAACGCGAACTGATCCGTAGCCAGGAACTCTTCGACCGTGGATTGATCGCGATCGAGGAACTGAAAGACGCCGAACTCAAGCAAATCGCCGCAGTGGCCGAGGAGGAAGCTGCGAAGGCCGTCGAGGCATCCAGGGCGGTGGCCCTGGAGCATACCGAACTGTTGGCGCCCTTCGATGGGATCGTCGTGGCGCGTCATGTCTGGAATGGCGCGGTCATTTACAAAACGCTCCAGCAGAAACCGCTCATCGTCATTGCGCCCGACGATCGGATGCTCGCCCGCGCCCTGGTCACCGCTAATGTGCTGCGCGGCGTGAAACCGGGGCAGCCCGCGAAGGTGACGATCAATGGAACGGCCCGCGAGGGTCAGGTCTACAGCCTGGGGGTACAGTCGGTGCGCGTCGAGTTGGAGGGCGCCGTTTACTATCTGGATATCGTCTTCGAGCGGCGGAACGGCGAGTTGCTCCGCCCGTCCGAGACGGTACAGATCCTACTGCCCTGAGCGGCCGCGCCGTACCTCATGGCCATTCAGTTAAGCCGTTCGTGGTGAGTCCTGAGTCCGTCGAAGGGTCGAACCATGAACGGCTTAACTGAATGGCAGCGGCGCCGTACCTGGCATCACCACGAATAGGCAAGACGAATGCAATTTATCGATTTAAAAACCCAATACAGCCTGATCGAAGAAAACGTCAAGGCCCGGATCGAAACCGTGCTGCGCCACGGTCAATTCGTCATGGGGCCGGAGATTCAGGAGTTGGAGGAACGGCTGGCCGAGTTCGTCGGGGTGCGTCACTGCATCGGGATGTCGAGCGGCACGGATGCGCTGCTGGCGGCCATGATGGCGCTGGAGATCGGTCGCGGCGACGAAGTGATCACGACGCCCTTCACCTTCATCGCCACCGGCGAGATGATCGCCCTGCTTGGCGCGCGTCCGATTTTTGTCGACATCGATCCGGTCACCTACAACCTCGATCCCGACTTGTTGGAGGATGCCATCACCGGACGGACCCGCGCCATCATGCCGGTATCGCTGTATGGACAGTGCGCGGAAATGGACGCCATCAACGCGGTCGCCGAGCGCCATCGTCTGCCCGTGATCGAGGATGCGGCGCAGAGTTTCGGTGCCAGCGATCGGGGGCGGCGCTCCTGCGGATTGTCGACGATCGGATGTACCTCGTTTTTCCCGGCCAAGCCGCTGGGCGCCTATGGCGACGGCGGCGCCTGTTTTACCGGCGACGATGCGCTGGCCAAAAAGCTCCGGGAGATTCGGAATCACGGTCAGGACCGGCGCTATCATCACCCGAGCCTGGGTCTGAATGGGCGTCTCGATACGATTCAGGCCGCTGTCCTGCTCGCGAAAATGGACGTTTTTCCTGACGAGATCGCGGCACGGTCGAGGTTGGGGGATCGCTATACGGCGTTACTGAGCGAACGTGGAGCCGCTTCGACCGCCACTGGAGGCGCTGCGGTGCTGACGCCAGCGATCCGGCCAGACAATCTGTCCGTCTACGCGCAATATACGATTCAGGTGCCTGATCGAGACGAGGTCGCAACGCGGCTTCAGGATCGGGGCATTCCGACCGCCGTTCATTACCCTGTCCCTCTGAACGAGCAGCCCGTGTTTCATGTTGGTTTGGAGACAGGCGCGACTCCCGTCAGCGCTGACGTTGCGAAGCGTGTCATCAGTTTGCCCATGCATCCTTACCTTTCAGAGAACGAGCAGATCCAGGTGGCGGATGCTGTCGCCAAGGCGGCTGGCTTGACGTTGTCATAACAACTTCGTGTATTTGCCGGCAATTCTTAATTGTGGAAAGATTTTCGGGAAAGACCGTACCGATTTCTCTTTCGTCCTGAATCCGGGGCCTCGGCGCATGAAGCCGTTCATGGTTCGAGTGCCTCACTCATTGTGTGGGATTCGCATGGAGATCAAGGGCTTCCCCATTCCTTGAGCAGGATGCGGGCCTGTAGGGGCGAATTCATTCGCCCCTACAATGATGCCGCGTGATGCCGTGCAGTATCCGCGTCGAGCGCATCGATCCGAGCCCTGGAACCGTGGCTGGGCGGCGATCATCCGCGCGAACACAATTCATGACACGCCTTAGGCAGGTTGCGAAAACGTCTTCGGGCCACTGCCATCAAGAAACCGTCCAGCAATGATTTGCCGAATCGCTGAAACCGACGGTCAAGTCGCCCGCAAGCAGGCTCTACGGGGCGCGTAGGAGCCCGCTTGCGGGCGACGCCGATACTTTGAATGGATATTTGGTGCCTCGACAGCAACCGAAAAGCCTTCCTATGCCATTGATCGATAAGCGGTCTGACATCGCTTGTTTGAAGTTATGCCCCCAAAGATGCCCCCTGCTAGGGATCGCTGCACGATTTTTCGGGGTCGATCAGCCGGGCTTCTTGGATCTCGACGGCCTGAATTGCTCCCAGCGCCAAGCGGTGAAGGTGGCGATGGATGCCAGCGCCAGACGGCGGGGCACCTCGGAGCAGGTGGTGGTGAGCGTCAGCGCCAAGACAGCAATCCGCCGGCGGATGTCCCTGGATCTCTGCCAGCGCCAAGCGGTGAAGGTGGCGATGGATGCCAGCGCCAGACGGCGGGGCACCTCGGAGCAGGTGGTGGTGAGCGTCAGCGCCAAGACAGCAATCCAATGGCGGATGCCCTGGATCTCTGCCAGCGCCAAGCGGTGAAGGCGGCTCCCGTTTCGGCTTAATCGCTCAAGTCATCTCGCGATCTAGTGCCAATCCGCACTGATCGACGATCAGCGTGCCCCATCGAATCCCGCTCTGGCGTTCCCCGCGCGGGCGCTGGTTGCCCTGCCAGCCGCGCGGGGCGTGGTCTCTCGTGCGGTGGCGCTCTCTGGAATGGGTACAACCCCACACGGGGCTTCGTGGGCGCGGTGAACCGCGAGAATTTCCCAAACCCTCCGCTCGCTCAGATCGTAGCGAAACGACAGCCAGCGAACAGTTGCGCCTCGACCGCGATCCTGAAGCAATGCCTGATCGCGGGCCAGGCGTTCGATGGTGCGAGCCATCGGTAGCACGACATCGTTCTGCCCGAAGTAGCGCCCCAACGTTTGCGCCGCCTCCCAGCCAATGCAGGCGGTAATGTCGCTGTCTGGGCCGGGGCTTGCGGGGATGTACAGGGAGCGACCGCCGAACCGCTTGGAAAGGCAAAGCGCGGCGGCCACGCCGATCAGATCGGCGACCTCTCGCAGCGTCTCGGGCATGTGGTCGCGAACGCGCGCTTCCGGTAACGCGACCCCGTTAATCGTGACCATTTCCAATCCGCCTCTAACGCGCGAAACAGGGGTTCCAATCATTCCGACACCTTTGGTTTATCCGCTGGTCAGTCGCTTTATTTTACAACTCCATTCAGGCTGTTGAAGCGTTTTCGGCGGTAGACTGTCAAGACGTTTTTCGTTGTCCAAAAGGGTTCCAGAGATGACCGCTTGTGCGTGCGAAATCGAGATTTTCAGACCGGGATGCCACGTCGATATGAGCGGGCGTTCGGTGTGTTTTTCGGCCACGGATGTACAGGCCATGGCGAGCGCCTACCGTCCGTCTATCAGTCGTGCCCCGTTGGTCATCGGGCATCCAGAGACGAATCGTCCGGCCTATGGGTCAGTGGCCTCGCTGTTCGTTCGAGAGGGGCGTTTGTACGCGCAACCGGGAGGCGTCGATTCAGCCTTTGCTCAGGCGGTGAATGCGGGGCGCTACAAGAAGGTTTCGGCGTCGTTCTACCCGCCAGGGGCAGACGCCAACCCGGTGCCAGGGGCGTTCTATCTGCGTCACCTGGGGTTCCTCGGGGCCGTGCCTCCCGCTGTCAAGGGGATGGCCGATGCGGTCTTGGCGGATTGCGTTCCGCGTTTGCCGGGGTTCGCGTTTGCGGCTCCGCTGGATTTCGCGGGCTGGGGGATCACGAACGAGCTTCCCGCGTTCGCGATGCCGGACGGCTACCAGACCGACGCGGCGCGGTTGGCGCTGCATCGCCGGGCGCTGGCATATCAGGAAGACCACGCGGGGACGGATTACCTCACGGCGGTGGTTCGGGTGGGGTAGCGGTTCACTCCCATTCGCACCGCTCGCCGTCTCCCATCGCCCCCAGTTCGCGCGCCAGATCGGCGAGGGTGCCGGGATAGACTTCATGACTAGCGCCTCCCGGTTGCCCGACACTCCCCGCGGTTCGCCGACGCAGAATGACGAAATCGCCGGGGCGATCATGCCAGCGCCGGGACGGCTCGCGCTTGCGCAAGACCGCGCCTTGCCGTTCCAGGGCGGCGATCACCCTGGAAATCAGCACGAACTCGGGAACGCGGACCACATTCATTCGGGCAACCGCAATCCGGCCTGACGATAGCGGGAGCGCTCGCGCTCGGTCGCACGTTCGCGATAAGCGGGATCGTCGATCAGATCCAGGCCGGGGCCGGTGATCCTGAGCGATTGCCGGGCGGCGGGGTCGGTCAACGCCTTCACTTGGCGGGCTAGATCCGGCTCGGTGCCCTCGGTGAGCTTGGCCAGGCCCAACAGGGAACCGCGCACCTCAAACAGCCGTTCGGCGGTCGCGCGGAAGTCCTGGATGGTCCGGTCCAGTTCGGCGCGGACCTGCCAGGCGAACGCAATCCGGCCTTGGCTTTCCAGGTCGGCCACGCGCGCACGTTCAACCGCTCGCCGGTCTTCCAGTCCACGCACCAACAGCCCCGCGCGCCGGGCTTGCTCGGTGGCGCTGGCATGGTTCGTTTGCGCGGCGGCTCGCCGTTTTTCCAGCGCGCTCAGTTCGCCTTGAACCGCTTCGCCGAGCGCGGATTTGGCGAGAAGCGCGGCAAGCTGTTCGTCCAGCGCGTCAACCGGGGCGCGATCCGGGGCTGGGTGGGCGCGGTGTTCGTCGATCAGGCGATCCAGACGGGAAACCTCGACGCGCGCGGCCTCGATCTGGTCTTGGAGCGTCAGCAGGTCGGACAGCGAACCGCCACACAGCGCCAGGCGATCCTGTTCCAGGGCGCGGCGTTGGATGGAGAGGGCTTCGTCGCGTTGTTGGCAGGCGTTCAGCCGCGTCTGCGCCTCCGCTTCCAGGCGGCGGGCCGCGTTTACCGCGCGGTCGCGGTCGGCTTCCTGGGCGATGTACTCGGGGTTGGTGCCGGGGGTCTTGGGTGCCTCGCGTTCGATCTGGGCGATAGCTTGGCGTTCCTGTTCGCGGGCTTGAGCGCGGTCGGCTTCGGCGGTGTCCCTCGCGTCGCTATTGACGCGGATCTGTTCGTCCAGGGCGGCAAGTTGCGCGGTCAGTTGAGCATGGCGCGACAGCAGCGCCGGGAGTGCGGGGGTTTTCATGGCGGATGTGTCCGGTTGAGGGCGAATGGGGTTGGCGGTCGGTTTCATGCGTTGGGTCTCGGTGTGG
Source organism: Thiocystis violascens DSM 198 (assembly GCF_000227745.2). Taxonomy (NCBI): domain Bacteria; kingdom Pseudomonadati; phylum Pseudomonadota; class Gammaproteobacteria; order Chromatiales; family Chromatiaceae; genus Thiocystis; species Thiocystis violascens. Next base: position 2,591,325 of record NC_018012.1, on the reverse strand, counting down.
CGGCTTGGACGGTGGCGGTTCGTGCTTTCTTGTCCATGTACGAATGATCCGGGCTGAAACTGAGGTTAAAGCGCGCGCCGTTTCAGTACCGCGCGAACAGTGGACTCCGCGATGCCAAGCTGGCGGGCGATGGCGCGCTTGGTTTCGCCTGACTGAAACCGCCGCAGGATGCTGGCGTCACGATCGTCCGCGATCATTGGCGGGCGATCTGGCACGATTGGCAAACGCTCCCGCTCCAAGGCGAGCAAGCGGGCTTCCAGGGCATCCAGACGCGCCGCCAAGCGATCCAGACTGACCGGGGGCGGCGATCCTTCCAGGGCGATCAACGCCCGCTGAAAGACGGCTGCCATGCTTTCCCCCGGTTGGGTCAGGGTGCGTAGGCGCTCCAGGGCGTCGGCAGGTAAACGAAAGGACGTGGGTTTCATGGTCGGTATCGCGTTGACGGTGTAGCCCCAAGGTAGCGCGACCCGTCAACGCGGGGCAGGGAGACGTAGTGCAGGGGTAGTGCGGCGATTGGCGAGGTTAGCTTGAATTGGTCTCATGGTATGCGGCCGTTTCTCTATCTTGCAGCCGCGCCAGCATCGTTATCTCATGTGCCAGCATCATCATTGCAGTACGGATAGCGTTTGGATGTCTGCCTTTTTCTCGGTTACGCCTCCAGTGCTCAGAAAGGTCCGCTATTTCGTCAAGCTTCTCAATTATCGCGTCATGATGTGCTTGCATTTCGCTCATTGTCATTTTGGACCTCTGCCAGCGCCAGCAACCGCGCGGATGTCTGTCTGCGCGGTTGCTGGTCAGCGCTTTCGTACACTTTGCTCCGGTTTTTTTTTGGAACAAAGTTTTGCCTTTAACTCCTCCGATCCTTCCGGTACGCGGGCTCAATCCCTCCGGAGACTCCTCCGGACTCCTCCGATTCCTCCGGCTCACTCCTCCGGAAGGTGATCCAGCTATACGGCTCTTCCCAGTTTTGGCGCAGCCGAAGCCCGATCAGGTGCGTCGCGCGCGTCGTGGCGTCTCGGCTTTTTTTGACCGAATAGCCAAGGTGTTCGGCGATGTCGGACGCCACATCCGAGAATTTACGGATCGCGACAGGGTGGCTCCTCCCGGTTTCGTCGCACCACTGAAGGTAATGCGGATACAGGCGAACCTCTGAATACTCGTAGCCTCCGCCGTAAGCGGGCTTCTTGGATCCGATCTGCACCCCGATCTTGTCGTCTACCACTGGCGTACAGTTTTCCAGCATCCATTCCGCAACCGAGTTTCCCGCGGCCATCCCGAGCAGGTTTTCGGCGGCGACACGTTGCGGCGGCGAGGCGAGACGCGCGCGGATGTCGTCCACGGGCATCTCAAGCAGCCAGCGAATCAAGCCAGGGATCTCGGCATGCAAGACGGCTTCCTCGCCTCCCTTGCTCATCCATGCGGCTTTTTCGTGCGGCGTGGCCGAATAGGGAAACCGAACGGTCAGGCGGCGACGCTCTAACCCGCTGGTCGCGTCGGTCGCGATAATCGGCTCGTTGGTCGCCATCAAGACCAGACCGCGAAACACAAACGATCCGGATTGCTGAACGTGTTTGCGCTCCATCGGGATATGATCCCCGCCGGTAATGGCTTTGAGCACATCAACGGTCCCGCCGTACTTCCCCGCCTCATTCACCATGCACAGCCGCTTCCCGTAGAGCAACGCCGTCTCGAAGGGGCGGTTCTCCAGCCTCGCTAAATCCGTCACCGCGACGTTGCGGATTCCGACCAGCGCGGCGGCGAGACGCTGGAACGTCCCCTTGCCCGATCCTCCGCGACCGATCAGGGTCAGGAAATACTGAAGCGGTAGACCTCGGATCAGCGCCGCCAGCCACGCGCGGAGGAGTTCCACGGTCTCGGGGTCTTGGCCGTCTACCGAGCGCAGCAACCATGCCTTGACCGCCGGGCAATCGGCTTGCTTGTCATAGTTCCAGGGCAAGACCCAATTGAGCGCAAAGCGCGGCGTCGCCGGGGTCAGCGTGCCCGATTCCAGATTCAACAGACCATTGGCGAAGGGCACTACATTGGGCGGCCAGTTGGGCGCTGGCAAAATCCCGCGTCGTTGGATGATGGTGGTGATCCCGGCCAGATAGGCGACGCGATACCCAATCGGGCGCGTTCCCTCCTCGACCGCATCGGCGATCAACTTCTCGGCGGGTGCGGCATTCAGAAGCGGCTCCCAGTGCGTCACCTGCCACGTCATCCACGCGCCCGCGTCCGCGTCCCATGCGAGGCGTCCGACCAGATGCGCGGCAATCGCGGCGGCGGCCTGGGAGTCGATCAGGCGTCTCATGGGGCCGTTGTCCGGCTCATACGTCAGGCATCCCCGAAACGATTCGCCCGATTTCTGAGAGGTTCCGGAGGAGTCCCGGAGGGATTGAACCCGCGTACCGGAAGGATCTTTAGAAGTTCCGGAGGAGTCCCGGAGGGATTGAACCCGCGTACCGGAAGGATCGGAAGGATTTTTACTTTTTTTGGCTGAAGAATTTTCTTGAATGCATGTACTGTTTTTCGCCTCTGAAATCGCCCCCTCGATCTGGCGCCACACGGGTTCCAGACCGCTTGCCTGGTGCAAATCGTTGAAGTCGGTCGCGCCCTCGGGGCGGTCGGGGCCGAAGTCGGGGGCCGCCAGCGCCGCGCCCACAGACTTTGCCGCGCTCGCAACCTTGGGATCCGGTTTGCCGGTTTTCTTGTCCAGATCGGCCAGCAGCAGCAGGGGCGCCTGGGGATAGCGCGCCCGCATCGCCTGCAAGACCTTGGGGACGTTCCCGAGCGATAGCGCCGCAATGAGGGGGCGTCCGGTCGCGGCCTTTGCGGAAAGCGCCGTCGCCACGCCTTCGGCGATCAGCAGGGCGAAGCCGTCGCCGGGATCGTCCTGCAGAAACTGCGCCGCCCAATACCCGCCGGTCTTGGTGCCCCTCCCCGTCAACGCTGTCTTGCGTCCGTCGCCGTCGATCAGTTCGAGACTCGACAGATGCGGGCGTCCGTCGATCTGGATCGGCGCGACCAGCAGCGGGCCTTGCAGCCTCGCGCCGCGGGATTGCGGGTGATACCCCAGCAGGATGGCCGCCTCGTTCGCGTCGATCTGTAGCAGCTTCTCGGTCGGGGCGATGCCCTTCCTGACGAGGTACGGGTGGTTGGGGTCAGCCGGGCTTGATGCGGTCCAGACCGACAGCGCCCGGCGGGCGGTTTCGGCTTGCTCGCGGGCCAGATCCTCGGCCGCTTTTCGGGCTTGCTCGTCGGCTTGGCGCTTGCGTTCGGCGATCTCTTCAGGTGTTGGTGGCGGTAGCGGGTCGCGGTCGCGCCAGCCGTTTTGCTTGGCCTCGTGAAAGAGCGTTCCGAGCTTGACCTTGCCGGTGGCCGTGAAGGATTTCCACACGTCGCGGGCATCGGCGGCGTTGTAGGCGTCCGCCGCCTGGGACCAGTTCTCCCAGAGTTCGCGCCCGGCCTCGCCGATCTCGCTCTTGATCGCCATGCCCATCTTGATCCAGGTGTCGCGGTCATCCGGGGGGACGCAAAATAAGGCGTCGCGGATGCGTTCCAGGTCTTCGCCGATGCGTGGCGCGCGCTGGGCCTTGGCTGGATGAGGCGTGGGTGTGCCCTTGGCGCTGGTCTCAAACGCCAGCGGCTCAGACGGTTCGCCATCGGCGGCGAGTTCTTGGAAGTACGCAGCAAGCGGCGGCGTCTCGTGGGCGGCCTCTGGGGTGCTTGGCATGTGCGCGGCGAGGTTGGCGCGGATCTCGGGGGGGAGATTGGCGCGGGTCTTTGATGAGGGGGCTTTCGCCCCTCCGGTTTGAGGGGCGGCGGTCATGACTGTTCACCCCGATCTTTGTTGATCGCTGGATGCGTGTGCCCGGCCCTGTCTTTGGCGGCTTTTATTTCTGCATCAAGCTCTGAACGAAGGCTGTCCAGTTCTTTACCCGCGGCGTCGATCTTGCGACTCATGACCAAGCCGAATAGCCCTTGAGACATGAGAATGTACTTGACCGTCCAGAGAGGTAAACGATCAATGTGTCTCGGGTCTTCCAACCAAGTTAGTGCGTGAATCTTGAGCTGATTCAGTATGCCGATCATGACAACGCCTCCGGTCCCGCTTGGGCTTCCAGGGCAACCGTCAGGCGGCGGTTTTCGTCGGTCAGTTGCGCGACCAGGGCGGCGATTAAGCGAGCCTGTTGACGGATCGACGCGGCGGCGGCGTCTACATGGACTGCTTCAATGCTGAGTCCGTGAAAGTTTGCCGTGTCGCCATGGACCGCCAGCAGGTCAGATAAGCCGGTCACCATCCGCAAGGCTTCGTCCAGCAGATCGGTCAAGGTGGAATTGGGATAGGCCAGGGCATCGAAGACGCGCCGGGCAAGTTGGTCGTGTGCGGGGTTTCGGTTGTTCATGTGTCGGTCTCCAAGGGAAGGGACCGATCGCAAGGCGGGGCAGAGGCGCGGACGGCGGGCGGGTGCGGACGCACTGACCCATAGGCTATACTTGTCCATGCCGGTGCTCGGATCGTCTTAGCGGTCGGAGCTTGACGCCGAATCCCCGGCAAGGGATTCGGCGACGGCACAGAGTAAACGGGTCGGGGAACCCAAATCAAGCGCCTCGGTGGTCTCGCGGACCAGCGGGGCGTTTTCTTTTGGGGGTCGCCTCCGCTTGTTCCTGAAGTATTTCTTGTCGAATGCGCTCAGGATCTGGCGTCTACGTTGATTCAGCCATTCCAGTTCCAGCGCGGCGGTCGGGTCAGGCGCTCCGTCTGCCTCCGTTAGAATGATGTGTTCGCGCAGGTCGATCCCTCCGAGTCCAAACGTAGTTTCAAGCCAGTTCATGCGGTTTTGCTGTTCCGTTGTGGGGCGCGTGGCGCTGGCTGGTTTCGCGTGGGTTGGGTCTGTCATGGGGCGTCCCTCTCTCTAAGCAGCGGACGGGCGCGAATTGGCCCATTCGTCGATTTCGCTCTCTCGCCAGCCAACAGCGCGAAGGGACAACTTGACCGATTTTGGGAATTGCCCGCGATTCATCAGCAGATAGACGCTGGATCGGCTCATGCCGATGCGCGCGGCAACCTCTGGCAGTCGCAGGATTCGGGCCGTTGCGGGGGGTTGTGTGTTTGCCTTCATTAAGTCGTCTCGCTGTGGTGTTGAACATTGCGGGACGATAGTAGGCGGGCTTGCTTGAGATGCGTCCTCATGAGGATCGATAAGAATCCTCGCGAGCGTCGTGAGGATTGCGGGGTTATTTCTTGCGGTCGTTAATCGCCTCGGGGCACCGCTTCAGGTGCCGGGCGATGGTGCCCGCATCCAAATGCGATCCAAGTTCATCGGTCAGCTTTTCAATGACGCTGCCAGCGGCTTCATGTCGTGTAATGTCGATCTTGGCTTCACTCGCAAGCGCCGCGATGATGATCAGCAGCGTTTGACGCTCTATGTTGCGAAGGGGTCTATCGATTGCATCGGGCGCGGGCGCGAGCGCGGGCAATTTGTCCTTGACAAACCCGTCAATGCTCGGCTCTTCGGGCGGTGTCGCCATGCGTAACCCGTGCGAATTGTATGCCCACATATCCAGATCAGACGCGAAAAACAGGGATTCAAGCTGCATTGGCGTGGCGGAATACATCCGGGTTATCGGATCTCTATGGCGTATCTCGCAATACAAAACGGCATCATCCAACGCACGGATGAACCGCTCATAGCAAATCGGGAGAGTCTTATCGATTATCGCGCCAGATCCGGCGGGCGATAGACAAAAGAAATATGGGACAAGCCAAAGCGGGATCAGGTTTGTTTTTATCGCGGTATTGAATTCGCTACCGAACGTATTGTCTTCCAGTCGTTTCATTGATTCATGCAGACAACGGCGACTAAGGTCGGGTGGTTCATCGTGAGATACGGTAATCTTCTCTTCAGCCATGGCCGAACCTCTCTCTAGGTTGGTGGTGGTCAAAGCCTCGGGGCGGATGGTGCCGTCTCGGGGCTTGTTGCTGTCTGGGGCTATCCCGCCTTCTTGAACGCCACGACGTTACCGCCTGCCTTGACTCCATCCAGGTAATTCGACCATGCCTGCATCATCAGCTTGCGCGACTCAAGGTGGGAAGTGCGGTTGTAACTTCTGCCGTTGGGATCTCGCACGGCATGGGCTAATTGGTGCTCGATGAAGTCGGGACGGAAGCCCAACACCTCATCCAGGATGGTGCGGGCCATCGCTCGGAAGCCGTGCCCGCTCATCTCGTCCTTGGGGATGCCCAATCGACGCAGGGCGGCGAGGAGGGCGTTATCGGACATCGGGCGATCCGCGCCCCGCGCGGACGGAAAGGCATAACGCCCGCGTCCGGTGAGCGGGTGAAGGTCCGTCAGGATGGCGACGGCCTGAGTCGAGAGCGGAACGATGTGATCCTGGTCGGTCTTGGTGACGCGGTAGCGCCATTCGGCACGGTCAAGATCGATGTCGGTCCATTCGGCCTTGCGCAACTCGCCGGGGCGAACGAAGACCAACGGTGCCAGCTTCAGCGCCGCGCAAACAGTAGGCGTTCCGGTGTAGCCGTCGATCATCCGTAGCAGTTCGCCCACGCGCGCCGGGTCCGTGATCGATGCGAAGTGCGTCCCTTTCGCCGGCGGGAGCGCGCCGCGCAGATCGCCGGACGGGTCGCGGGTGGCGTATCCGGCGGCGACGGCATACCGGAAGATTTGCCCGGCGGTGCGGATGACCCGGTGGGCCGTGTGCAGCGCTCCACGGGATTCAACACGGCGAGCAGCCGCCAGCAACTCGGGGGCGGCGATCTCGGCAATCGGACGGCTGCCGATCCAGGGGAATAGATCGCGATCCAGGCTGGAAAGGATCTTGCGCTGATAGGTCGCTGCCCAATCGGGCGAAAACTTGCCGTACCACTCCCGACCAACCAATTCAAAACTGTTCCCTGCCAGGATGCGCTTCTCGATCTTGTCGGCCTTGCGGCGGGCGCCGGGATCGATGCCCTGTTGGAGTAGCGCGCGCAGATCGTCGCGGCCTTGCCGGGCTTCGCGTAATCCGGTGGCGGGATACCTCCCGAGTCCTAAGCGTTTCTCCTTGCCATCGAAGCGGTACTTGAAGCGCCAGAGTTTGCCGCCCGTGGGCGCGACTTCCAGGTAAAGCCCCTGCCCATCGAAGAGGCGAAACGGCTTCTCGGTGGGCTTGGCGTTGCGGATCTTGACATCAGTCAGGGGCATTTTTTCGGCGCCGTCCGGGTTTGGGGGCATGGTTCGCGAATCCTGCCCCTGAATGCCCTTGGCTGTCAATGCGCCTTATTGAACGTTACGGAACGAACAGGCAAAGAAAAACCGGCACTTAGGCCGGTTGCGAAAACGTCTCTGGATGGCTTTGGATGGGTATTTGGCGCCCTCGACAGGAATTGAACCTGTGACCTACCGCTTAGGAGGCGATCGCTCTATCCAACTGAGCTACGAGGGCGTTGTGACGAGGTCTCGGGTCGCGACCAAACTCTGGAATTGGCAGTTTATCGCAGGCGGTCCCCAAGGGCTATGCCCCGACCGGAATTGACGGTCGATAAAATTCGTCGCGAAGTGAACGATTTGGGCTGGGTTCGACTCCAACCGATCAGGGCATTTGGTGCGCCGCACCATCCAATCCATTGACGCCGAGCCTTGAGAGACCATGACGACCCGAAACCTGCCACAACCCGATGTGACGCTTTTCCTTGATCGCGAGGGGGTGATTCGTCGCGCCGCGCTATCGACGAGCCTTCCCGGCGAGGGATTGGATGCCTGGGTGGGGCGTCCCTGGTCCGAGACCGTCGAGCCGGAAGGCGGCGAGAGCCTGCGCCAATTGGTCGAGGATGCCGCGATCAGCGGGGTGTCGGCCTTTCGGCAGGTGACGCAGCGCTTTCCGAGCGGGCGTGCGCTGCCGATCGAATATACGGCGGTGCGTCTCGGCGGACAGGCCGGTCTGGTCGCGATCGGCCGCAGCCTGCAGGCCGTGACGGAGCTTCAGTCGCGACTCGTCGAGGCACAGCAGACGATGGAGCGCGATTACTGGAAGCTGCGCGAGGTCGAGACGCGCTATCGGCTGCTGTTTCGCTCCTCGACCGATGCCGTGCTGCTGCTGCGCGCCAGTACGCTCGGGATCGTCGAGGCGAATCCGGTCGCCGCCACGGCTTTGGGCCTGACGCCGCCAGTGACCGCCGCCGGACAGGAGTTTCTGGCAGCACTGCTGCCCGCCGAGCGGGATGCCTTGCAAGCGATGTTGAACCGAGTGGCGGAGCAGGGGCAGGCTCCAGGGATCCTGCTTCAGCTCGGGACGCCGCGCGTGGCCTGGATGGTGCACGCCTCGCTCCTGTCGTCGGAGTCCGGCGCCGTGTATCTCTTGCAGTTGTCGCCGGCCGAGGCGGTCGCGGGCGTGGCGGAGGCGCGCGCCAAGCTGGCGCGAACGCCGCCCCTGGAGGAGTTGCTGGAGCGCCTGCCGGATGGCTTTGCGATCACCGATCGGCTGGGCTTGATCCAACGGGCCAATCAAGGCTGTCTCGATCTGCTGCAGATGCCGACCGAGAGTTCGGTGATCCATGAGACACTCGGGCGCTGGCTCGGCCATCCGGGCGCCGATCTGGCGGTGCTGCTGGCGAATGTGCAGCGCCTGGGCGCGGTGCGGATGTTCGCGACCGTCCTGCATGGCGAACTGGGCACGGAGACGGATGTCGAAATTTCCGCGGCGGGGAATCGGGAGGCCGACCCGGAGTTCGTCGTCGTCCTGATCCGCGCCGTGGGCCGCCGGCTGACGCCACCGCGCCACGCCGATCGGCTGAACGATCGTCTGGGCGCGTTGACCGGGCAGATCGGCAAGCATTCGCTGCGTACGCTGGTGGAGGAGACCGTGGGCGTGGTGGAGCGTTACTATATCGAGGAGGCGCTGGAAGCGACCCGAGGCAACCGGACCGCCACCGCCGAACTGCTTGGATTGAGCCGTCAAAGTCTCTACGTCAAACTGAACCGTTACGGGTTGGATACCGAGTCCGTGCGCGCCGCGCATGGCAATGTTGAATGATGGGAGCCCAGTCCACTTGATTCCTGATGTAGCGTCTTCTCCCGCATTCGGACAGGCGAGCCTGTCGAATTGCGAGCGCGAACAGATTCAGCATGCCGCCTCCATCCAGCCGCGGGGCGCCTTGCTGGTGGTGCGCGAGCCCGCGCTGGATATCGTCCAGGCGAGCGCCAACGCGGGCGATGTGTTCGGTTGCGAGGAGAGTCCGCTCGGCTGGTCGCTCGACGATCTGGGCGGCGGTCTGGAACAGCGTGTCCGCCCGCACCTCAGGCATCCGCTCAGCGTTATTCCCTTGGTGTTGCGCGGCGATGTCGGGCGCTCGCGGCAGGCGTTCGACATCCTTGTGCATCGCCCGCCGGCCGGCGGACTGGTGATCGAGTTCGAACCCGCCGGGCCGGCTGTGGAGCTTTTCGGACCGGTTCAGAGTGCGTTGCAGACCATCATGGATGCCCCCTCGCTTCCCGCGCTCTGCGACGAGAGCGCACGTATCTTCAAGGAGATCGCCGGTTATGATCGGGTCATGGTCTATCGGTTCGACGATGAGGGTCATGGCGAGGTCTTTGCCGAATGCTGCGAACCCGATCAGGAGCCGTATCTCGGAAACCGCTATCCGGACTCGGATATTCCCCAGATCGCGCGCCGTCTCTATGAGCGTAATCGCATCCGTCTTTTGGTCGACGTGGACGACGTCCCGATTCCGCTCCTGCCGAGGCTCTCGCCCCTGACGGGCGAGGATCTGGATATGTCGCTGTGCACGCTACGCAGCCTGTCCCCGATCCATCTTCAGTACCTCCGCAACATGGGCGTCAAGGCAACCCTGGTCGCCTCGCTGTTGGTCGGGGGGCGGCTGTGGGGGATGGTGGCCTGCCATCACCGCACGTCCCGGCCCATGCAATACGAGATCCGTGCCGCGTGCGAGTTGCTGTCGGAGGCGGTTGCGACACGGATCGCGGCACTGGAGAGTTTTGTCCAGGCGCAGGCCGAGATTTCGGTGCGGCGTCTGGAACAGCGCATGATCGAAGGGATCGCGCGCGAGGGCGATTGGACCTCGGCCCTTTTCGATCATCCGCAGTCATTGCTGCAACCGTTAGATGCCGCCGGCGCCGCGCTCTTCTACGATGGCCGGGTACTCACCACCGGCGAGGTTCCAGGGACGCAGGAACTGCGCGGAATCGCGGCCTGGCTGGATGGACAGCCGAGCGCGCCGGTGATGGCCACGGCCGCGCTGGGACGGGAGTCGCCGCGGCTTGCCGCCGTGAAGTCGGTGGCGAGCGGGGTGTTGGCCACCCCGATCTCGAAATGCGTCGGCGAGTATCTGCTCTGGTTTCGTCCCGAGCGCGTCCGTACCGTGACCTGGGCGGGGAATCCGTTCAAGCCGCTTGCTGTGGGGGACGATCCGACCGAATTGTCCCCCCGGCGTTCCTTCAGCCAATGGCATCAGGTGGTCGAGGGCACCTCCAGCCCCTGGACCTCGGCCAATCGAACCACTGCGCGTCTGATCGGCGAGTCGGTCGCGGATGTCATCCAGCAATTCCGGTCGGTGCGGGTGCTGATCGCCCAGGCGCAGCTTGCCCAGGTCCGTTCGCAGATCCAGGTGGCGGATCAGCCGATTCTGATCGCCGCGCCCGATGGCTCGATTCTGCTGGCAACCGAGTCGCTGGAACGGCTTCTGGGGTCGGAGCGCGCGCCGCCCGAGTGTCTCGACGATCTGTTAAGCCGCCTGACGGAGCCGCTCGACCGGGAGCAGCGGGTCAGCGATCTGATGCGTCATCATCGTCCCTGGCGTGGCGAGGTCTGTCTGGCGACCCGCGATCAGGGCGAGCAGCGGTTTTTGCTACGGGCCGATCCGGTGTTCTCCTCGCCCGGGCGGGTGTTGGGATTCGTGTTTCTGCTCACCGATCTGACCGCCCGCAAGGCGGCGGAAGCGGCCCGGCAGCGGTTTCAGGCAGGCATCCTGGAGCAGCAGAAAATCATGCGCACACCCTTGAACTCGACCGCCGATCCCGTGTATCGCAACCTGCTCTCCGCCCTCGTGAACAACGCCCAGCTTGCGGCGCTGGAAGTCACGGATGGCGTCGATCCGGCCCGTGTGCCGGCGATGGTCGATGGGGTACAGACCTCGGTCTCGCGGGCGACCGAGCTGCTCGAACATCTTGTGTGGTATGCGGGGCAGATGAAATAAGGCGATTTTCGTGAAAGATCTTACCCGTAGGAGCCCGCTTGCGGGCGACGGGTGGGGCACACGGAAGGCATGTTGGCGTGTCACGTCGCCCGCAAGCGGGCTCCTACGGGGTTTAGCGCTTGGTATAGTCATTTCCGGAATTCGCCTTAAACCATCTTCCTCGCATTCGAGCAGTCGATCTTGCGCCGCAGTCACGCCCATTCTCCGCTAGCGCGCACGCTCTACACGATGCCGTCGCCGATTCACGGCCAAGGCTGTTTCGCCAGGGTCCGCTTCGAGGTTGGCGAATATATCGGTACCTTTGAAGGCCCGGAAGTCGGACAGGACGGACCCCATGTGCTTTGGCTCTATGATGCCGAGGCCGATGTCCTGATCGGTCGTCGCGGCGACAATCTGCTGCGCTGGCTGAATCACAGCGACCAGCCGAATGCCGAGTTCGACGGTTTCGATCTCCATGCCCGGCGTGCGATTGTGGCGGACGAGGAAATCACCATCGACTATGGGGCCGCTTCATGAGCGGCGCGGGCGGCTCGCGTTCGCGGCGAGCGGCCCCATCTGGTGAGAAACCCTTCAACGGAGTAAAGCCGATGCAAGACCGTCCAGCGATCAAGACCGCGATCCCGAAACGCCGTTATCAGGTGGGCGACCATGGCGCCTCGCTGCTCGGCGAGATCGAGAGCGGGGATGCGCGCGGTTACCGCTACATTCTCGCCCTCGTGCCCCCAGGTCAGCGCGAACCCGTGCTCTATGTCTGCGCCGAGCAGACTCCGCCCGCCGAGCGCGCCGATGGCGCCTATCGACTGCGGGTGGTGAGCGAACTCATGTCCGAGGTGGTCGATACGGACGACCGCTGGGGCGATCTGGACGCCTTTGCCGACCAGGCGCTCAAACTTGGCGCGCAGATGCTTGGGCTTCAGCAGGCGCCGGTCGTCAGGCAGTTGTAGGCCGGACTTGGTATCACGCGCTACTCCAACCCGAGGATGAACTCCCACTGTTCCGGGCTGACCGGCATGATCGAGAGCCGATTGCCCTTGCGCACCAGCGGCATTCCGTCCAGCGCGCCCTGTGCGAATGCCTTGAGTTCCGCGAGCGGGATGGTCCGTTTCAGGTGGCGCGTATAGCGCACGTCCACCAGATACCAGCGCGGTTGGTCCGGGTCGCTTTTGGGGTCGAAATACCTGGCCTCGGGATCGAAAGCGGTCGGGTCGGGGCGGGGCGCGCTTGCGACCTCGGCGATCCCGACGATGCCTGGAAGCTCGCAGTTGGAGTGATAGAAGAGAATCCGGTCGCCGATCCGCATCTGGTCGCGCAGCAGGTTGCGCGCCTGATAATTGCGCACCCCATCCCAGGGTTCGGTTTGGCCGGGGCGCGCTGCCAGGTCATCGAGCCCGAAGGTTTCGGGCTCGGATTTGAAGAGCCAGTCGCTCATACGACTCCTGACGAGAGTTCAACCAAGGTTGCAGCACCAGACGCCTTGCCGGCGGCGCCCCTCAGGCCTTGAAGCGCCCAACGCGCGCGTTCTGCTCAATGGCAAGCTGCTTGAGCGTCTGCGCGGCGCGACTGCTCTCCGTGGCGTCGGTGGACACCTGCTCGACAAGCTGCACGATGGTACTCAGGTTGCGGTCGATCTCCTCGGCGACGGCGGTCTGTTCCTCGGCGGCGCTGGCGATCTGGATGTTCATGTCCTTGATCGAGACCACCGAACTCGCCATGGTCTCGATCGCGTCCGCCGCCTCGGCCACCGCCTCCAAGCTATCCCGAGCCTTGGTTTGACCGGCATCCATGACCTCCACCGCGCTGCGGGTGCCGCTCTGGAGCCGCTCGATCATGTCCTGGATCTCGCGCGTCGAGTCCTGCGTGCGGCCCGCCAGGGTACGCACCTCGTCGGCGACCACGGCGAAGCCGCGGCCCTGCTCGCCGGCGCGCGCGGCTTCGATGGCGGCGTTGAGCGCGAGGAGGTTGGTCTGGCGGGCGATGCCTCCGATCACGTCGAGGATGGTGGTGATCTCGCTGGCGTCGGTGGAGACCCGCGCGATGGCGTCGGTTGCCGACTGGACCTGCTGCGAGAGCATCTGCATGGCGTCCACCGAGCGCGCGACCGCCGTGCGTCCGGCATCGGCCTGCTGGTTGGCCTGCCGGGTCGCCTCGGCGGCATCCGTTGCGTAGCGGGCCACCTCGGCCACGGTGGCGGTCATCTCGTTCATCGCGGTGGCCACCTGATCGGTTTCGGAGTGCTGACGGTTGACGATGTCGGCGCTCCGGTCGCTCGTCGCCGAGAGCTGGTCGGCGGCGCTGGCGACCTGGCGGCCGCCGTCGGCCAATTGATGGATCAACTCCCGGAGTTTGCCCTGAAAGGCGTTGAAGGCACGCGCCAGCTCGGCGAGTTCGTCCCGACCCGAGGCATCGAGGTCGTGCGTGAGGTCGCCTTCGCCATCGGCGATGTCGTGCAGCGCCAGGTTGAGTCGGCGGATGGGGCGCACGATCATGCCGGCGACCACGAGCATGAGACCCACGCCCAGGGCGACGCAGAGGATGGCGACGCCGATCATGATCTTGATGGCGCGCTGCCCGTCCGCGGCGGCGGCGTCCGCCTGAGCCAGGACGTGCGCCATCGGGAGCGTGAGCTGCACGGCCCAGGGGGGGGTGCGCTCGCCGAAGCGAATGGGCGCGACGGCGAGCAGATTACCCTCGTCCTCCTCGACCAGGGCGCGCGCCGCCTGGATGATTTTGAGTTCGTCCTGCCAGTCTCCATGGAGGGCGGAGAGAGGTTTGCCGATCAGTTGCGGCTGGTCGCTGGCGGCGACGATCGCGCCGTTGCTGGCGAGGATGGCGATCTGGGCCGCACCCTCGTAGAGCGCGTTGGCCGTCTTGTCGATCATCTGTTGCAGACGATCGAGGGCGAGATCCACGCCGGCGATGCCCTGGAATTGGTCGTTGATCCGAATGGGGACGACCAGTGAGGTGAGCAGAACCTCTTTCCCCTGGACGGTATAGGCATAGGGATCGATCACATGCTCGATTCCGGTTGTCTTGGGCAGCAGATAGTAGTCGCCGTCGCCGGGGATCTCATAGTTCACCAAGGGTTCGAGGGCGAGCTTGCCGTCCGCGGCGCGGCTCCAATAGGGGATGAGCCGCCCGCTGGCATCGGTGCCCGGCTGGCCGATGAAGTCTGCGTCGCGTCCGTCGAAGGCGTTGGGCTCCCAGGCGGTGTAGACGCCGAGGAAGTCGGGGTGGCCGCGCAGCACGGACTGAAGGATCCGGTCGATCGCCTCGCGGCCGAACTGGCGGACGGTGGACGCCTCGGGCACGCTCGCCGTGGATGTTCCCAGGGGCTCCGCGTCCGAGGGCTCGCGGGTTGGCCTGGCCGGCGGCTCTTCCTTCTGGCTTGGCAGGGTTCCGAGCATCTGCGACAGGACGCGGGCCGCCTGCAGGGCGGGCGCGATGCTCGCCTCGACCTCCTTGGTCCTGGTGAGCGCTCCATCCAGTAAGAGCTGCTTGGCGTTCGAGAGCGCCGCCTGGCGCTGGTGCTCGACCTGCTGCTTGAGAGCCCCGATCGAGTAGAGGGTGAGCGCCGTGCCCAGTAGGACGAGCGAGAGACCCGACCACATGGCGATTTTGAAGCGAAGCGAGCGGAAATTCATGCGACTGAGTTCCTGAGGCTGAGGGGCGGCAAGATCGTTCGGCCGGGTACGCATCGCGCACCCTTGTTCAGGGGTAGCGGATTCGTTCGATACGCGATTCGTTTCTACCATGGCTTCATGGATGAGGAAGCGGCAAAGAACGTCCATCGATCAGGTTCAATGATACGCTGGGACGGTGTGTGCGGTATGGAATTTAGAGAACGTTGGAGCCCTCGCCGGATCGCCTTGTCGGCAATAGCCTGAACCTCATGTGGCAAGGCTCGATAACACACCCAGAAGTCGGGGTTGACGTAGTGGATCAAAGGGAAGTCGTTTGACTTGCCGCATGATCTTGCAATGCCTTACGCGCCAAAGCGTCTAGCTTCCCGGCCTTGGCGTCTTGCTCTCGCCAGATTTGGTCAATGAAAGCGCCTGCCGCTTTGCCTCCGCAGGCAACTGCTCGTACTGCTTGCGGAGATCCTGGAACCTCGCCCCAACAAATCATCCAGGGAATCCGTCTCTCCAGAGACGATCATTTCCCCTGCGGGTGCGACGGTTCGGAATGAGCGCCGCATCATCCTCGGGGATCGTTTTCAAACCGCTTGGAAGGCAATTGATGGGTTTCGTGGCCAATTAGCTTTTGCGCCAAAGATCAGCGTCATCGCATGGTCACTCTACCCACCCTCGCTAACGTTTGGATTCACCAGCCTGCGCGGTATTTCGCGCAGCTCCGGTGGAGTGATGGGTTGGGTCGCGTCACCAGAACTTCCACCACGGCGAGCGGGTGCGCTTGTAGCGAACCAACGGAATCGACTCAGGTTCAAGCAGCGAGGCATCAATATAGCCCTCAAGCTGATAGCCGAACTGGGCTTTCAAAATGGCCTCGCCGAGTTCCAGAGGGTGGAACGGGAGCGGGTAATCATCCATTTCTTCTTGACTATCAACAGTGGGAGGTTCTCCGGACCAGTATGGTTCTTCAAAAGACAGGCGCTGTCCGATGTCCTCCATGATGCCACTATCCGGAGATAGGCTCAGGGAACGCACTAGCTTTCCGTTTGCCCATGTCGCGTACGCAAACCAATCAACCACGCTGTGCATGGCGTGAAGCGTGACCGTTCCATTGCCACCAGCAGCGATGAACCTCTGGGGTAATTTTGAGGGGTAATCGATGCCGAATTCTTTGGCCGCAACAACCGATACTCCCGGAAAGCAACCGATATGCACTTCGTTGTCCGGCGGACATGTGTAGGAAAGATCGCCATCCCCAATTGGTTCGAGTTTCTCGCCAGGGAAGAGGGTATTGGCTAGCTTCTGGGTTGCCTCGCGGTCCAAAGGAGGGCTGCCGGCGAGTGCCTCGCGCACATTCGAGTTTGCAAATACGAGCATCCAAGTCTTCGCGCCCATCGATCAGTTCCTGTAGGTGCAAGAGGCCAAACGTTCGAGCTAAGCGCTCCGCTTGAGCGAGGGGTTAGGCGTCACCTCAGTAGATGTGCACGAGAATAGAGCTTCCTGCTTGTGCAGTTCGATCGAAGTAGGTTCGCATATCCTGGACCATGCTCCATAGTTCTTCGATCTGGCGTTGCCTTTCATTGGGCTCTGAAGCGACCTGCCAGTAGATCTTGGCTGCCTGAATGTCTTGTGCAACATATGCGGCATTCAGCGCCTGTCGCGACGGAGCGGAGAGGAAGTCGGCGACCTCCTTTGACAGCTCCGTGTTTAGTAGCCGCGCTGGTCCATAACCGAGGTCTGGCCCAATCTTGTGACCGCCGGACATGATGAACGCCGAGGGCCACTCGCCTTCCGCATCGCTGCCTGAGAGGAGGTAGTGAAGGATGTGCCAAGCCTGATTGAGTTCCAAGGTCTCGCTCTCCACGACCGGATCGAGTTTCCGTCTCGGGGATGGCTCATCATTTCGGGACTTCCCGAAGATTCTGGACAGGAAACTAGACTTCGTCGGGGGTGGTGCATAGCCCAGAAGGTCGCTTACTGCTTCAGGGAAGACTAGCAAATTCTTGGACTGCTGTTCGGTCAGCCGATACAGGCTGCACAGTATGCTCATGAATTCGGGTCTCCGGACAGATGGAGTGACGCCTAAACGCCGCAGTTCAGCGGCCGCGCGATTGCGCGTCCAGCGCGCCGCATGTGCACAATGAAATGGATCACTTGCGGCGCGCACGCGCCGACCTACCACGGTCTGCTGCAACTGCTTGTTCGGCGTCTGGCACAAGGCCATGTTACTCGGCGCTAACCTCACGGTACTGATTAAATCGTATGACGTCCCCGTGCACTCCGTAGACCATTGCGACCTCATCCGAGGGATTGAACCAGTAACGCATCCAGCCGTTATCCACGCGCATCTCCCAGTTCTCGGTGGCACCATACCGAGCCAAGTAAGCCAATACCTTTTTGTACTTTGCAGCGTCCGTCTCCCTCGCGGTCAGGTCGTCGTACCACGCCGATCGGACGCGATCCGCTTCCGGATAGATCGCAACTGAGAAAGAGATCGTGTCTGCGCGAAAGCAATGCTCGGGGGCCAATTCCTCGACAACTTCCACTTGCAGCCTTTCGAGAAGAAGAAGTCCCTCGCGCAATTCTATTCCAAGCGGGACATGCGGAGTCCGCAGACTAACGTTAGCGAGTGAGCGGAGCATTGTTCGCCTAACGCCCCGCTTCAGCCGCCAGCCCGCCGTAGCGAAGGCGGGACGGTTGGCTGAAGCGATGGTTATGCACTGATTGCGCTCTGTAGTGAGCGGATGGAGTCCAGCCAGTCCTCTGCTCCGCTCTCTTCCCACAGTTCCCGCAGTTCGCTGTTCTCGCCAAGAACTCGTTCAAGGGTGCGCCTGGCTTTAGCGATGAGGGCCGCATCGGGCCTCGCCGAGACCGACTTGACCCACTCGTCAACTTTCTCCGTATAGGAATCTGTTTGCGTTCCCTTCCCGAGTAGCTTCGCCACGACTTCAACTGCTGCGACTGCTTCCGAAGCCTCTGGAGCTTCCAAGTATTCTTCTGCTTCCAAAGCATTATCGAGAGCAGACTCAATCAGCGAGAGGTCGTTGGCATCTTCCAAGCCATGCGCCCAATCATTTGCATCATCGTTGCCGAACGGCTCGTGTGACCATGCACCCAATTTGTTATCTCCCAAGCAAGTAGCAAGTAGATGGGTAGAACGGCCACGCTATGACGCTGCCGATTGACTCGGATGCTCATTGGCCGTGAAACCCATCAACCAGCGCGCCAAATTCTAATTGAACGCCCTTGCAAAACCGGGGCGTTTTTGTGTGGCAGAGTTCGATGGGTTTCGCTCCGCTCTACCCATCCTACAAATCCAATCAGATTCCGGCAGCCTCGCGCAGCATGTCGGCCTTGTCGGTCCGCTCCCAGGTGAAGCCCGGCTCGGTCCGCCCGAAATGACCATAGGCCGCCGTGTCCTGATACTTGATCAGGTCGCGGTTGGTCAGGTCGAGCATCTGCATGATGCCGTAGGGACGCAGGTCGAAATGGGCGCGGATGAGTTCGATGATCCGATGCTCGCTGATCGCGGCGGTGCCGAAGGTGTCGATCGAGACCGAGGTGGGCTCGGCGACGCCGATGGCGTAGGAGACCTGGATCTCGCACTTGTCGGCCAGTCCGGCGGCGACGATGTTCTTGGCGACGTAGCGGCCGGCATAGGCGGCCGAGCGGTCGACCTTGGACGGATCCTTGCCGGAGAAGGCGCCGCCGCCGTGACGGGCCATGCCGCCGTAGGTGTCGACGATGATCTTGCGTCCGGTCAGGCCGCAGTCGCCGACCGGGCCGCCGATGACGAACTTGCCGGTCGGGTTGATGTGGTATTTGGTGCCGGCGTTCAGCCAGCCGGTTTCGGTGAGCACGGGCTTGATGATCTCTTCCATCACGGCCTCGTGCAGCACGCTTTCGCTGACATCCTCGCTGTGCTGGGTGGAGAGGACGACGGCGTCGATCGCGACCGGTTTGCCGTCGCTGTAGCGGATGGTGATCTGCGACTTGGCGTCCGGGCGCAGCCAGGGCAGGGTGCCGTTCTTGCGGACCGCGGCCTGACGCTTGACCAGCCGGTGGGCGTAGTCGATCGGGGCCGGCATCAGCAGGTCGGTTTCGTTGGTGGCGTAGCCGAACATCAGACCCTGATCGCCGGCGCCCTGGGCTTCCTCGGTCGCGCGGTCGACGCCTTGGTTGATGTCTCTGGACTGCTCGCCCAGCGCGATCAGCACGCCGCAGTTGTTGCCGTCGAAACCGCAGTCGGAGTTGTCGTAGCCGATGTCCTTGACGACCCGGCGCACCACCTTCTCATAGTCGATCTTCAGGTCCGCGTCGGTGACGGTGATCTCGCCGGCCAGCATGACGAAGCCGGTCTTGACCAGGGTTTCGCAGGCGACGCGCGCCTTGGCGTGGTTGGGGTCGCGACGATAGATCTCGTCGAGGACGGCGTCGGAAATCTGGTCCGCCATCTTGTCGGGGTGGCCTTCGGAAACGGATTCGGACGTGAAGATGTAATCCTTGCTCATAGGTATCGGTGGCCTGATTCGCGGCGCCACAAGGCGTTGTTGATGAAGCTCCGCATCATACCGGCTCGGTCGGAAGCCGTAAAATCGGGACGGGGGCGAGATGGTTCGAGGGCCTCACCACGAACGGCTTCAGGGACACCACGAGCGGTTTTATGAGCACCACTGTTCATACAGTGACGTTCAAAATGAGATTTGCCGGGGGCGAGTGATGCCGTCTGCTCAGCGATTCTCATTTTGACGTAGGAGCCCGCTTGCGGGCGACGGGGGTTGGCAGACTCAAAGGTCATGTCGCCCGCAAGCGGGCTCCTAGGATGGCGGATGATGCCAAAATGAGAACTGCTGCCGTCTGCTGGACGGGCTTGGAATTCGCGACCATTCCGGTACCATGCGCCGAAGGCTTTTCCTACCTGCTCACTCGGAGGTTTCCCATGGCGTCACTTGAAACTCCTGTCTGCGATTTCGGCAGCCCCGCGCCGAATTTCTCGCTCCCCGGTGTCGACGGCAAGACCTGGACCCGCGACGACTGCAAGGGCGAGCGCGGACTGCTGGTGATGTTCATCTGCAATCACTGTCCTTATGTGCAGGCGGTGCGTGACCGCATCGTCCGCGATGCCAAGGAACTGGCTGCGCTCGGGATCGGTTGCGTGGCGATCATGTCTAATGACGTCAACGATTATCCCGAGGACTCGTTCGAGAACATGCAACGGGTCGCCGAGGAATTCGCGTTTCCCTTTCCTTATCTTTTGGACGAAAGCCAGGCGGTCGCCCGCGCCTATGGGGCCGTCTGCACGCCGGATTTCTTCGGCTATGACGCCAATCTCGGGCTTCAGTACCGGGGACGACTCGACGCCAGCCGCAAGGAAGCTGCGCCCGCCAATGTGCGCCGCGATCTGTTCGAGGCCATGAAACAGGTCGCCGAAACCGGTGCCGGACCGGCCGATCAGATCCCGAGCATGGGTTGTTCGATCAAGTGGCGGGCCGATTGACATCAGCCACGATGTCACGGCGGCGGAAAAGACTGGTTATTTCCGCCGCCAATTCTTAATATTAGGAACTGATAAAATAACTTTTGACGGCATAAGTTTGTTTTGATTCCGGGGTTGCTGTCTTTTAGTCCAGAATGAACGCCTTTTGAAGGCGTCACGGCCAGACAATCTCGTTCGCGTGGTCACCGCCGCGCCAGATCGAAACCCGAGCTCGACGCAGCCGCCAGCCTGACAGACCGTTTTTTCGACGCCGCGTCACCATCCGTCCCAACGCCCGCTGTCATTTCGATGACACTGCCGACGGTCGCGGCCAGCGTAACTTTTTGGTCATTTTCATCACTACCAGGAGGGGCTCATGTCCTCACGTAAAGAACTCGCCAACGCCATTCGGGCGCTTGCCATGGACGCGGTGCAAAAGGCCAATTCCGGCCATCCGGGCGCGCCCATGGGCATGGCGGATATCGCCGAGGTGCTGTGGAACGACTTCATGAACCACAACCCGACGAATCCGGATTGGGCCGACCGCGATCGCTTCGTGTTGTCCAACGGCCACGGCTCGATGCTGATCTACGCCCTCCTGCATCTGACCGGCTACGACCTGGGCATCGAGGATCTGAAGCAGTTCCGTCAACTGCACTCCAGAACCCCAGGCCATCCGGAATACGGCTATGCCCCCGGTGTCGAGACCACGACCGGTCCTCTGGGTCAGGGCATCACCAACGCGGTCGGCATGGCGATTGCCGAAAAGGCGCTGGCGAACCAGTTCAACAAGCCCGGTCACGAGATCGTCGATCACAATACCTATGTGTTCCTGGGCGACGGCTGTCTGATGGAAGGTATCTCGCACGAAGCCTGCTCGCTGGCTGGCGCGCTGGGGCTCGGCAAGCTGGTTGCCATCTATGACGACAACAACATCTCCATCGATGGCGAGGTACGCGGTCACGGCAACACGCCCGGCTGGTTCCTCGACAACACCCCGAAGCGCTTCGAGGCGTATGGCTGGCATGTCATCCCGAAGGTCGACGGCCATGATGCGGAAGCGGTCAAGGCCGCCATCGAGCAGGCGCGCGCGGTCACCGACAAGCCAAGCCTGATCTGCTGCCAGACCATCATCGGTTTCGGCTCGCCGAACAAGCAGGGCAAGGAAGAGTGTCACGGCGCCGCGCTGGGCGATGACGAAATCGCGCTAACCCGCGAGAACCTGGGCTGGAATCACGCACCCTTCGTGATCCCGGAGAGCGTCTATCAGGGCTGGGATGCCAAGGAACGCGGTGCCGCCGCCGAGGCCGAGTGGAATAACAAATTCGCCGCCTACGCCAAGGCGTATCCGACCGAGGCCGCCGAGTTCCAGCGCCGCATGGCCGGCGAGCTACCCGCCGACTGGTCCGCGCAGGCCGATGCCTTCGTCCAGTCCGTGATCGACAAGGGCGAAACCATCGCCTCGCGCAAGGCGTCGCAGAATGCGCTCAACGGTTTCGGCCCGTTGCTGCCCGAACTGCTTGGCGGCTCCGCCGACCTGGCCGGCTCCAACCTGACACTTTGGAAGGGCTGCAAGGGCGTCGGCAAGGGCAGCGAGCCGGGCAACTATGTTTATTACGGCGTGCGCGAGTTTGGCATGTCGGCCATGATGAACGGCATCTCGCTGCATGGCGGCTTCATCCCTTACGGCGCGACCTTCCTGATGTTCTCGGAATACGCCCGGAACGCGCTGCGCATGGCGGCCCTGATGAAGGTGCCTTCGATCTTCGTCTACACTCACGACTCCATCGGTCTGGGCGAGGATGGACCGACCCATCAACCGGTCGAGCAGATCCCGACCCTGCGCATGATCCCCAACATGAGCGTCTGGCGTCCCTGCGACGCGGTCGAGTCGGCGGTTTCCTGGAAGCTCGCCATCGAACGCAAGACCGGTCCGAGCTGTCTGATCTTCTCGCGTCAGAACCTCGCTCACATGGCGCGCAGCGAGGCGCAGATCGCCGACATCGCGCGCGGCGGCTATATCCTGCGCGACTGCGCCGGTACCCCGGATGCGATCATCATCGCGACCGGCTCCGAGGTCGAACTGGCGGTCAAGGCAGCCGAGGCGATGAGCGATAAGCAGATCCGCGTGGTCTCCATGCCCTGCACCAATGCCTTCGATGCTCAGGATGCGGCGTATAAGGAATCCGTGCTACCCAAGGCGGTCACCGCGCGGGTCGCCGTCGAGGCGGCGGTCACCGACGGCTGGTGGAAATATGTCGGTAGCCAGGGCGCGGTGCTGGGCGTTGATCGTTTCGGCGAGTCCGCTCCGGCCGGTCCGCTATTCAAGGAGTTCGGTTTCACCGTCGACAATCTGGTCGCCATGGTGAAGGGCGTTCTCTAACGCGACATCGCGTTGAATCCGTCGGTCGGGTTGGCGTCAGTGCAACCCGACATACCCGACGGCATCGCGCACTCGTTGGGTTAGGCATCGCTAACCCAACCTACACATCACAAATCATCGTTTCAATTGATCAGGAGCTTTCACGCATGACACTCAAAGTTGGCATCAATGGTTTTGGTCGTATCGGTCGCATGGCATTTCGTGCCATTGCCAAGGACTTCCCCAATATCGAAGTCGTCGGCATCAACGACCTGCTCGACCCCGACTATCTTGCCTACATGCTCAAGTACGACTCGGTCCACGGTAACTTCAACGGCGACATCGCCGTCGACGGCCACACCATGATCGTCAATGGTAAGTCCATCCGTCTGACCGCCGAGCGCGATCCGGCCAACCTCAAGTGGGCCGACATCGGCGCCGAGCTGGTCATCGAGTGCACCGGTTTCTTCCTCGACGATGCCTCCTGCCAGAAGCACATCCAGGCCGGCGCCAAGAAGGTCGTGCAAAGCGCGCCCTCCAAGGACGCCACCCCGATGTTCGTCTACGGCGTCAACCACAACACCTATGCCGGCCAAGCCATCATCTCGGCGGCCTCCTGCACCACCAATTGCCTGGCGCCGGTCGCCAAGGTGTTGCATGACAACTGGGGCATCAAGCGCGGCCTCATGACCACCGTGCATGCCGCCACCGCCACCCAGAAGACGGTCGACGGCCCCTCCATGAAGGACTGGCGCGGCGGTCGCGGCATCCTGGAGAACATCATCCCGTCCTCCACCGGCGCCGCCAAGGCCGCCGGCAAGGTCATGCCCGAGCTGAACGGCAAGCTCACCGGCATGGCCTTCCGCGTCCCGACCTCCGACGTCTCCGTGGTCGACCTGACCGTCGAGCTGAACAAGGATGCCAAGTACGAAGACATCTGCGCCGCCATGAAAGCCGCCTCCGAGTCCGGCGATCTGAAGGGCGTATTGGGCTATACGGATGAAAAGGTCGTCTCCACCGACTTCCGCGGCAAATCCACCCCATCCGTCTTCGACGCCGAGGCCGGCATCGCACTCGACCCGACCTTCGTCAAGGTCGTCGCCTGGTACGACAACGAATACGGCTACACCTGCAACATGCTGCGCATGGTCGAGCACGTCGCCAAGTAAGTCGTAGGATGGGTAGAGCGAAGCGAAACCCATCATCCCCTCGGATTCGGCGTCGGTCTCGACGCCGGATTCTCGCCAGGCCATTAAGCCCGGGCTTCAGATGGATGTTCCAGAGACAGCAGAACACGATCAGCTTGAACAACGAGCCGCGACAGTTCTCGGCTACATGCTATTCGAATATTCGCGGCTGGATATGGAGCTAGGACTTTTCTTGGTTTGGTCTGATGAGGGTCAAAAGCTCGATCAGTTGACTAGTAAACTCGCCGAGCAGAACTTTTATCTACGACTGAAGTTTCTGGAAAAACTTGCGCAAGAGAAACATATGGGCACGCCGGCTGCCGACCTCTACACCGAGTGGCTATTAGATGCTCACGCAATTCGCTCGCTTCGTAACCAGCTTTTTCATGGGCGATGGGGCTTTATACCAAGCAAGCAGTTAGTGGTGAATGTTGTCGGACTTCCCACTTCGCTGGAGCAGAGCGAAACTCGCTACTCTATCGAGCAGTTGCGGACATCTCTAGATTCTATGCGAATGCTGCGTGCTCGATTGAGCGATCTTCGAAAAAGGTGGCCCGTTTAAATTGACCGGAGATGGAATCCTTATCGCTTAGAGCTATCCGCCAAGTCCCAAGGCTTCGCTGATCGCTTTCGAGACAAAATAATTACCTATTCATCCAGCATGTGTAGGACACGGTTAACGCAGCGAACAGCATCCATCGATGGATCCATCTAAAATTGATGCGGCTCGTTCATATATGAATACTAACTTGTTGAAAATAATTGATAAATTCGCATTTTTCAAAAAATCTGAAACTCGCGCCGGAGTCAAGCCGATGCAATGGCAAGAGGTTTGCGAACACTCAAGCCTGCGAGATTTGCCTTTCAAGATCGAAACGAACGAGAAAGGCGAAATCGTCATGAATGCGGTCAAGGTCATTCGTTCGCTGTATCAGGGAGAGATCGAGTATCGGTTACGCTCGCTGTTACAGGGTGGAAAGACCTTGCCTGAATGTGCAATCAAGACGCGCAAAGGCACGCGGGTGGCGGATGTTGCGTGGGCGACCATGGAAAGGGTCAAGACGATCAAGCATGAAAGCGAATGTTCGATTGCGCCCGAGATCTGTATCGAGGTTCTTTCCAACAGCAACACGGATGACGAGATGGAAGAAAAACGGATGCTGTATTTTGAGAGCGGCGCCCAGGAAGTCTGGTTATGCCTGGATGGTGTCATTCATTTTTATGCTGCTCAAGGCAGACTGGAGCGATCCGCGATTGCACCTCGTTTTCCAGAACGCATCAGTCTCGACGAATAACCGATTGCTGATTGCATACCCTTCAGAATGCAACCGGAGGCACGGTGCATTTCCATATTGAGTCTGAACAAGAAGACGATGGCCGCTGGATCGTTGAAGTTCCCGAGATCCCCGGCGTGCTGACCTATGGCGAGAATGCCGAGGATGCCATGGCAAAAGCCGAGGTATTAGCGCTTCGTGTGCTTGCGGAGCGGATTTAGGCCGGCGAAAACCGCCCCATGCCAATCAGCATCGAACTCGTCGCGGCATGAGTCAGTAGCCTTCGATAAAAGCCAAACAACATGACGGCCATCAATCGTCGGAGTTCGCAAGGTGGCCGGAATTGACGACTCTGAATGAGATGACACGCGGCAAACCAGATCAAAGCCATGCGCCAAGCCACAAGGTTTCGCGGATCGCTTTCATCAAAACTAAAGACATCACTCCAAGAGGACACCCCACCATGTCATTCATCAAACTCACCGACCTCGACCTCGCCGGCAAGCGGGTACTGATCCGCTCCGACCTCAACGTTCCGGTCAAGAACGGCAAGGTCACCTCCGACGCGCGCATCACCGCCTCCATGCCGACTTTTGAATACTGCATCAAGGCCGGTGCCAAGGTGATGGTCATGTCCCATCTGGGCCGCCCGGAAGAAGGCGTGTTCTCGGAAGAGGATTCGCTCAAGCCGGTTGCCGACACGCTCGGGGCCAAGATGGGCCGCGAGATTCGCTTGATTCGGGATTATCTCGATACTCCGCCCGAGGTCGCCAACGGCGAACTGGTGCTGCTCGATAACGTCCGCTTCAACAAGGGCGAGGGCAAGGATAACGAGGCGCTGTCCAAGCAATACGCCGCGCTTTGCGATGTCTTCGTGATGGACGCCTTCGGGACCGCGCATCGTGCGCAGGCATCGACCCATGGTGCAGGCAAGTTCGCCCCCACAGCCTGCGCCGGCCTGCTGCTGGCCGAGGAGTTGGATGCGCTGCAAAAGGCGCTGGCGAATCCGGCGCGCCCGATGGTTGCCATTGTCGGCGGCTCCAAGGTGTCGACCAAGCTGACCGTGCTCGAAGCCCTGTCCGAAAAGGTCGATCAGATGGTGGTCGGCGGCGGTATCGCCAATACCTTCCTGGCCGCCGCCGGCTTCCCGGTCGGTAAGTCGCTCTGCGAGCATGATCTGATCCCGACCGCCCAAGCGTTGATGGCGAAGATGACCGCGCGCGGCGCGACCATCCCGATCGCGACCGACGTGGTCTGCGGCAAGAAGTTCGACGAGAACGAGCCGGCCGTGGCCAAGAATGCCGCTGACGTGGCCGAGGACGACATGATCTTCGACATTGGCCCCAACTCCGCGCAGGATCTGGCCGACATCATCGCCAAGGCCGGAACCATCGTCTGGAACGGGCCGGTCGGCGTGTTCGAGTTCGATCAGTTCGGCGCGGGCACCAAGGCGATTTCCATGGCCATCGCGAACGCGGCAGGCTTCAGTCTGGCCGGCGGCGGCGATACCATCGCGGCCATCCAGAAATACGGCATCTATGACAAGGTGTCCTACATCTCGACCGCCGGCGGCGCCTTCCTCGAATATCTGGAAGGCAAGACCCTGCCCGCGGTCGCCATGCTCGAATCACGGGCGAAGGATTGATTCAGTCTTCGGCGTTGAGCCGTCAGCGTCCGGCACTGCGCTGGACTGCTGGCGACTGGGTGCTGAGGTGATGCCGGGATATTTCAGGTTGCCACGATTTTCCGTTCACCCTTCGACCCTTCGGCTCCGCTCAGGGCTTAGGGCGAACGGAAAATCGGTAGATTTTTCCCGGAAATCGCCTGAATACTGGACGCGAGAGGATCGAACATGCCAAGACGTACCAAGATTGTCGCTACACTGGGGCCGGCAACCGACGATCCGTCGGTCATGGATGACATCATCGCCGCGGGCGTCGATGTAGTCCGTCTCAACCTGTCGCACGACAGCCACGCGCGGCACCGCGAACGCGCCGAACGCATCCGCGAGCGCGCGCTGGCGGCCGGTCATGCGATCGCGGTGCTGATGGACCTGCAGGGTCCGAAGATCCGCATCGGTAAATTTACCGAGGGCAAGGTCCAGCTCGCGCGGGGCGATGCCTTCGCGATCGATACCGCCTGCGGCATCGAGTCGGGCGATATCACGCGGGTCGGCACCACCTATGTCGAACTGGCCGATGACGTGCGCCACGGCGATACCCTGCTGCTCGACGATGGGGCCATCGAACTCTGGGTCGAGTCGGTCGCCAATGGACGCATCGATTGCAAGGTGGTCGTGGGCGGGTCGCTCTCCAACAACAAGGGCATCAACAAGAAGGGCGGCGGGCTCTCCGCGCCGGCCCTGACCGACAAGGACAAGGAAGACATCCGGTTCGCCGCCGAGATCGACGCCGATTATCTGGCGGTCTCCTTCGTGCGCAACGGCGACGACGTGCGGCTCGCCCGCGCACTGTTCCAGGAGGCCGGGGGGCGCGGCGGAATCGTCGCCAAGATCGAGCGCGCCGAGTCGTTGAACGGAATCGACGATATCATCCACGCCTCCGACGCCATCATGGTGGCGCGTGGCGATCTCGGCGTGGAGATTGGCGACGCGGAACTGCCGGCGGTTCAGAAGCGTCTGATCAGCCGTGCGCGCGATCTCAACAGCGTGGTCATCACGGCAACCCAGATGATGCAGTCGATGATCGAGAACCCGATCCCGACGCGGGCCGAGGTCTTCGATGTGGCCAATGCCGTGCTGGACGGCACCGACGCGGTGATGCTGTCGGCGGAAAGCTCAATCGGCAAGTATCCCGCCAAGGTGGTCGAGGCGCTTGATCGCATCTGTCTGGAGGCCGAGAAGAGCGTGACCCGCTCGGGACACCGCATCGATTCGGTCTTCGGTCGGGTGGACGAGGGCATCGCCATGGCCGCGATGTACACCGCCAACCATCTGGGCGTGAAGGCGATCGCGGCGCTGACCGAGACCGGCTCGACGGTGAAATGGATGTCGCGTATCAGCTCCGGCATCCCCATCTACGCCATGACCCGATTCGCGCCGACCCGGCGGAAGGTGAGACTCTTTCGCGGCGTCTATCCGGTCAGCTTCGATGTCGCCACGACCGACATCCACGAGGTCAACTGCGAGGTGATCGAGGAACTGCTGCGCCGGGGCACGGTGCGCGACGGCGATCTGGTCATCATCACCAAGGGTGACCGCTCCGGGGTTGAAGGTCAGACGAATATCATGAAAATCATGCGAGTCGGAGAGCATCGGCTGCTGAACGAAGACTGATGCCTCTCGCTGTCGCGCCACTCGCTCGTCAACCCAGACGCATGCACGGCATGCGGGAGTGACCGGCTCATGTTTGGATGGCTCAAATCCTGGTTTCGGGCACCCCAACCCGCGGGGCCGCCCCAAATGCTGAGATCGTTCGATCTCGCCGATCCGACCATCGCCGGGGATTCGATCGCTCTGGATGGCGATGCCTGGCGGATCGTGGGCGGTGCCGCGCCGCGCACCTTCCGCCTCTTCGAGGTGCGGGAGCCCGGCGTGGAGCGCTGCATGCTAACCTACCGCGCGCGGCTGAAAACGGAAGGTGTCGAACGCAGGGCGTACCTGGAGATGTGGTGCCGACTGCCGGGGCGTGGAGAGTTTTTCTCGAAGGGATTTCAGCAGGCCGCGCTGGGCACGAACGCCTGGGCCGACTATGAAATTCCCTTCTATCTTAAACGAGGTCAGAAAGCCGACCTGATTCAACTCGACCTGACCCTGGAAGGCGCCGGCACCGTCTGGATCAAGGATGTACAACTGCTGCATACGCCTTTGCGCTCCTGAATCGTTCTTTAATGTTCAAACCGACAACTGAAACCTGACAACCGACAAACCACGAGGAAAACCGAATGGCCCTGATTTCACTGCGTCAAATGCTGGACCACGCCGCCGAGCACGGGTATGGCGTCCCGGCTTATAACGTCAACAACCTGGAGCAGATGCGCGCCATCATGGAAGCCGCCGACGAGACCGATTCCCCGGTCATCGTCCAGGCGTCCGCCGGCGCGCGCAAGTACGCCGGCGCGCCCTTCCTGCGTCATCTCATTCTGGCCGCCATTGAGGAATGGCCGCACATCCCGGTCTGCATGCACCAGGATCACGGCACCTCCATGCCGGTGTGCCAGCGTTCCATCCAGCTCGGCTTCTCGTCGGTCATGATGGACGGCTCGCTCCAGGAAGACGGCAAGACCCCGGCCTCCTACGAGTACAACGTCGACGTGACCCGCTCGGTGGTCGCCATCTCGCATGCCTGCGGCGTCTCGGTGGAAGGCGAACTCGGCTGTCTGGGCTCGCTGGAGACCGGACAGGCCGGTGAGGAAGATGGCATCGGCGCCGAGGGCACGCTGGATCACAGCCAGCTTCTGACCGATCCCGAGGAAGCCGCCGATTTCGTCAAGAAGACCGGCGTCGACGCCCTGGCCATCGCCATCGGCACCTCGCACGGCGCCTACAAGTTCACCCGTCCGCCGACTGGCGACATCCTGGCTATCGAGCGGATCAAGGAGATCCACAAGCGCATCCCGACCACCCATCTGGTCATGCACGGCTCCTCCTCGGTGCCGCAGGACTGGCTCGCCATCATCAACCAGTATGGCGGCGCGATGGGCGAGACCTACGGCGTGCCGGTCGAGGAAATCGTCGAAGGCATCAAGCACGGCGTGCGCAAGGTTAACATCGACACCGATCTGCGCATGTCCTCCACTGGCGCCATCCGCAAGTTCCTGGCCGAAAACCCCAAGGAATTCGATCCGCGCAAATATTTTATCGCCGCCACCAAGGCCATGAAGGGCATCTGCAAGGCGCGTTACGAAGCCTTCGGCACCGCCGGCAACGCCAGCAAGATCACCGCGCTGTCGCTGGAAGTCATGACCAACCGCTATGCCAAGGGCGAACTGGATCCACAGGTTAACTAAGACCGGATCAGCCTGATCGCAGGGTAAGTCAGGGGGGCGCCTAGGCGCCCCTTTTTGTTATATTCGGCGGAGTATTGAACGACCGGACAAGGAAACGTCCTGGACACATCCGCGTCTCGCCCATCCCGGCCGGCATCCGCGGGGCTGTTCGCAACGACGCAGACCGCTCTGAACGCGCCTTAGAGACAGGACCGACCGATCAAATCCGCATTCTCCAACCGACCCTGGACCTTCGCCCTTCTGGCCATGCTGCCGATCCTGGTGACGGAGCAGGTCATCGAACACTTTGCGCGCAGTCGCGCACTGGAGCAGGAACGCCTCGGCGTCCTGACAACCCTTTCGACCCTGCGCGCACGCATCGAAGGCATGGTCAATGCCAATCTGCTCATGGTGCGTGGATTGGCCGCCGTGATTTCGGCCAATCCGGACATCGACCAGAACGAATTCGCCCGGATTGCACAGGGACTGGTGGACGAGCGCCATGCACTGCGCAACATCGCCGGCGCGCCAGACATGGTCATTTCGCTCATGTACCCGCTGGCCGGAAACGAGAGCGCCATGGGGCTGAATTACCGGACTCATCCCACCCAGGCGCCCGCCGCGCTGCGCGTGGTGGAGACGGGCCAACCCGTGCTGGCTGGCCCCCTCCCGCTGTTGCAGGGCGGCATGGGCATCGTGGCCCGCGAGCCGGTCTTTATTCCGCCCACGCACGTCGGCGGGCAACCGCGCTTCTGGGGCCTGGTGTCGAGCATCTTCGATGTCGACCTGCTGTACCGACAGACCGGGCTCTTGGCGGCTGTTTCAACGCTGCGTCTGGCGTTGCGCGGTACCGATGGGAAGGGTGCTAGGGGCGAGGTGTTCTTCGGCGATCCCGGCGTCTATGTGCAGCGTCCGGTGATGACGGATATCGTCCTCCCCGGCGGCGCCTGGCAGTTGGCGGCCACGCCCAAGCAGGGCTGGGGCCAGCCGACCCGACTGCTCTGGCTGATCCGTCTGCTGGGGCTGCTGTGCGCATTCGGCGCGGGCGTCATCGCCTATCTGCTGGCACGAGGCAGTCAGGCATTGGCCCGTAGCGAAGTCCGCTTGCGGACCCTGCTCGATACCATCCCGGATCTGGTTTGGCTGAAGGACGCGGACGGGTTCTTCCTCGCCTGCAACCCGCGTTTCGAGCAATGCTTCGGCGCCCGGGAGTCCGATATCCTCGGTAAAGGCGACCATGATTTCGTCCCCGCCGAACAAGCCGATTTCTTTCTGGCGAAGGATCGCGCCGCGATCGCCGCTGGCCGCCCTCTCGCGAACGAGGAATGGCTGACCTTTGCCAGCGACGGCTATCGCGGTCTTTTCGAGACCCTCAAGACGCCTGTCCGCGACGCGCGGGGGGTGATCGTCGGGGTGCTTGGAATCGCCCACGATATCAGCGAGCGCAAGCGGGCCGAGGACGAGATCCGCCAACTCAACGCCGACCTGGAAGACCGCGTGCAAGTCCGCACCGCCGAATTGGCAGCCATCAATAAAGAGCTGGAAACCTTCACCTATTCGGTCTCGCACGACCTCAAGGCGCCACTGCGGGGCATCGACGGCTACAGCCGGCTGCTGCTGGAAGATCATGGTCAGCAACTGAACGAGGAAGGACGGCTGTTTCTGGACAATGTCCGTCGCTGCGTCGACCAAATGAGCCAATTGATCGAGGATCTCTTGGCCTATTCGCGCATGGAGCGGCGCGGAGTGCATGACGTCACGCTGGATCTGGCCAGCGTGGCGAAGCGTATCCTGGCGGAACGTCGGGATGATATCCAGGCGCTTGGCGGGAGCGTGACACTGGATCTGGCGGAGTCCCTGACCGCGCGCGCCGATCCGGACGGGTTGTCGATGGTGCTGCGCAACCTGCTGGACAATGCGCTCAAGTTCAGCCGCTCCGGCGTACCGCCGTGCATCGCGATCGAGGGCGCAACCTCGGAGCACGGCATCATTCTCGCCATCCGGGACCAGGGAATCGGCTTCGACTTGCAATTCCACGACCGGATCTTCGAGATCTTCCAGCGTCTGCAGCGCGCGGAGGACTATCCCGGCACGGGCATTGGTCTGGCTATCGTGCGCAAGGCCATGGAACGCATGGGCGGGCGCGTCTGGGCCGAAAGCGCGCCCGGCCAGGGCGCCACCTTTTTTTTGGAGCTGCCGCGATGACCCATGGCCCAAGCAACCGTCCCATCCTGCTGGTGGAGGACAACCCGATGGATCTGGACCTGGCCCGGCGCGCCTTTGCCCGGTGCAACCCAAGCAACCCCATCGAGGTGGCGCGCGACGGCCAGGAGGTGCTGGATTGGATCCCCCGCTGGGAGGCCGGCGAGCCGCTGCCGCTGCTCATCCTGCTGGATCTGAAGCTCCCGCGCGTGGATGGCCTGGAGGTGCTACGCCGTCTGCGCGCGCATCCGATCAGCCAGGCGTTGCCGGTGGTGGTGCTGACCTCGTCCAGCGATGAGGGGGATATCGCGACCGCCTATCGTTTGCACGCCAACTCCTACATCGTCAAGCCGGTCAACTTCGAGGCGTTCATGGAGGTCGCAGCCCGGATCGAGCAGTACTGGCGTCTGATCAATCATCCACCAAGGTAAGCGAATGCGTATTCTGCATGTCGAGGACAACCCGCTCGACGCCGACCTGACCCGACGCCTGCTGGCGCGTCAGGCGCCGGACATCCAGGTTGAACCGGCGTCGACCCTGGCGGCGGCGCTGTACTGTCTGCAAGAGTGCGACCGCTACGACCTGGCGCTGGTGGATCTGAAACTGCCGGACGGCTCCGGTCTGGAACTGCTGGCCCAGATCCGCGAGCGGCAGTTGCCGCTGGCGGTGGTGATGCTCACTGGATCCGGCGACCCAGAGTCGGCGATCGCCGCCCTGCAGGCCGGCGCGGACGATTATCTCGGCAAGGATCGCGCCGCCGACCGCCTACCCGCGATCCTGAGCGATGCCTTGCAGCGTTTTCGCACCGCGAATGCCCGCCGCGCGCATCCTCTGCGGGTGCTCTATGCCGAACACAATGGCGCCGATATCGACCTGACGCGCCGCCATCTGGCGCGACATGCCCCGCACATCCGTCTCACCGTGGTCGCGGACATCGCGCAAGTCCTGGAGCGACTGCCGTTCGCCGCGCGGACCTCGGACGATTACGACGCGGTGCTGCTGGATTATCGCCTGCCCGGTCTGAACGCACTGGAGGCGGTCAAAATCCTGCGCTCCGAGCGCGGTCTGGACATCCCCGTCGTGTTGGTCTCGGGCCAGGGGAGCGAAGAACTGGCGGCGCGGGCGATTCATCTTGGTGTGAACGACTATATTTCCAAACACACGGGCTATCTGCACAAGCTTCCCGCCACCCTGGAGAAGGTGGTGGGACAACAGACCCTGACCCGCGAACGCGCCAACCTGCGCGAAACCGCCCGGCGTTTGGAACTGGCGCTCGCCTCCAGCCCGGTGATTCTGTACACCCGCCGTCTGGACGACCCGGACGCGCCCCTGACCTGGGTGAGCGAAAACATCTTCCGACTGCTGGGCTACACGGCGGAACAGATGCTGCAGCCGGGCTGGTGGGCTGCCCACCTGCATCCTGATGATCGCGAGGATGCGCTGGCCTGCCTGGCGGCGCTCGGCGCTGCCCGGCCGATCCCGCAGGACTACCGTTTTCTCGACGGTCAGGGGCGGATCCGCTGGATCCATGACGAACTCCGTCTGGCGGACAGGGTCGACGCGACGGTACGCGAGGCGACCGGTGCCTGGCACGATGTCACCGACGCCAAGTCCGCCGAGCAGTTGCAGGCAACCCGCCTGACGGTGCTCGATGGACTGGTCGGCAATCAGCCACTGTCCGGCATTCTCGACCATATTTCCAACCGCCTGGAAGCGATTCACCCGCACCTGCGAGTCGCGAT
The DNA here is from genome assembly GCF_000227745.2 of Thiocystis violascens DSM 198. Taxonomy (NCBI): domain Bacteria; kingdom Pseudomonadati; phylum Pseudomonadota; class Gammaproteobacteria; order Chromatiales; family Chromatiaceae; genus Thiocystis; species Thiocystis violascens. Next base: position 2,557,294 of record NC_018012.1, on the reverse strand, counting down.
CGAGGTTTGGGACGAGCACCCCGATCCGGCCGCTCGCGCGCCCGCCGCTCCTCTGGCATCCCCCGGCAAGGCTCCGGACGCAACGGATCGTCCCGGCGCGGATTGGTCAATTCCGCTCCGGGACGGCGCCGGCCATGCGTTGGGCCGCTTCTCGGTCACCTTTGTCGAGCCGCAATCGCTCAAGCCGACCGAATCCGATCTGATCGACGAATTCGCCCGCATCGCGGGCCTGGCGGTGACACGGGTACGCGCCGATACCCGATTGCGTCAGGCGGCGACCGTGTTCGAGAGCACGCGCGAGGGCGTTATCATCACCGATCTGAATTCCCGCATCCTGAGCGTCAACCGCGCCTATACCGACATCACCGGCTACTCCGAGGACGAGGTGCGGGGACGCAAACCCAGTCTGATGCAGTCCGGCCGGCAGGATCCCTCCTTCTACCAGACCCTGTGGGCCAACATCGCGGCCAATGGACATTGGCAGGGAGAGATCTGGAACCGGCGTAAAAATGGCGAACTCTATCCGCAGCTGCTGAGTATCAGCGCCGTTTACGACAGTCAGGGCCAGCCCAGTCATTACGTGGGCGTCATGACCGACATCAGCCAGCTCAAGGAGTCCGAGGCGCGCCTGGAACATCTGGTCCATTACGACCCGCTGACCAATCTGCCCAATCGACGCCTGGTTCAGTCCCGACTGCAGCATGCGCTGGAACACGCGGAACGGTATCGGCACCGGATCGCCGTGCTCTTCCTGGATCTGGACCGCTTCAAGAATGTCAACGACAGCCTCGGCCACCCGGTTGGCGACGAATTGCTGGAGGCGCTGACCCGTCGTCTGAGCCAGCGGTTGCGCGAAGACGATACCCTGGGACGCCTTGGCGGCGATGAATTTCTGATCCTGCTGGAGAACCTGGAGCGTCCGGAAGACGCCGGGGGAGTCGCCCAGACACTGCTGCAATTGCTGGAAACGCCCTTTCGCCTGCCCAGCGGCCCCGAACTCTACGTGGGCGCCAGCATTGGCATCAGTCTCTATCCGGACGATGGCGATTCCGTGACCGAACTCATCAAGCACGCCGATGTCGCCCTGTATCAGGCGAAGGAACAGGGACGCAACACCTACCGCTTCTACACCCCCAAACTGACTGCGGCGGCCAATGAGCGTCTGGCCCTGGAGGCGCGCTTGCATCGGGCGCTTGCCAACGACGAGTTCGTGCTGCACTACCAGCCCCAGTTTGAGACCGACAGCGGCGCGCTGATCGGCTGCGAGGCGCTGGTGCGCTGGCACTCGCCTGAGGAGGGCATGATATCGCCCGCCCGCTTCATCCCACTGACCGAAGAGACCGGACTGATCGTGCCCCTGGGCGAATGGGTGCTGCGCAGCGCCTGTACGCAGGGTCGACGCTGGATGGATGCCGGTCATCCCGAGGTGACGATCGCGGTCAATCTGTCCGGGCGACAATTTCAGCAGCACGATCTGGCGCGGCGCGTGGCCGCTATTCTGGATGAGACCGGTCTGCCGGCGGATCGGCTCAAACTGGAACTGACCGAAAGCATGATCATGGGTCATGGCGAGCAGGTGGTGGAACTGCTGCACGCGCTCAAGACACTCGGTTCGCGGTTGTCGATCGACGACTTCGGAACCGGCTATTCGTCGCTCGCCTATCTCAAGCGCTTTCCGATCGACGAACTCAAGATCGACCAGGGCTTCGTCCGCGACATTCCGCAGGACGAGAATGACATGGAGATTGCCGCCACCATCATCGCCATGGCCCGCAACCTGAACCTGAAGGTGATCGCCGAGGGCGTGGAAACGCGGGCTCAACTGGATTTCCTGACGCGCCAGGGCTGCCACGCCTGCCAGGGATATCTGTTCGGCCGACCGATGCCCGCGGACGAATTCGCCCGGACCTTTTTTCGTTAAAGCGACCTGGTTCGCGCCGCCCGGTCGTCGTCCAGCGCGTCGCCAATCCGAAACGTTGGACCTTCGTCGATGTCGTCGCGCGCGCGCATGGATGACTCCCGGCGCGGCTCGACCCGTGACGGGAGCGGATCGCCGCGCGCCACGCGCGCTGGCGCCGGCACTGGCCGTGTCGGCTGGCTCGGCGATTTGGTTCGTCGAGCCGTTGCACGACCCGCGCGATCCTCGTCCTGATCGAGCATGACCGCGGACAGACCTTGGAGTACGGCCGCGGCATCCTCCATCGGAATTTCCGCATCCCTGGCCACGCCCCAGCGCGCCTGCATGGCCGCGTAGACCAGCTCTTCGATCTTCGCCACGCAATAGACATCGCTTTCGCGAACGCGCACGAAGGGTAGGCCGGCGGCGGCGCAGATCCGATCGAGGCGATCCCTGGGGAGTTGTTTGCGCAGTCGCGATCGCGGCACCAGATTGACGGCACAGGCAATGGCCGTCGTGTCCGGGGCGCAGACCAGGAAGTCGAAGCAGCGCGCTTCAAGGCGATCCTGCGCGCGCTCCCATTCGCGCCGGGAGAGTCGCGCCCGCAGACCGATCACGTCGGCTGCGCGGACTCTGCCGTACACCCGATACTCCTTGCCGACGGCACGCTCCAGCACGGCCTTGAAGGCCCGTTGCGAGACCGTGAACAAGGTTGTGTCCACGACATAGGGCAGGCGGAAACGGCTTCTCAGACTTCGCCGCACACTGAGGATGAAGGCGAGGAGCAAGAGGGCGCCCAGCCCCAGTAAAATATAAAAATGTTCCATGGTCTTCTACCTTTGCAGCGCCCGTGGCCGGATTGAAACCGTGCCGAGCGTAAACGACGCGGTCGCGGCGGTTCCAGACGGGCCGTGATTCCCGGCGACCGGCGAGACGCGGTTTAGGGTTGCTCCAAGCGGATACCATGCTTGTGATACCAGGCCCGATCAAGGGACCAGATGACGGAGTCGACATCGGGCTGGGAGATCATCAACTCGATCGCGCGCATCTCCTGCCTCCAGAAACGCTCGCCAGCGGCGAGCATGACGGGATCCTCGGATGACTTGTCCGCCAGGTCGGCATCGATGGCCTTCAAGAATGGCTCGACGGGCGCGACCGAGGCATGCGGACTGGTCAGGGTCACGATTCCGTTGAGGAAGAGGACGGCGCGAAAATCGTACGGATAGCTCGCCAGCACGGGATCCTGTTCCAGCAGTTGGTTGAGCTGCCAGATGCGCGGGGTGACCCCGAAGCGGTTCCAGGCCAGCGAAAACACCAGCAGGGCAAGCAAAATGGCGGAGACGATGATGGCATTACGCGTCAGGCGATCCATATCGGGATGAAAACCTCTTAAGATGTCGTCAAATAAGGCGGTGTCGCATGGCCCAGCGGCCGAACGTCGCGACCCACCGGGCACCGCCGGATGCGACATGATGCTTGGCTCCATGGATCGGGCGCAAGCGACAGCCGCGGGCCGAATGCCGTTCGTCGGCGGCTCGCCGAAAGCGTAAACTTCATCTGGCGTCATGCAAGCCCGGTCAGGAGAGCGAACCGATGGGAATGCGTTTGGATCTGTTCACTCATGTCCCGCGCTTGAATTTTCTCAGGCTCAGGCCCTACGGCGAGAACCTGGCGACCCCTGCCGTGACGGTCTGGCTGGGTTTCGCCTGGGTCGTCATCCTCTTGATGGCCAGTCTCGAAGGAATCGTCTGGGGTCTGATCGGCGCCTCCATCGTCCCCCAGGGAGCCGGCTGGCTGAGTCCGGTGGCCGGGCTTTTCCTGTTCGCGTTGATGTTCGCGATCATCTGGATCGTCGACGCCTCGCTGATTCTATCCGAGCGGCCAGTCTTGCGCTTGCGACGCGGGATCCCTGGGACGAATCAAGGCATCGGCCCGCTCGCGCGCTGGATGTTCGGTTTGCTGGTCCGGGTCGCCATCGTCGCGGTCTCGCTGTATGTGACCGCGCCCTTTCTCGCCAAGCTGATCCGGGCCGACGATATCGCCTCCTACCATCAGCGCCAGGTCGAACAGTATTTCGCCCAGCGCGACGCGGCGCTGAGGGAGCAGATCAATGCGCGTGCCGCCCAGATCGATGCCCTGTATCGAGACCGCACCCAACCGCTGGAGGCGCAGATCGAGCGGCTCAATCAGTCGCTGACGCTGGAACGCGAACAACGCGCCCGGATCGAGGCCGAATATGCGCCTGAAATCGCGGTTCTGCGGCAGGATCTGGCGGCGGCGCAAGCCCGCTTCGGCGACGAGTTGATGGGGCGCGATGGCCGCCCCGAGGGCCGGGGGCCGGAGGCGCGCAAATGGGAGGCCAATGCCAATCGGTTGGCCGAGGCGCTGACCGCCAAGCAAGCGGAAATTGCCCCCCGCCTGGCGACGGTCGCGCAACGCATCGGCGAGCTTGAACAGACCCTGAGCACCGAATCGGAGACGCTGCGGCTCCTGCGCCAGGAACGGCAGCAGCGCCTCGATCAGGCGACGGCGGAGGAGACCGCGCGGCAGGTGGAGGCGCAGCCGCCACGTCTGACCTTCGCCGCGCGCTCCCGGATATTGCAAGCGCTGCGCGAGAGTCCCGACGAGCGCGGGGTGCCGCATTTCGAGACGGTGGAAGGCTTTTCTCAGGCCGCCCTCGGCGTTCTGTTCTTCGCGCTGATCGCGCTCAAGCTCTTCGAGCCGCCCGCCGTGAGCGCCTATTTCAGCGAGAGCCTGCAATTGCAGTATCGCAAATATCTCGCTGGCGGCCTGGCCGAAATTCCCGGCTTCGAACTGCCGGAGGATCCCGCGAAACGTCTGAATCCGGTCGAGTTCGCGCGTCTGTGGCAGGCCTATGAGGCGGACCCTGACGCCTTCCATATCCGTCGCCAGGCGTTACTGGAGATTCGCGAACCTTTGCTAAAATATCAGGCCGAACAGTCCTTCGAGCAGGAACTGCTCGCCCGCCGCCGGGAGAACCTCGACCAGGAACAGGCGTTCGCGCACCAACGCCGCAACCTTGAGTTGACGGCCTACGATCAGGAGTTGCGCGCGCGGGTTGCGCAAGTACAGGCGCAACTCGATCAAGAGACCAAGGCGCGCATGGATCATCGCCGGAGCGAACTGGCGAACGAGTTGCAGCAGGCGCGCGAGGAATGGGAGCGACACAAGACTCAGGAAGCGGAGGATCTGCGCCAGCACCGGGAAGCCTTTGAACAGTCGCAGGCATTGGCGCGGGAAGAGCTGCGCCTGCGCGCGCGGGAGATCGAACGGCTCCGCGAGGAGCACCAAGCGGCGATCCGCCAGACCGACCGCGAACTCCAGCAGACCGAGCAGCGGCTGATCGGCGAGCTGGATCTCAAGCGCAGGCGCGAAGCGCTTCAGGTGCGTCAAACCGGCATGCGCGAGGAAATCGACCGACTGCGCGGCCTGGAAGCGCGGCAGGCTGCGGACCGTGCCGTGCTGCGCGAGAGCGGGCGCGCGGCGGGAGCAAGGATCGCTGCTCTACGCCAGCAAATCGAGACGGCGGAAACCGAACTTGCCGCACGGCAGACGCAGCTCGCCACTCTGACGCGAACCATCGCCGAAGCAACCGCGCAGTCCGCCGAAACGGATCGGCGAACCATAAAAGGTTTCTGGTCGCGCGGGAACGCATCCAGCGACACCAAAACCCTGCGCGAGTCCACGCGGGATTTGAAAGCGCTCGAAAAATCCGAACGTCTGGAGCGCGAACGCCTCGCGCGCCTGCGCGAGGAATTACAGACAGTGGAAACCCGCAAGCTGAACCAGGACAGCGAACTGGATGAAGCGGAGACCCGTCTCTCGGCGCTCCAGGCGCGCATCCTCTTTTACGAAGACGGCCTCGGCAACCTCCTCTCCTCGCGCCTCGACGAGGATGACGAGGGAAAACCGGTAACCGAGGGCCGGGAGCTTCAGGGCTAAACCGCGCCTAATGTGCGATCGCTTGTGGTGACCTTGAAGCCGTTCGTGGTGAGGCTCTCGAACCATGAACGGCTTCACGCGCCGAAGCCGGATTTCTCGCCCGTCCCCCATTCGACTGGGCTCGGGACGCACGGGAAATCCCTTCACCGAAGGCATCATTCATCGGGGCCTTTCACCCCATCGACTCATCCTGAGCATTGCTGGCGACCGGCGGCAAACCCTTGCCGGGGTTCAGAATCCCGGCGGGATCGAAGCCGCGCTTGATCTCCGACATCAGCCGTAGCGCGACCGGATCGATCTCCCGGCCCACGAAATCGCGCTTTTCCAGCCCGACGCCATGCTCGCCCGAGAGGGTTCCGCCCAGACGCAGCACCAGCGAAAACATGGCGTCCAGGCAATCCCGGGCACGCTCGACCTCCCCGGCATCGTCCGGATCGATCAGCAGGTTGACATGGATATTGCCGTTGCCGGCATGACCGAAATTGACGATACGAATACCGGTCTCGTGCGACAGCCGCTCCAGTCCCTCAATGAACTCGCCCATGCGCGACACCGGGACGACCACGTCCTCGTTGATCTTTTTGGGGGCGATGTGACGCAGGGTCGGCGAGAGCGATTTGCGCGCCTTCCAGAGTGCGGCGACCTCGGCGGCGGAGTCGGCGCGTCGCAGTTCGAGCAGTCCCGCGACCTGGGCGGCGGCGGTCACAGCGTTCAGCGCCGCGTCGATGCAGGCTCGCGGGCCGTCGACCTCGATCATCAGCAGCGCCCCCGCGCCCTCGGGCAGATCGATCTCAGTGAAGTGGCGCACGGTGGCGATGGCGGCGGCATCCATGAATTCGAGCGCGCAGGGGGTGACCGGTTGGGCCATGATGGCCGAGACGGCGGCGGCGGCGGCGTGGATGTCGGCATAGGTGGCGCGCAGCGTGCGCCGGGCCTCGGGCAGCGGGGTCAGCTTCAGGGTGGCCTCGGTGATCAGCGCGAGGGTGCCCTCCGAGCCGATGACGAGCCGCGTCAGATCGTAGCCAACGACGCCCTTGGTGGTCAGGACGCCAGTGCGAAAGGACTCGCCGCATCCATCGACGGCCCGCAGACCCAAGGTATTGTCGCGCGGGGTGCCGTACTTGACCGCGCGCGGACCGGCGGAGTTGTAGGCGAGATTGCCGCCGATGGTGCAGGTCGCCGCGCTGGTGGGGTCCGGTGGCCAGAAGAAGCCGAGTGGCTCCAGTGCCTGCTGCAGGGTTGCGTTGAGCACGCCCGGCTGCACGACCGCCAACCGGTCGGCGGGGACGAGACGGAGAATCCGGTCCATGCGCTCGAAGGAGAGGACGATGCCGCCCCGGTCTGGCACCGTGGCGCCGGTGGTGCCGGTGCCGCGCCCGCGCGCGATCAGCGCAACGCCCGCTTCGGCGCAGAGTCGGACTAGCGCCGCGATCCGGGCCTCGTCGGTCGCGAACACGACCGCCTGCGGCAGCGCGTGGCGGCGGCTGTTGTCATAACCGTAGGGCCAGCAATCGGCCGGATCGGTGAGCAGGCAGCCGTCGCCGGCGATCCGTGTGAGCGAAGAGCGGAAATTAGCGGAAAACGCGACCCCGCTCGCGATTCTGTTCAATGTGTTCGACCTTTTTTTCTCATCATATAAACCGCGTCGCACCAACCGTTGCAGGCACTGCGAGGCTGGAATTGCCCGCGATCAGGCATGTTGCTCTGGACGCGGTTTACTGGTACTCGAAAAGTTTGACCACACGCTTGACGCCGGGGACATAGCGCACCCGCTCGGTTGCCGCATCCGCCTCCGCCGGGCTGACCAATCCCAGGAGATAGACCACGCCGTCCTCGGTGACGACCTTGATCCGGGTCGCGTTGAAATCCGGGAGATCGACCGCTGTCATCGCTAGTTTGGCGCGCGAGGTGATATAGACGTCCTCGGATTGACGCATCAGGTCGGTGTTGGGTCCGATGGTCAATTCATCGATGACGCGCTGAACCTTGGGGAGACGGCTCACATGATCGATCGCCTGGCGAACCACGTCCGCCGATTCCGCCTGGCCGGTCAGAAGGACCGTTCGGTTGTAGCTGGTCACCGCGATTCTGGAGTGCCCCTGAATCGCGGAATCCTGGAGCAATTGATGAATGGCGGTGAGTTCGATCTGCTGATCTTCGGCTACGACCTGTGCTGGACGGCGATCATAGACGGCAGAGGCGCCGACCACTGCTCCGCCCACGACCAGGGGAACGCAACCGGACAGCGCGACCGTTAGCGCCAAACATCCCGCGAGAAAATTCAAATATCTATGAGGAATCGGCGGTAAAAGCATGTTTAATCCACTGAATCTGATTCTGGCCGCTGATGGCGACGACATCGAAGCGGCAGGGTAGGGCGCTGGGATGCGACTGAAGATAGTGCTTGGCGGTCGCGATCAGGCGTCGCTGTTTGCGGGCGTCGACCGTTTCCGCCGGGCTGCCGAAGCGTGTCGAGCGGCGAAAACGCACCTCCACGAACACCAGCATCGCGGACTCGCGCAGAATCAGATCGATTTCGCCGTATCGGCAGCGGTGGTTACGCGCAACGAACTTCAGACCCTGGCGTGTCAGAAAAGACTCGGCGAGGCGCTCCATCTCCTCGCCGACCGACCCGGCGCTGGGTTTCGATTCCTGACTGACCATGGTCATCTCCATCCCGGATCGTTGAAGACTATCCGTTCATTGCGCTTGCCTTATTTGGATCTCGCGCCCTGTAAATAATTCCTTGTCCCTTGTCCCTTGTCCCTTGCCTCTCAGCGCACCTCCGGTTTGTCCTTGTCCGCAGTGACATCGGCCAGGCGCGGGCCAGTTTCGGTAAAGCGTCCAAGCTCAAGCTGGCGCTGGATCCGTCCCAAACGATCGAGCGAGAGTCCGCCGGTCTGTCCCGGATAGTAGGCGCCAGGGTTTTTGGCAAGGTCCGCGAGACGCGGCGCCAGTCGGTAGGCGTCGATGCCCATGGCATGCAGCCGGGCGAGCGGGTCCGTGCCTTTGCTCAGGACGCGGCGCGAGAGCGGTCCCGCGCCGCCGACATCGAGCATCCAGGGAATATCGACGAAATACAGTCCGACCAGTCCCGCGTCGCGTTTGGGGTCGAAATCGCCCGAATAGACATGGGAGGTGGAGATGACGACGATGGGTTTGGTCGACGCGGCTTGCAGGCTGGGGTGAAGTTTGCGCGCCATGTCCGCGGTCGCGACCAGGAACACCAGATCCGCGTCGGCCCCGCCGAGTAGCTTGGCCGCCACCCGGTCGGCGCTGGCCCCGGTCGGCTGGTAGCTTGACTGCCGCGTCAGAGTGCCTCCCTGATGACTCCACTGGCGCCGAAAGGCACCTGCCAGCCGCTCGCCCCAGGCGCTCGCCGGGTAGAGCAGCAGCGCGTGTCTCAGACCCATGGCGTAGGCCTTGCTGGCAACCTCGGCGGCTTCGTTCTCGGGCGAGAGCGAGAATTGGTAGAGGTTTTCGGCGCGTTTGTCGGTTCGGGTCGCCTCGTTGAGCGCCAGGGTCGGAACTCCGAGCAGCCGCTCGGCCGCCAGGGCGTCAACGGCTTCCTTCTGTAAGGGGCCGATCACATAATCGGCGCCGTCCTGGATTGCCTTGGCATGCAGGCCCCGGGAGCGGTCGGCATTGGAGATGTCCGTGAAATTCAGGCTTGGCCGTTGGCCCGCCCGATCCGCGCGGCCGGCGGCCTCGATGCCGTCCTGCACGGCCTTGGCGGCGGCGGCGAAGCGACCGCCACGCGGGAGCAGAATGCTGATCCGGTCGCCGTTCGCATAACCGCCGGCAAGCGTGCCCGTGTAGGCGCTGGCCAGTTCGGGGAGCGCCGGGTGCCCTGAATGCCGTTGCTGCCATTGGCGGTAACGGGCCTCCAGCGGTTGCGGATCGGCGCCGGCGTTGCGTGTCAGCAGGGCGACTTCGGCCCAACCTTTCATCGCGCCGCTTCCTGTGCTCGTGAGATCCTGTAATCCCGTGTTGCCAATCAGGCTTAATGTCGAGATCAGAGAGACCTGATTGAGCAGGCGTTCGTCCTGTTGGTCGAGCAGTCGATCAAGATCGTTGAGGGTTTGAGCGGCGGCGAGGGGCGAGTTGGCAAGGCGCTGGGCGGAGGCAAGGGTTCCCAGCCGCTTGGCCTTCAGTTCCTTGGGTAAGGTCTGAATCTGCATGCGCTCCAGCAATCCGATCGCGTCCTTGGGATGGTCTGTCAGCAGCGCCAGATCGGCCTCGGTCAGCAGCAGCAGATCCCGTTGCGAGGGTGTCATGTCCGGACGGGAGATCGCGTCGACGGTTGTCTTCGCGGGTGCGATTTGACCGCCCGCGAGAGAGGCGCGGGCCGCCTTGAGCTGGAGTTGAGCGCGCGCGGGCGGTTGCGCCTTGGCCGCGAGGGCGAGATAAAGTTCGGCGGCCTCCGCGGTCTTGCCCTGGGCTTCCAGGGAGGTCGCGCGATTCAGTTCCGCGACGGGGATGGGGGCGAGTACCCTGGCCTCCTCTTGGATTGGGTTGACCGCGCAGCCGGACAGGATGGCCGCCAGCAGCAGGGGCGATAGCCGCCACGCGCGGGTCGGGCGCATGGTGGACAAAAGGATGCGGTCAACGCGATTCTTGAGCATGTTCAGTTCCGTTTCAGAGTCTGTCGAGGGCACAAGATGCAGCAGCAACGAGGAATACTATACGTGGTCGCAACGCCGATCGGCAATCTTGCCGACATGACCGAACGCGCGCGTAAGATCCTGTCCGAGGTCGCTTTGGTGGCCGCTGAGGATACCCGCGAGACCCTGCATCTCCTCAACCACTTCGGGATTGCGGCGACGCTGGTCGCCTACCACGATCACAATGAGTCGCGGGTCGCGCCGCGTTTGCTGGCGGATCTGGAGGCGGGGCGCGATGTGGCGCTGGTCTCGGACGCGGGCACGCCCTTGATCAACGATCCTGGCTATAGCCTGGTCGCCGCGGCGCGCGAACGGGGTCTGACGGTGGTTCCCGTGCCGGGCGCCAACGCGGCGATCTGCGCGCTCTCGGCGGCCGGTTTGCCGAGTGATCGGTTCCTGTTTCTTGGGTTTCCGCCGCGCACCAGCAGTCAGCGTCGGACCTGGCTCGGTGAGGTTGCCGACGAGCCCGGCACCCTGATTCTTTACGAAAGCGCGAAACGGGCGCTGGCGACGCTCGAAGATCTGGGCGCGGTGCTCGGCGAGCACCGCCGCGTGGTGCTGGCGCGCGAACTCACCAAACGCTTCGAGACCTTTCTGTCCGGTCAGCCGCGGGAATTGATCGCTCGGCTGGAGGCGGATCCCGAACAGCAGCTTGGCGAACTCGTCATCCTGGTCGAAGGCCGGAGCCTGGATCCGGACGAGGGCGAGCGCATCGAGCAGGAGCGGGTGCTGCGGATCCTGGGCGAAGCGCTGCCGCTGCGTCAGGCGGTCGACCTGGCGGCCCGCCTGACTGGTGCCCGGAAAAATACGCTCTATCGATTGGGTCTCGATCTGGGCCTGGGGGCGGCTGGCGATTGAGGTGCGCGAATTTTCAGCCGCTGCATGATCGCTTTTTCGGTATACTACCCGGCTGGGAGTTGGTCAGGCAGTCGCTCGTTTCGTCCGCGAAACGGGAGGAAAGTCCGGGCTCCAACGGGCAGGGTGCCAGGTAACGCCTGGGGGGCGCGAGCCCACGGAAAGTGCCGCAGAAAAGATACCGCCGATCCCGCGCCCGTCGCGGGAGGTAAGGGTGAAATGGTGCGGTAAGAGCGCACCGCGCCGGTGGCAACATCGGTGGCAGGGTAAACCCCACCCGGAGCAAGACCAAATAGGGGGACATGCGGCTTCGACCGCGACGCGCGGCCCGCGCGTGTTCCCGGGTAGGTCGCTTGAGGCGCATGGCGACATGCGTCCCAGATGAATGGCTGTCCTCGACAGAACCCGGCTTATCGGCCAACTCCCTCCTCATGATCCCCGCGCTCCCGCTCATCCGATGAGCATCCGCGACTTGCGCGCTTTAACTCAAGTCGTTTCTAGATTGATTGCCTCACCTACCTGAAATCAAGCATCTTTTTTTGAGTTCGCATCCATGCTGAACTATGGCGTGTAAGTCGCTGACTGCCAACGCGAATACGCGAACGGATTCTTGACGATGTCTCTGGCGATCACTAAGATGACGTATAAGTGGGTGAGAGTGGGGAATTAGGGGGCAAGGCGCGATCGGCGAGTCGCCAGGGGGACGGTTGGTGTTTCGGGGGGTGGCCATCGTCAATCTGGATGCGAAAGGTCGTCTTGCGATTCCGTCGAGGCATCGCGACCGCCTGCAGGCGTCCTGCGAGTCCCATCTGGTGATAACGGTGGACCGGGATCGCTGTCTTCTGCTGTATCCAGAGCCCGAATGGGAAGTGATCGAGCGTCAATTCGCCGCTCTCCCTGCTCTCGATCCCACTGCACGCGCTCTCCAGCGGCTCTATGTCGGAAATGCACAGGAAGTGGATATCGACGCCCAGGGCCGAATCCTTGTACCCCCATATCTACGCGATTTCGCCGCTTTGGATAAGCGGGTCGCGTTCGTGGGTCAGGGGATTAAATTCGAGCTGTGGGACGAGGCGGCCTGGCAGGCGCGTACCGAGGCGGCCCTGAACGATTCGGCGCTCGGCGAACTGGCGTCGACCACCGGTTTGGGCACCCTGATACTGTAATCGCCGCCGCTCTGAAAATCTTGGTTTTAATATATAAAACAGATGTTTAATGCATAAACCTGTCTTACTGGAGGAGAGTGTGGCGGCGCTGGCGCTAGATCCGTGCGGTCTCTATATCGACGCGACGTTCGGGCGTGGCGGGCATAGTCGCGCCATCCTGGCGCGCCTGGGCGCGGCCGGGCGTTTGATCGCGCTGGATCGCGATCCGGATGCCGTTGCCGCCGCTCGCCCCCTGGCGGCCCTGGATTCGCGCTTTTCCATTTTTCAGGGGCGCTTTGGCGCGCTCGGCGAGGTTCTGGCCCAGGCCGGTCTACGCGGTCAGGCGAACGGAATTCTGCTCGATCTCGGTGTGTCGTCTCCCCAATTGGACACCGCTCGGCGCGGGTTCAGCTTTGGGTCGGACGGGCCGCTCGACATGCGCATGGATCCGCAATCTGGCGAGTCGGCGGCGCAGTGGCTCGCGCGCGCCGATCAGGACGAGATTGTCGCGGTGCTGCGCGATCTGGGTGAAGAGCGTTTCGCCAGACGGATCGGCCGCGCCATCCTTGAGACGCGCGCCAGCGGCGAACTTCTGACCACCTCCCAGCTTGCCGACCTCGTGGCCCGCGCGGTGCCGACCCGCGAGCCGGGCAAGCATCCGGCGACCCGCACCTTCCAGGCGCTACGGATCCAGGTCAACGACGAATTGAACGAGATCCAGCGCTGTCTTGCCCAGATTCCGGATTTGCTGGCGACCGCCGGGCGACTGGTGGTCATCAGTTTCCATTCCTTAGAGGATCGGATCGTCAAACGCTTCATCCGTCAGGAGTCGCGCGGCCCTGTCTTTCCCAAGGGAGTTCCGGTTCGGGCGGCCGAGACGCATGGCTGTCTGCGCGCGCTCGGGAAACCGGTGCGTCCATCGCCCGAGGAAGTGGCGGCGAATCCCCGTGCGCGGAGCGCGATCATGCGCGTTGCCGAGCGGCTTGCCCCAAGCGGTATCGAGTTGGATGCACGGCATGGCTCGGGGAGGGTGTCATGATCCAAAGCCGGGTGTTCATGCTCGCCGTTCTCGCCCTTGCCGTTATCCTGTCGGCCATCGGGGTGGTGCATGCCAAATATCTGACGCGGGTCAATTTCAGCCATTTACAGGATCTGCGTGCCCAGCGCGATGCCATCGACGTGGAGTGGAATCGTCTGCGACTCGAGGAGGCGACCCTGACAACGCATGCCCGCGTCGAGCGCAAGGCACGTTATGAACTCGGTATGTTCGCCCCTCGGATTGGCGACGTACTCCTGATCGAGGAGGCTGGTCATGGCAACCCGTAACCGTCGCCCCCGGCGCGACTTGTCCACGCGCGCCAGGCCCTTGCGCGCGAAACCCAATTTACCGCTGCGCCGCCGTCTGCTGGTGGGATTGCTCTCGGGTGCCTTCGTGCTGCTTTCGGGCGCGGTTTTTTATCGTCAGGTCATCGAGACCGACTTTCTGCAAAACGAGGGCGAGCGACGCTATTTGCGCATCGGCGAGATCGCGGCGCGGCGCGGCATGGTCACCGACCGGAACGGCGAACCGCTGGCCGTGAGCACGCCGGTCGAGACGGTCTGGGCGGATCCTCGCAAACTGGCGCAGAACCTGGATGCGCTGCCGCCGCTGGCCATCGCGCTTGGGTTCGCCCCAGACGCTTTGCGCGAGAAGATCGAGACCAATCGGGAACGTGGATTCCTGTACCTGAAGCGCCGGGTGAGTTTCGACGAAGCGCGTGCGGTAAGGCTGGCGATTGCCGAACACAACATCGACGGCGTCGATTTCGAGACCGAGTACCGGCGTTTCTATCCTGGCGCGGAGGTGTTCGGTCATGTCATGGGGTTCACGGATATCGAGGATCGCGGCCAGGAGGGGGTCGAACTCGCCTATGACCAGCACCTGAAATCCGAACCTGGTTTGCGCCGGCTGATCCGCGACGGTCGCCAGCGCATCGTTCAGGAGGTCGAGCAGATCCGCCCGCCCCGTCAGGGTAAGGATCTGGTTCTGAGCCTGGACCGTCGACTGCAATTTCTCGCCTATCGCGAACTGTTGACCGCGGTTAAGGAACACAAGGCCAAGGGCGGGACCGTGGTGGTGCTGGACGTGAACACGGGCGAAGTGCTGGCGATGGTCAATCAGCCCGGTTACAACCCGAATGCCGACCGCGACAGCGGCAGCGATCGGCGTCGCAATCGTGCCCTGACCGATGTCATGGAACCGGGCTCCACGCTCAAGCCCTTCGTGGTCGCAGCCGCCCTGGAGCGAGGGCTGATAACGCCGACGACGCGCATCGCAACGGGGCCGGGGACGCTCAAGGTTGGCAGCAACGTGGTGAAGGATGTCCATAACTACGGCACCCTGGATGTGACCGGAGTCATTACCAAGTCGAGTAACGTCGGCTCGGTCAAGATCGCGCAGAAGATGGATTATGCCAGCCTCTGGGGACTCTACGATCAGCTTGGATTCGGCCATGCGACCGGTGTCGGCTTTCCCGGCGAGAGTGCCGGACGTCTGCGCCATTATTCGCGCTGGCGACCCTTCGAGCATGCCACCATGGCCTTCGGTTACAGCCTCTCCGTCACCTCGCTCCAGCTTGCCCAGGCTTACAGCGTGCTGGCGGCGGATGGGATCAAGCGTCCGGTCACTCTGATCAAGCGCGATCCGGCGCTTGCCCTCGGCACGGACGAGGGGACGCCCGACCCCGTGTCCAAGGAGATTCGCATCTTGAGCGCGGACACGGCGCGCAAGGTCCGCGCCATGATGGAAACCGTGGTCTCCGACCAAGGGACGGCCAAGCGGGCACAGATTGCCGGTTATCGCGTCGGCGGCAAGACCGGCACGGCCAAGAAAGCGGGCCCTGGCGGTTATGGCGGCGGTCGCTATCAGTCGGTCTTCGCCGGCTTCGTCCCAGCCGGTCGGCCGCGTCTGGCGATGGTGGTCATGATCGACGAACCGGGCGGGAGTTCCTACTACGGCGGTCTGGTGGCGGCGCCGGTTTTCCAGAAAGTGATGGAGGGCGCGCTGCGGCTCTTTAATGTGCCGCCGGACGATCCAGTTCCCTCGATGCTGCTTGCGCATCGGGAGCCGAAGCCATGATGTGGACGCTGACTCAAGCCGTCGCGCAGGCTGGCGGATCCCTGCACGGTCAGGATCGGGCGTTCGCTGGCGTTGGGACCGATTCGCGCGCCGATTGCACCGGGCAACTCTTCATTGCCCTGCGCGGCGAAAACTTCGACGGTCATGACTATGTTGCCGCTGCCCAAAAGGCCGGCGCTGTCGCGGCCTTGGTGGATCGTCCGCTGTCGCTGGATCTGCCGCAATGGGTCGTCGACGACACCCGTCTCGGTCTCGGGCGTCTGGCGGCGGCCTGGCGCGATCGCTTCCCCGGTCGGGTGATCGCCATTACGGGCAGTAACGGCAAGACCACCGTCAAGGAAATGCTCGCGGCCATCCTGGCGCGGGCCGGTCGGGTGCGGGCCACGCAGGGCAATCTCAACAACGACATCGGCATGCCGCTGACCCTCCTGGGGGCGCGCGACGAGGATTTCCTGGTGCTTGAAATGGGCGCCAATCATCCGGGCGAAATCGGCTACATGACCGAGATTGCCCGCCCGGATCTGGCCCTCATCACCAATGCCGGACGTGCCCATCTGGAAGGATTCGGCAGTCTCGGTGGGGTGGCCCGCGCCAAGGGCGAGATTGCGCGCGGGCTCTCCCCGGATGGGCTATTCCTGGTCGCTGGCGATTCGCCGCATCTGGGTCTGTGGCGCGAGTTGTCCGCTGGCCGACGCCTGCTGACCTTCTCTCTCGACGACGGCACGGCGGAAGGCGCTGACGTGACCGCCCGCTCCGATGTCATTCGAGTCGCCTGGGACGATGACGGTTTTCGCACCGAGTTTTCGGCGCGCGTCGACGCGCGCGAGATTCCGCTCAGGCTGCGTCTGGCGGGTCGTCACAACGTCCGCAATGCCCTGGCGGCAACCGCCGCCGCCTTGGCGCTCGGCATCGACGAACGCCTCATCCGCGAGGGGCTGGCGGGGCTGCAACCGGTCAAGGGCCGTTTGTGCCCACGCCGCTGCGGTGAGTTTGGCGTCATTGACGACACCTATAACGCCAACCCGGATTCCATCGCCGCCGCGATCGACGTGCTGGCCGGACTGTCCGGGCGGCGCTGGTTGGTGCTCGGCGATCTCGGCGAGCTGGGGCCGGATGCGCCGCGACTGCACGCGGAGGTTGGCGCGGTCGCGCGCGCGGCCGGAATCGATCGCCTGATCACGGCCGGCACGCTGAGCGAGTCGGCCAGCCGCGCCTTTGGCGAGGGCGGTCGGCATTTCGCGGATCGGCAGACGCTGGCCGACTGGCTGCCCGCCGAACTGGCCGCGGGGGATCGGGTGTTGGTGAAGGGTTCGCGTCTGGCGCGGATGGAATTGATCGTGAATGCGCTGTGCGCTGGGTCGGGACTTTAGAATGCTGCTCTATCTCACCGAATGGCTTGCTGAATTTTATAGCGGCTTCAATGTCTTCCGCTATCTGACCCTGCGCGCGATCCTCGGCGTCATGACCGCTCTCGGGATCGCCCTGCTGGTTGGTCGCCCGATGATCCGGCGTTTGCGAGCCTTCAAGATCGGTCAAACGATCCGTGACGACGGTCCGCAGAGTCATTTGTCCAAGTCTGGCACGCCCACCATGGGCGGCGCGCTGATTCTGGTCGCCGTCGGGATCAGTACCCTGCTTTGGGCCGATCTGGGGAACCGCTATGTCTGGATCGTGCTGCTTACGACCCTGGCCTTCGGCGCGATCGGGTTGGTGGACGACTATAAAAAGCTGGTGAAGCGCGACCCGCGCGGGCTCGCCGCGCGCTGGAAATATTTCTGGCAGACCCTCGCCGGGTTCGCCGCCGCCATTGCGCTCTACGCCTCCGCCGTCTCGCCGGCCGAGACCGCGCTGCTGATCCCCTATTCCAAGAATTTTGCGATTCAGCTTGGTCCCTGGTTCATTCTGTTGACCTACTTCGTCATCGTCGGGGCCAGCAACGCGGTCAATCTGACCGATGGGCTCGATGGCCTGGCGATCATGCCGACCGTGCTGGTGGCCGGCGCCCTGGCGATCTTCGTCTATGCGGCGGGGCATGCGCAGATCGCCAATTATCTCCTGATTCCCTTTCTCCCCGAGGTTGGCGAACTGGTCATCTTCTGCGCCGCTCTGGTGGGCGCCGGGCTGGGGTTTCTCTGGTTCAACGCCTACCCGGCCCAGGTCTTCATGGGCGACGTGGGCGCGCTCGCCCTGGGTGCGGCCCTGGGCGTGGTCGCGGTCGCGGCCCGTCAGGAACTGGTGCTCTTCATCATGGGCGGCGTCTTCGTGGTGGAGACGATCTCGGTGATGATGCAGGTGATCTCCTTCAAGCTCACCGGAAAGCGGATTTTCCGGATGGCGCCGCTGCATCATCATTTTGAACTCCAGGGCTGGCCGGAACCGCGCGTCATCGTGCGCTTCTGGATCGTGACCGTGGTGCTGGTCCTGATCGGGCTGGCGAGCCTGAAGATCCGGTGAACGTCATGGCCCATTCACTGCCACTCGACCCCCGTGGGCTTGGCTGCTCGGAGGGCAAAACGCTGATCGTCGGTCTCGGCAAGACCGGGCTGTCCTGCGCGCGCTATCTGCGCGCCCAGGGCGTGTGGGTGGCCGTCACCGATTCGCGCGCCCGGCCGCCCGGTCTGGAGACCCTGCGGGAAGAACTGCCCGAGGTCGCGGTTTTTGTCGGCGGCTTCGAGCCCGAGGTCTTCGCATTGGCGACGCAACTGGTGGTGAGTCCGGGGGTGCCGATGGCCGAACCCCTGATCCAGGCGGCGCTGGACCGTGGCGTGCCCGTGATCGGCGACGTGGAACTCTTCGCGCGCGCGGCCCGGGCGCCGATCTGCGCCATCACCGGTTCCAACGGCAAGAGCACGGTGACGACCCTGGTTGGCCTGATGGCCCGGCAGGCGGGACGGCGGGTGGCGGTCGGCGGCAATCTCGGCGAACCGGTCCTGGATCTGCTCGCCGACGACATCGATCTCTACGTGGTCGAATTGTCGAGTTTCCAATTGGAGACGACGCCTGGACTGCGGGCCGACGCGGCGGTGGTGCTCAATATCGCGGCCGATCATCTGGACCGCTATCCGGATCTGGCGGCCTATGCCGCAACCAAGGCGGGCATCTATCGGAATGCACGGGTGGCGGTGGTCAATCGCGACGATCCGCGGGTGGTTGCCATGCCGCGCGTGGGGGCGGTTGAGATCGGCTTTACCTTGGGCGAGCCGGACGCGGGCGATTTCGGGTTGCGGTCTTGCGATGGTGTCCTGTGGATTTGTCGTGGAGACGACGCCTTGATGCCGGCGTCCGAGGTGGCGATTCCGGGGCGGCATAATCTGGCGAATGCCTTGGCGGCCCTGGCGTTATGGGCGGCTTGCGGGTTAGTCGGGGACGATGGGTTTCGCTGCGCTCTACCCATCCTACGGAGTTTTCCCGGTTTGCCGCATCGTAGCGAACTGGTCGTCGAGCGGGATGGGGTGCGCTGGTATGACGACTCCAAGGGCACCAATCCGGGGGCGACGGTGGCGGCGCTGGAGGGTCTGGTTCCTGACGGTGCGTCGGGGCGGGCCGTGCTGATCGCCGGGGGTGACGGTAAGGGCGCCGATTTCGCGCCGCTGCTGCCCGCCGTGGCGCGCGCGGCGCGCGCGGTGGTGCTGATCGGGCGCGATGCGCCGCTGATCGAACGCGAACTGGCCGGGTGCGTGCCCCTGGTCCATGCCTCGGACATGCCGGATGCGGTTCGTCAGGCCGCCGGTCTGGCGCGACCGGGGGACTGCGTTCTGTTGTCTCCTGCCTGCGCCAGCTTCGATATGTTCGACAACTATGAACATCGCGGCCGGGTCTTTGCCGAGGCCGCGCGGAGGCTTGCGTCATGACCGCGGCCGTTCGCTCGACTCATCCTGGCCAGCGTCGGCGCGAGCGCATTCCGGCGCTGGATTATCCGTTGCTGGTTTGTGCCCTGGGGCTGCTGGCGTTCGGTTTGATCATGGTCTCCTCGGCGTCCATGTCGATCGCCGAAAAATGCTGCAACGATCCCTTCTATTACACTATCCGGCACGCGATCGCGCTGGGGCTTGCGTTGTCCGCGGGTCTGCTGACCTTCAACGTGTCGGTGGCCCGCTGGGAGCGCACGGGAACCTGGTTGTTCCTGCTGGGCGTTCTGGTGCTGATCCTGGTTTTGACGCCGGGGATCGGACGCACGGTCAATGGCGCGACGCGCTGGATCCCGCTTGGGCCGCTGAATCTTCAACCCTCCGAATTCGTCAAACTGTTCGCGATCGTCTATGTCGCCGGCTATCTGGTGCGCCACGCGGATGCCGTCGCCAATCGGTTGTCTGGCTTCATCCGACCCATGATCCTGATCGGGATCGCGGCGGCGCTGATTCTGATGCAGCCGGACTTTGGGACCACGGCGGTCATGCTGGCGACCGTGATGGGTTTGCTGTTCCTGGGCGGGGTCAGCCTCCTCCCGTTCGCGTTTCTGATTGGGGTGGTCGCGGTGGGACTGGTGGCGCTGGTCTTCCTGTCGCCCTATCGGATGCAGCGCGTCATCTCCTTCCTGGATCCCTGGCAGGATCCCTTCAACACGGGGTATCAGCTCAGTCAGGCGCTCATCGCCTTCGGGCGTGGCGAATGGCTGGGGGTAGGGCTCGGCAACGGGATCCAGAAACAGTTCTTTTTGCCGGAGGCTCACACCGATTTTTTGGCCTCGGTGATCGGCGAGGAGTTCGGTTTGGTCGGCATCCTGGCGCTGATCGCGGCCTTCGCCTTTCTCTGCTGGCGCGCCTTCTCGATCGGCGCCCGCGCCGAGGCGGCGGAGCAGCCGTTCGCGGCCTACGTGGCCCAGGGCATCGCGCTGTGGCTCGGTCTGCAAGCCTTCGTCAACCTCGGCGTCAACGTGGGTTTCCTGCCCACCAAGGGGCTGACCCTGCCCTTCCTGAGTTATGGCAGCAACAGCCTGATCGTTGGCTGCATGGCGGTCGCCATCCTCTTGCGCATCGATCTTACCATGCGTCAACTGGAGTCGGATGCCGGGCCCAGGCGCCGGCCCACCACGTCGGCTTCCCCGGGCGCGAGAAGCGGAGTCGAAGGAGGCTCGCCATGGGCACGTGCATAGGCGTCATGGCCGGCGGTACCGGCGGTCATGTGTTTCCGGCGCTTGCGGTCGCCGAGTGTCTGCGTGCGAGCGGTGCGGAGGTCTTCTGGATCGGCACGCGCCAGGGGATGGAGTCGCGGTTGGTTCCGGAGCATGGCTTCGAGATCGAATGGATCCGCATCGAGGGGTTGCGCGGCAAGGGGCTCGGTCAACGGCTGCGCGCGCCCTTCCGACTGGCAGGCGCGCTCTGGCAGGCGCGCGCCATCCTGCGGCGGCGGCGGCCTTCGCTGGTGCTCGGCATGGGCGGATTCGCCTCGGGGCCGGGCGGTCTGGCGGCGCGCGCGATGGGGTTGCCGTTGGTGATCCATGAACAGAATTTTGTCCCCGGCATGACCAATCAATGGCTGGCGCGGGTCGCCACGGCCGTCTTCGAGGCCTTCCCGGGGAGTTTCCCGCACGGGCGTGGCGCGGTGGCGGTGGGGAATCCGGTGCGTCAGGCGATTCTCGGAATGCCGCCGCCGCGCGAGCGATTGAGCGAGCGTTCCGGCGCGTTGCATCTGTTGGTGCTGGGCGGTTCGCTGGGGGCTCGGGTTCTGAACGAAACGCTGCCCGCCGCGCTGGCGGCGATGCCGGCGGACGCGCGCCCCGAGGTGCGCCATCAGGCGGGCGAACTCACCCTGGAGACCGCTCGCAATGCCTATCGTCTGGCCGGTGTCGAGGCCGAGGTCATGTCCTTCATCCGCGACATGGCGGAGGCTTACGCTTGGGCCGATCTGGTCGTGTGCCGGGCCGGCGCCTTGACGGTGTCCGAACTGGCCGCCGCCGGGGTGGCGTCGGTGCTGGTGCCCTATCCCTTCGCGGTCGATGACCATCAGACCGGCAACGCCCGCTATCTGGCCGATGCCGGGGCGGCGCGTCTGGTCATCCAGCGCGATCTGGACCAGGGCGGTTTGACGACGCTGCTGACCGAACTGCTTGGCGATCGCGCGCGTCTGCTGGCCATGGCCGAGCGCGCGCGCGGTCTTGCGCAATCCGATGCCGCGGCGCGAATCGCTGCCGACTGCCTGGCGCTTGCGCGGGGCGAAACCCTAGGAGCCATGACGCCATGAACGCCCATCTTCAGCATACGGCGGCCCGCATGGGGCGGGTGCGTCGACTCCATTTCATCGGTATCGGCGGTTCCGGCATGAGCGGAATCGCGGAACTCGTGGCGAATCTGGGCTACGAGGTGGCCGGATCGGACCTGCGCGAGAGCGAGACGACGCGCCGACTGCGCGGGCTTGGGATCGAGGTCTTCATCGGCCATCGGGCGGAGCAGGTCGCCGACGCCGACGCCGTAGTGGTCTCCACCGCGATCGATGAAGCCAATCCCGAGATTCAGGCTGCCCGCGCCGCGCGCATTCCGATCGTGCGTCGCGCCGAGATGCTGGCCGAACTCATGCGCTTCTACTATGGCGTCGCGGTGGCCGGCACCCACGGCAAGACCACCACCACCAGTCTGGTGGCGAGCATCCTCGCCGAGGGCGGTCTCGATCCCACCTTCGTCATCGGCGGGCGGCTCAATAGCGCTGGGGCCAATGCCAAGCTGGGCACGACCAAATATCTGGTGGCCGAGGCCGACGAGAGCGATGCCTCCTTTCTCTATCTCCAGCCCATGATCTCGATCGTCACCAATATCGATGCCGATCACATGAGTACCTACGGCAACGACTTCAACCGTCTGCGCGGTACCTTCATGGAGTTCCTGCACCATCTCCCGTTTTATGGGCTGGCGGTGCTCTGTCTCGACGACGACGAGGTCCGGTCGCTGATTCCCATGGTGCCGCGCTCGGTGCGGACCTATGGCACCCGGCCCGAGGCCGACGTGCGGGCGACCGATCTGCATCATGAGGGCATGTACACCTCCTTTCTGGTCCATTGCGCCGATCTTCGGCGTCCCTTGCGGGTCACGCTCAACCTGCCCGGCCGGCACAATGTGCTGAACGCGCTGGCCGCGATCTGCGTGGCGCTGGAGCTTGGAGTCGACGAAGAGGCGATCAGCCGCGCGCTCGCCGGATTCGAGGGGGTCGGACGGCGGTTCGTGGTCAACGAAATCACCGACGCGCAGGGCCGCAACCTGCTGCTGGTGGACGATTACGGCCATCATCCGCGCGAACTGGCCGCCACCCTGGAAGCGGCGCGGGCCGGTTGGCTGGGCCGGCGTCTGGTGCTGGTCTTTCAGCCGCATCGGTACAGCCGGACCCAGGAACAGTTCGAGGATTTCGTGGCGGTGCTCTCCAGCGCCGACGTGCTGGTGTTGTGCGATGTCTATCCGGCGGGCGAGGCGCCCATCCCCGGTGCCGACGGACGCGCCCTGAGCCGTGCGATCCGGGTACGCGGCGATCTCGATCCGGTTTTCGCGCAGACGGTCGACGAGGTGCCCGATCTCCTGCCGAACCTGCTCGTGGATGGCGATATCGTGCTGGTCTCGGGCGCCGGCGACATCGGTGCCCTCGCGGCGCGGCTGCCGCAACTGCTCGCGCGGGGGCTCTGAATGTCCAGCGCCGATTTGATATCTCCGCGCGGCGAGATGCGACTGAACGAGCCGCTTGCGCGACACACGAGCTGGCGGGTCGGCGGTCCGGCGCGACGGTTCTATCGACCGGCGGACGCCGAGGATCTATCGGCCTTTCTGGGACGACTGGATCCGGACGAGCCGCTTCTGTGGCTGGGGCTTGGCAGCAATCTGCTGATCGCCGACCAGGGCTTCGCCGGTACCGTGATCCAGACTCAGGGTTGCCTGACGGGTCTTGAACGACGTGGCGAGACAGGCATCTGGGCCGAGTCGGGGACCGCGTGCGCCAAGCTCGCGCGTTTTGCCGCCCGGCTCGATCTGGTCGGCGTCGAATTTCTGGCCGGTATTCCCGGCACCATGGGTGGCGCGCTGGCCATGAACGCGGGCGCTTGGGGCGGCGAGACCTGGCCCCATGTGCGCCGCGTGCGGACCATCGACCGAACCGGGACGATCCGGGAGCGTGGCACCGGAGATTTCACGCCAGGGTACCGCGAGGTCAAGGGGCCGGAGGGCGAGTGGTTTTTGGATGTCGAACTGGAGCTGACGCCAGGAGACGGCGCCGCGGGTCTGGCGCGCATCCGCGAATTGCTCGACCGGCGCGCCGCGACCCAGCCCATCGGTCTGCCGAGCTGCGGTTCGGTCTTCCGCAATCCGCCGGGCGATCACGCGGCACGTCTGATCGAATCGCTGGGGCTTAAAGGTTATCGGATGGGAGGCGCTCAGGTGTCTGAAAAACACGCCAATTTTATTATCAATACCGGCACGGCGACGGCGACGGAGATTGCCGGCCTGATCGATTACGTGAGGAACGTCGTCGAGCATCGCACGGGGATCAGCTTGATTACCGAGGTGCGTCGCGTCGCGGGAGGGCGTCCATGACCATCGAGACGACCCCATCCGCGGCCGCGACAACCGACCGGATTCGCGCCTTCGGCAAGGTCGCGGTGCTCCTCGGCGGGCGCGCGGCGGAGCGCGAGATTTCGCTCAAGAGCGGTCGCGCGGTCCTCGCGGCGTTGCAGCGGCAGGGGGTTGACGCCCATCCGCTGGATCCGGACGCCACCGTGCTGGCGCAATTGCGCGCGGGCGGCTACGACCGCGCCTTCATCGTGCTGCACGGGCGCGGCGGCGAGGACGGTCAGATTCAGGGCGCGCTGGAAACCATGGGGCTTCCCTATACGGGCTCCGGCGTGCTCGGTTCGGCGCTGGGAATGGATAAATACCGCTGTAAGCTGGCCTGGGCGGGTTGCGGGCTGCCGACGGCGGAGTCCGTCCTGCTGCGCGGCGAGGCGGATCTGCCCGCGGCGGCGGCGCTCGGATTTCCGCTCATGATCAAGCCGGTTCACGAAGGGTCGAGCATCGGCATGGCGCGCGTGGAGACGGTCGACGCGCTCGAACAGGCCTGGCGGAGCGCCTCCGAATTCGATGATCTGGTACTCGCCGAGCGCTGGATCCAGGGTGCCGAATACACCTGCGCCATTCTGGGCCGGGAGGCATTGCCCCTGATCCGGCTGGAGACGCCGAATGCCTTTTACGATTTCGAGGCGAAATATCAGGCTAACAGCACCCTCTACCATTGCCCGTGCGGTCTCGACGCGACGGCGGAGTCCAGACTGCGGCAACTGTCCCTGGACGCCTTCGAGGCGGTCGGGGCCAGCGGCTGGGGCCGGGTCGATCTGATGCTGGACGGGACTGGCCGACCCTTTTTGCTGGAGATCAATACCGTGCCGGGCATGACCGACCATAGCCTGGTGCCCATGGCCGCGCGCGCCGCCGGGATCGATTTCGACGCCCTGGCGCTGCGCATTCTGGACACGAGTCTGAGTCGTGGCTGAGTCGACGCCCGACAGCGTCCCAGCGCCGAGCGGGCCGCCGCCGCGTTCGCGTCTGCGCGCCTTCCTCGGGTTGGCGTTGTTGTGCGCCATGGTCGCGGCTGTCTGGCTGTTCGGTTACTGGGAACCGCGTCTGTTGCCGATCCGCGTGATCGAGGTGGAGGGCGAACTCCATCATCATTCGTCACGCTTGCTGGAGAAAACCATCGGCGAACGGCTGCGTGGCGGGATCCTGACCGCCGACCTCGTCGATCTCAAGAGCGCGGCCGAGGAACTTGCCTGGGTCGGCCGCGTCAGTCTGCGGCGGGTCTGGCCGGATCGGCTGCAGGTGCGGGTCGAGGAACATCGACCGCTTGCCCGCTGGAACGCCGATCGCCTGGTGACCGCCGAGGGGGTCGTCTTCCATCCAGGGACCGGAACGATTCCCGCCGGTCTGCCGGTGCTCGAAGGCGACGACAGCCGGGCGCCCGAGGTGGTCAGGCAGTATCTGAAATGGCGGGAAGATCTGATGCTGGCGGGGCACCTGATTCAGGTTCTCACGCTCGATCCCCGCGGCGACTGGCGTCTTGAGTTGGTCATGGGCACCGAACTGCGACTGGGCACCGGCGCCATCGAGGAACGTCTCGCGCGCTTCATCGCCAGTGCGCCGCAACTTGAGGCGGCGGGTCAACCGTTGGAGGTGGACCTGCGTTACAGCAACGGTTTCGCCGTGAAATGGGCGCCGAGCGCGGAGTCGCCGGTCCCCGCGAACACGGGTCGCTCCAAGCGATCCGGCAATCGAGGATAACTGGATGTCGCGACGTAACGACAAAAATCTGTTGGTTGGACTGGATATCGGCACCTCGAAGATCGCCTGTCTGGTGGGCGAGCTCAAGGACGACGATCAGATCGAGATCATCGGCATCGGTATCCATCCGTCGCGGGGTCTGAAAAAGGGCGTGGTGGTGGATATCGAATCCACCGTCCAGTCGATCCAGCGCGCGGTCGAGGAAGCGGAGTTGATGGCCGGTTGCGAGATCAATTCGGTCCATGCCGGGATCGCCGGCAGCCATGTGCGCAGCCTCAATTCGCACGGGATCACCGCGATCAAGGAGGTCGAGGTCTCGCAGGCCGACGTGGATCGCGTGATCGACGCGGCGCGGGCGGTGGCGATTCCGGCGGACCAGAAGATCCTGCACATCCTGCCGCAGGAATTCATCATCGACAATCAGGAGGGCATCCGCGAACCCATCGGGATGTGCGGCGTGCGCCTGGAGGCGCGGGTGCACATGGTGACCGGCGCGGTCAGCGCGGCCCAGAACATCATCAAATGCATCCGGCGCTGCGGGTTGGAAGTCGACGATCTGGTGCTCGCCCAGTTGAGTTCCAGTTACGCGGTGCTCAGCGAGGACGAGAAGGAACTCGGGGTCTGCGTCGTCGACATCGGCGGCGGCACCACGGATCTGGCGGTTTTTACCGATGGTGCCATCCGGCATACGGCGGTGATCCCGATCGCGGGCGATCAGGTCACCAACGACATTGCGGTGGCGCTGCGCACGCCGACGCAATATGCCGAATTGATCAAGATCCAGCACGCCTGCGCCCTGACTCAACTCGCCGGGAATAGCGAGACCATCGAGGTACCCAGTATCGGCGACCGCCCGCCACGGCGGCTGTCGCGCCAGACCCTGGCCGAGGTGGTCGAGCCACGCTACGAGGAGCTATTGACGTTGCTGCATAACGAGTTGCGCCGCAGCGGTTTCGAGGATCTGGTCGCGGGCGGGGTGGTGCTGACCGGCGGCAGCGCGAAGATGCAGGGTCTGATCGATCTGGCCGAGGAGGTCTTCCACATGCCGGTACGCCTGGGGTTGCCGCAGCATGTGATCGGCATGGACGAGGTCGTGAACAATCCGATCCACTCCACGGGCGTGGGGTTATTGATGTACGCGCGCCAGCATCGCTATGCGCGCGGCCCCGAGATGTCCGAGAATCTCGGCCTCAAGGGAACCTGGTCGCGCATGCGCAGTTGGTTCCAGGGCAATTTTTAGCAGGGGGTTGGCTGTCCGACCCCAAGGGTAGATGGACCGCGGCCTGCGGTCTCGGATCGGCGGGTTTCTGGCCTGCCGGTCATTTCGGGGGGTGGTCGCGTGCGTGGCGCGCGGCTGAACGAGGTTTCAGGTATTGCTAAAACGTTCTTCATATCGGGAGACAGATCAATGTTCGAGCTCATGGATACCCATAGTCAGAATGCCGTCATCAAGGTCATCGGCGTCGGCGGCGGCGGCAACAACGCGGTCAATCATATGTTGGCCTCGACCATCGAGGGCGTGGATTTCATCTGCGCCAACACCGATGCCCAGGCGCTGAAAAGCTCCAACGTCAAGACGATCCTGCAATTGGGCGCGGGCATCACCAAAGGGCTGGGAGCCGGGGCGGACCCCGAGGTGGGTCGGCATTCGGCGATCGAGGATCGCGATCGCATTCAGGACGCGCTCGAAGGCGCGGATATGGTGTTCATCACCGCCGGCATGGGCGGCGGCACCGGGACGGGCGCGGCGCCAGTGGTGGCCCAGGTGGCAAAGGAACTCGGGATCCTGACCGTGGCCGTGGTGACCAAGCCGTTTCCGTTCGAGGGCGCCAAGCGGCGGCGGATTGCCGAGGAAGGGATTGCCGAGCTCGCCAAGTCGGTCGACTCGCTGATCACCATCCCCAACGAAAAGCTGCTGGCCGTGCTTGGCAAGGACATGAGCCTGCTCGACGCCTTCAAGGCGGCGAACGATGTCCTGCTCAATGCGACCCAGGGCATCGCCGAACTCATCACCTGCCGCGGACTGATCAACGTCGACTTCGCCGACGTCAAGACGGTGATGTCCAACATGGGGGTCGCCATGATGGGGACTGGCTCCGCGCGGGGTGCGAATCGCGCTCGCGAGGCCGCCGAGGCCGCCATCAAGAGCCCGCTGCTGGAAGATATCGATCTCGCCGGGGCGAAGGGCATTCTGGTCAATATCACGGCGGGTCCGAGCCTGACCATCGGCGAGTTCGACGAGGTGGGCAACACGGTGCGCGACTTTGCCGACGACGAGGCGACGGTCGTGGTGGGCACGGTCGTCGATATGGAGTTGGAGGACGAACTGCGCGTGACCGTCGTGGCGACTGGACTGGGCGAACGCCGCGCTGCCGTCACCAATAAACGCGCGGGCGGGGAAGCCTCGATTCGACTGGTCTCCGGAGGCGACTTGAGCGATGGTCAGCCGGACTATCGGGAAATGGAGCGTCGCCCGGCGATCTATCGGAAAGCGGGTGGATTGGCTGTGGCTGAAGCGGTTGACGAAAAGGATATGGACTATCTGGACATCCCGGCGTTTCTGCGTCGTCAGGCCGACTGATCAGGGGTTTCCCTCTTGTTGAAGGCCAATAAAAACAAAGGGATTCTGTTGCATCCAACATTAAACTTGAAATAGGTTCGGGAAAACCCTAAGCTAGCGGTAAAGCGCTCCAGTGTGGAGCGCGTAACGCGATGGCGAGCAGGCAAGAGCGGTTGAACTAACAGGAAGGGTTGGTTCAAGCGCTTCTGTCCATGAGCAAGAAGCCGTCAGCCGCCGTGGACCGCGATGGGAGATCCGACCGATGCTCAGGCAACGTACCTTGAAAAATGTGATCCGTGCGACCGGGATCGGTTTGCATACGGGCGAAAAAATCGAGTTGACGCTTCGGCCCGCCGCGCCCGACTCCGGTATTCGGTTCCGGCGCGTGGATCTTGATCGGCCGGTGGAAATCAAGGCGACGCCGTTCAATGTGACCGATACGCGTCTGTCCACGACGCTGGCGAGCGGTGACGTGAAAGTCTCGACGGTCGAGCATCTGCTCTCCGCTTTTGCGGGGCTGGGGATCGATAACGCCTGCGTGGACGTTGGGGCCGCCGAGGTGCCAATCATGGACGGGAGCGCCGCGCCGTTCGTCTTTCTACTTCAGACGGCGGGCGTCCTGGAGCAGAATCGCCCCAAGCGATTCATTCGGATCAAGCGCCAGGTCGAGGTTCGCGATGGCGATAAGGTCGCGCGGTTCACGCCTTACGATGGATTTAAGGTCGATTTTTCGATCGACTTCGACCATCCGGCGTTCAACGCCCGCGCGAATCGCGCCACGGTGGATTTCTCCACCTCGTCCTTCGTGCGCGAGGTGAGTCGCGCGCGAACCTTCGGTTTTTTGCGCGAGATCGAAGCGTTGCGTCAGCATAACCTGGCCTTGGGCGGTAGCCTGGATAACGCAGTCGTGGTGGATGAGTATCGCGTCCTGAACGAGGAAGGGTTGCGTTTCGAGGACGAGTTCGTCAAACACAAGATCCTCGACGCCATTGGCGATCTCTATCTGCTTGGGCACACCCTGATCGGCGCCTTCACCGCGCACAAATCCGGGCATGCCCTGAACAACGCGCTGTTGCGCGCGCTGGTCGCCGACGAAGCGGCCTGGGAGGAGGTGGTCTTCGAGGATTCGGCGACAGCGCCGATCTGCTACGCGCAGCCGATTGCGGCTGTTTAGTCTGCTTCGATATGTCCCGGGGGCGCATGTCTGTTCGCGAGGTTCTTCAGCGCGCGCCGTAAGTCCGGATCCTGTATGGTGTCCGCTGCTTCGAGCAGATGCTTGATTGTGCCGCTCGACAGTCTGGGCGTCGGCATCCGGGGTTGGTGTGGGCGGCTTGTCTCGTCGCGAGCCAGGCGGACTTGAATGTGGGTTTCGGTTATTTCCCGCGTTTTTAACGAGCGAACGATGTCCTCGGCCAGAAAGCGCGCGCGCGTCGTCCAGGCTGGGGAATCGAAATAGAGCGTTAACCGCGTTCCCTCGACACCGACATCCAGGCAGTGCGCTTGCATCGGTTCAGGCAATCGGGAGCGCACGTATTCAAGCAGCGCAATCTCCCTTGCTCGCCGTTCGAGCAGATCGCGCGCGGAGCTGTTGTTTTGCAACAGATCGCGGATATGAAAAAGTGTGATGTTCATTGGTGTTGTGTTCGTGTCGGCCGCGCATCGGCAGACGTGATCTGACTGGCCGATTGGCGAGCCATTGACGAGCATTGTTCCTTGAAGACCTGAAGCAGAGAGAAACGATGTACCACCACGATCGAAGAAAAAACGCTCGCGGACAGGCCGTTGTCGTGCTTTTGGCTATTTTATCCTTTGTCTGCGCGGGCGCTGGGTTGGGATGGTTGATCGGACAATACGCCAATCGTCTTCCCTCCGCCGATCCTCCTCGATCCGCCCCGGCATTCGCCTCCGCATTTCCACCGACGAATACAGCAGAGTCTTCGCCTTCCCGTGCGCGCCAGACAGTCGGTGCAATCGCCTCTCGTCTGGGCGACATGCAGGCCGAGTTGCTGAGGCTGAATGCGCTGGGAGAAAGGCTGGTCGGAATGTCCGGGCTCGATCCCGAGGAATTCGATTTTGCAAACCCGCCCCCCCAGGGCGGTCCGGAATTGGGGCCAGTCCGCGATTACACGATCAAGGAAATCGCCAGCGAGTTGAGCGGCGTTGCCGGGATGATTCAGGATCGTCAGCGCAAACTCGACGTGCTCGAAGATGTCCTCGTGAACAAGGATTTGACCGCGCGCGCGCTTCCGTCAAGCTGGCCGGTAAGCACCGGTTATGTTTCATCCAACTTCGGTTTCCGGATTCATCCCGTCAAAAAGGTCCGTATCTTTCACGAAGGAGTTGACATCGCCTGTCCGCGGGGCACGCCGATCCTTGCGGTGGCGGATGGTGTCGTCACCTTCAGCGGGCGTCGAAATGGCTACGGGCGGGTGGTCGACATCCGTCACCCGGATGGCCTGCTCACCCGTTATGCCCACAATACCGCGAACCTGGTCAAGGAAGGACAGAGGGTTCGTCGGGGACAGTCGATCGCCTCGGTCGGGGCAACCGGTACGGCCACGGGTCCGCATGTTCACTTCGAGGTACACAAAGACGGCAAGGTCGTCAATCCCATGCCGTATTTGAATGGCCGGAGTACGCTGGGTGGCGCTCCGGTACGCACCACCGACCGCTCTCCAGGTTGATTCCGGTTGCGAGGTAGAGTCAGGCAGGTCGATGTTCGCACTTGCGGTCATCGAATTCCGGTATCATTCGCCGATTTATTCGGCAGGTCTTAAATTCATCCGATGGTTACTCGACTGTTCAAAAAGATCTTCGGGAGCCGCAATGATCGGCTCGTCAAGACATTGATGAAATCCGTGGTGCGGATCAACGCCCTGGAGCCCGGGATCGCGCAATTGTCGGATCAGGCGCTTGCCGCGAAAACCGCCGAATTCCGTCAACGGCTCGCCGCCGGCACCGATCTCGACAGCCTGCTCCCCGAGGCATTCGCCGTGGTCCGCGAGGCCGGCAAGCGCGTGCTCCAGATGCGTCATTTCGACGTGCAGATGGTCGGCGGCATGGTCTTGCACGACGGCAAGATCGCCGAGATGCGCACCGGCGAGGGCAAGACCCTGGTCGCTACCCTGGCCGCCTATCTCAACGCACTGCCCGGCAAGGGCGTCCATGTCGTGACCGTCAACGATTATCTGGCGCGCCGCGATGCCTCCTGGATGGGACGTATCTATCACTTTCTGGGCTTGACCGTCGGCGTCATCAATTCCTCCGGCGGCCTGGGGCCCGATATGGCCTCATATCGGTTCGATCCGGATTACGAGCCGCCCGCCGGTCAGGGGTATCGTCATCTGCGGCCCGCGACCCGTCGCGAGACCTACGCCGCCGATATCACCTACGGCACCAACAACGAATTCGGCTTCGATTATCTGCGCGACAACATGGCGTTCACCGCCGAGCAACGGTCCCAGCGCGATCCGTTTTACGCCATCGTCGACGAGGTCGATTCCATCCTGATCGATGAGGCGCGCACCCCGCTCATCATCTCCGGTCCCTCCGAGGGCAGCACCGACCTTTACAAGAAGATCGACGGACTCATCCCCCGACTGACCCGCCAGCCCCCCATCACGAACGAGGAAGGCAAGCCCGATTTCGGCCCCGGCGATTACTCGGTCGACGAGAAGCTGCGCCAGGTCTACCTCAGCGAGGAAGGCCACGAGCATGTCGAACAGATGCTGGTCGAGATCGGCCTGCTCGACGAGGGCGATGGGCTCTATGATCCGAGCAACATCGTGCTCATGCACCATGTCTATGCCGCGTTGCGCGCCCACGCGCTCTTCCAGAAGAACGTCGAATACATCGTGCGCGACGGTCAGGTGATCATCGTCGACGAATTCACCGGCCGCACCATGCCCGGCCGGCGCTGGTCCGAGGGTCTGCATCAGGCGGTGGAGGCCAAGGAAGGGGTCGCCATCCAGTCCGAAAATCAGACCATGGCCTCGATCACCTTCCAGAATCTGTTCCGGCTCTATCCCAAGCTCTCGGGCATGACCGGCACCGCCGATACCGAGGCCTTCGAGTTCCAGCAGATCTATGGCCTGGAAGTGGTCGTCATTCCCACCAACCAGCCGATGATCCGCGAGGATCGCGGCGATCTGGTCTATCTGA
Source organism: Thiocystis violascens DSM 198 (assembly GCF_000227745.2). Lineage (NCBI taxonomy): Bacteria > Pseudomonadati > Pseudomonadota > Gammaproteobacteria > Chromatiales > Chromatiaceae > Thiocystis > Thiocystis violascens. The sequence continues at coordinate 2,524,690 of NC_018012.1, read as the reverse complement.
CCCAGGACGAAAAATATCAGGCGATCATCGCCGACATCCAGGATTGCGTGAAGCGCGGCCAGCCGGCGCTGGTCGGCACCGCCTCGATCGAGACCTCCGAACTCATCGACCGCCTCCTGATCGAGGAAAAGATCCCCCATGAGGTACTGAACGCCAAACAGCACGAACGCGAGGCCGGTATCATCGCGCAGGCCGGCCGTCCGGGCGCTGTCACCATCGCCACTAACATGGCGGGGCGCGGCACCGACATCGTGCTCGGCGGCAATCTGGAGGCCGAACTGGAAGAGGCCGGCCCCGACGCCGACCGCGACGCTATCCGTGCCGCCTGGAAACTGCGTCACGCCGAGGTCGTCGCCGCCGGCGGTCTGCACGTCGTCGGCACCGAGCGCCACGAATCGCGCCGTATCGACAACCAGTTACGCGGACGCTCCGGGCGTCAGGGCGATCCTGGTTCCTCGCGCTTCTATCTGTCGCTCGAAGACAACCTGATGCGCATCTTCGCCTCCGAGCGAGTCGGCAAGATGATGCAGCGGCTCGGCATGCAGAAGGGCGAGGCGATCGAGCACCCCTGGGTGACCAAGGCCATCGAGAACGCCCAGCGCAAGGTGGAAGGGCGCAACTTCGACATCCGCAAACAACTGCTCGAATACGACGACGTGGCCAATGATCAGCGCAAGGTGATCTACGGCCAGCGGCGCGATCTGATGGATAGCGTCGATATCTCCGACACCGTCACCGCCATGCGCGAGGATACGCTCAAGGCACTGATCGATTCGCACATTCCGCCTGAGAGCCTGGAGGAGCAATGGGATGTCGCCGGACTCGGCGAGGTGCTGGTTCAACACTTCGGTGGCGATTGGCCGCTTCAGCAATGGCTGGACGAGGATCACGATCTGCACGAAGAGAGTCTGCGCCGGCGTATCCATGACACTCTGGTTAAACGTTACGAGGACCGGGAAGCGCTCATCGGGTCGCCGAACATGCGTCAGATCGAAAAGGCCGTGATGCTGCAAACCCTGGACAGCCAGTGGAAGGATCATCTCGCCGCCATGGACTATCTGCGTCAAGGGATTCATCTGCGCGGCTATGCCCAGAAGAACCCCAAGCAGGAATACAAGCGCGAGGCGTTCCAGATGTTCTCGGCAATGCTCGACAGCATCAAGCAGGATGTCGTGATCACCCTCGCCAAGCTCCAGGTTCAGGCACCCGATGGCGCGTCCGGTCCGCCGCCCGCGGCGTTCGCCCCAAGTCCGGTCCCGGACAAGGCATTCGAGTTCAAGCATGAGGTGTTCGAGGGGTTCGGCGGCGGCGATTCCGATGACACGGAAGCGCCTCCAGGATCCGGCGAACCGGAACATCAGCCCTTTGTGCGCGAAGGCCGCAAAGTGGGCCGCAACGAGCCCTGTCCCTGCGGATCCGGTAAAAAATACAAACAGTGCCACGGGAAGGCGAGCTAACGCGATGACGCCATCGGAGCCTTCCTTTCGCCCCGTCGCCGGTCTGCGACTGGCGTCCGGCGCGGCCGGCATTCGCTATCCGGGACGCGATGACCTGGCGGTGTTCGAGCTTCCAGCGGGCAGCGCCTGCGCGGCGGTCTTTACCCGTAACGCCTTCCGGGCGGCGCCGGTCACTCTGGCACGGGGTCATCTGGACCGCATCGCGCCGCGTTATCTCCTCATCAACTCCGGGAATGCCAACGCCGGCACCGGACGGCGCGGACTGGAGGATGCGCGCGCCTCCTGCGCGGCGCTGGCCGCACGGGCCGGCTGCCAGCCCGAGGAGGTTCTGCCCTTTTCGACCGGCGTGATCGGCGAGCACCTGCCCGTGGAACGTCTCGCGGCGGCCCTGCCCGATCTCCTGACGCGGCTCGATCCGGCGGGCTGGCCGTCCGTCGCGCGCGCCATCATGACCACCGACACGGTGCCCAAGCTGGTGTCGCGCCAGTTCGCGTTGAACGGCCAGACCGCCACCGTGACCGGGATCGCCAAGGGGGCTGGGATGATTCGCCCGGACATGGCGACCATGCTCGCCTTCATTGCCACCGATGCCGCCGTCGCGCCGGCGCTCCTGCAAGCCTGTCTCCAGACAGCGGTAGCGCCGTCGTTCAACGCCATCACCATCGATGGCGACACCTCGACCAACGATTCCTGCGTCCTGATCGCCACCGGCGGACTCGGCAATCCCATGATCGAGGATGTCGGCACGCCGGACTTCGCGGCGCTGCAGGCCGCCGTCAGCGCGGTCTGTCTGGATCTGGCCACGGCCATCGTGCGCGATGGCGAGGGTGCCACCAAACTGGTCACTGTCGCGGTCGAGCAGGCCGCCGATACGGACGAGGCACGGCGGGTCGCCGATACCATCGCCCATTCGCCGCTGGTCAAGACCGCGCTCTTCGCCTCCGACCCGAACTGGGGGCGGATTCTGGCCGCGGTCGGGCGCGCCGGTCTCCAGGATCTCGACATCGAACGGGTGCGGATCTCTTTGGGCGAGGTGCTGATCGTCGCGGACGGCGGACGCGCGCCGGACTACACCGAGCAGGCGGGAGCCGCCGTCATGGCCGAACCCGAGATCCTGATCCGCGTGGCGCTGGGTCGGGGCGACGCCCAGGCGCGGGTGCTGACCTGCGACTTCTCCTATGACTATGTCCGCATCAATGCCGAGTACCGGAGTTAAATCGCGTCTGGCACTGTGTCCATGCAGACGCTGACTGACTCAGGCAAGGTTGAGCCGATGCACGAGCAACGCATGCCAGACCGGATAGGGTTTAATCAGGGCTTGGTCCATGTGATGGTGGGCGTCATCGCGGACGATGCTGGCCGCATTCTGGTGACCAGGCGTCCGGATCACGTCCATCAAGGCGGACTCTGGGAATTTCCGGGCGGGAAGCTGGAGCCTGGGGAGTCGCTCGAGCAGGGGTTGTCCCGCGAGTTGGCTGAAGAGCTAGGCATCCAGGTTCGGTCCAGTCGGCCGCTGATCCGGGTACATCATCATTATGCCGACCCCTCGACTCCGCTCATCGTGCTGAGCGAAGCCGAAGTAGGGGCAGGTCGCCATGTCCTGCTCGATGTGCGTCGGGTGGAGGTTTACTCGGGAACTCCCGAGGGGCGCGAGGGGCAGCCACTCGACTGGCTGGAACCGGAGGCCATGGATCCCGATGTCTTTCCGGCGGCCGACCGACCCATCATCAATGCGCTGCGATTGCCGTCTCTGTTCATGATTACCGGGGGCGATCCCCGGCGGACGGATGAATTCCTGGAACGTGTCGGGCATGCACTCGATCAGGGCATCCGGCTGGTCCAACTGCGCGCGCATGACCTGGACGATCAGGCTTATCGTCGCCTTGCCAGCGCGGTTTATGCGGTCTGCGACACGCGCCGGGCACGTCTGCTGCTCAATCGGGAGCCGCGACAGGTCTCCGATGTCCCTCGTCACGGACTGCACCTGTCGGCCCGGACGCTCATGAACCTGACCGCGCGACCCGGTCGGTCGCATGAACTGATCGGTGCTTCCTGCCACGATACCGCGCAACTGGAACAGGCCGCGCGACTTGGCCTCGATTATGCTCTACTCTCTCCAGTGAAGCCGACCGCGACCCATCCGGACGCCCTTCCGCTCGGCTGGCAGGGCTTCGCCGACCTCGTCGAACCGATCCCCTTGCCGGTCTACGCACTGGGTGGTTTGGGTCCGACGTCTCTCCAAGACGCCATCGAACACGGCGCGCAGGGGATCGCCGCGATCCGGGGGCTGTGGCCGGACGCTTGATGCCGTTCTGATTCAACGGCGCCGTTCAGGTTCGCCGTTCAACACCAGGAGTCGACCAATGCAGATTCGTTTCGGCTACGAGTTGGTCTATGCGTGCCCGCAACGTACGCCCATGATTCTGACCCTGAACGTTCATTACAGCCGGGTCTCGGACCTGGTCGTTCCCGATCATCTCGTCACCCAGCCGGCGGTGCCGATCACCGCCTATCGCGACGGTTTCGGTAACTGGTGCAGCCGTTTGGTCGCCCCGCCGGGCGAGATCCGTCTCACCACCGATGCGGTGATCAATGACTCGGGGCAACCCGATGCGACGGATCCCGACGCCGCGCAGCTCGCGGTGGAGGCGCTGCCCAGCGAGACCCTGGTCTACCTGCAGGGGAGCCGCTATTGCGAGACCGACCGTCTCTCCGAGATGGCCTGGTCGCTGTTCGAGAAAACGCCGCCGGGCTGGCGCCGGGTGCAGGCGATCAGCGATTTTGTGCATGGTCATCTCACCTTCGGTTATCAGTACGCCCGCGCCACCAAGACCGCGCTCGAAGCCTTCCACGAGAAGCGGGGAGTCTGCCGCGACTACACGCATCTCGCCATCGCCTTCTGTCGCTGCATGAACATTCCCGCGCGCTACTGTACCGGCTATCTGGGCGATATTGGCGTGCCGCCGTCCTCGGCGCCGATGGACTTCTCTGCCTGGTTCGAGGCCTATCTGGGCGGGCGCTGGCATATCTTCGATCCACGCAATCGGGTACCCCGTATCGGACGGGTGCTGATTGCCCAGGGACGCGACGCCGCCGATGTGCCGCTCAGCAATGCCTTCGGTCCCACGACCCTGAAGCAATTCAAGGTCTGGACCGACGAGGTGCCAGCGTCGGCGCCGAGCGCCGGGGGCGGGCCGCCGCGATGACCGACACCGGAATCCGCCAACCTGCCAGCGCCTTGCGCGGTCTGGCGATCACTCTTGGGTTCGTGCAGTTTTTTCTGCTGGCGACCTGGACCCTCTACGCCATCTTTCTGCCCGGATTGCTGGAGTCCGTCGGTGTCGAGAAACGCTGGGCGGGCTGGGTGCTGCTAGCCGATCAGGCGCTCTTTGCCTGTTTCGATATCGCGGCGGGTTTCGCGGCGGACCGCGCCTTCCGGCTCTATGCGCGGATCGGTTATGTCGTCATGGCGGTCAGCGCGCTCTCCTGCCTGGCCTTTCTGTTGCTGCCCTGGCTGCCGGGGCTCGGTGCCGGGCCGTGGGTCTTCCTGAGCATCACCGCGCTGTGGGTGGTCAGTTCGTCCGCGCTACGCTCGCCGCTTTTCGGGCTGCTCGCCCGTCATGCCGCCAAGCCCGCGGTGCCGCGACTGGCCGGATTCGCCCTGGTCGGCCTGGGCGTCGCGGCGGCGGTCTCGCCCTATCTCGGCACCCTGATGACCGGCATCGATCCGCGGCTGCCCTTTGCGGTATCGAGTCTCGCGCTCCTGCTGGTCGCCGCCGGCCTGGTGGTCGCCGAGCGGAGGGTGGGGCCGATCGCCGCGGTCGCACGCGAGAGCGCGCCGCCGACGGTCTCCGCCTGGGGCTTCCTGCCTCTGCTCCTGCTGGCCGCCAGCGCCTTTCAGATCGCGGTGTTTCTCAACGCCGGGCCGCGTTTTCTCCGGGAGATCGATGCGGCGTGGCTGCCCTGGCTGTTACCCGTGTTCTGGATCGGCTTCAGTCTCGCGGTCTTTAACGCGGGCGTGCTCAGTCAACGCTGGGGCGCGGCGCGGGTCTTCGCGCTTGGCTGTCTGGTCGGCGGCGCCGGGCTGGGCCTGAGCGGTCTGCCAGGGATCGAGGCGGCCATCGCCGGTTATGCGATCGCCGGTTTGGGTTGGGGGAGTGTCCTGGCGAGCGCCTTCGGTCTGGCTGCGGACTGCGGACGACCGGGCCGGGTCGCGACCTACACCGGCATTCTCTTTGCCACGCTGGCCGCTGCGGCCTTCCTGCGCATCGGCGTCAATCTGGCAGGCTGGCCTAAGCAGGCCGAACTTGTCCCTCTCCTGACCTGGGCGCCCATAACCGGCTGGCTGCTGGTCGGCCTGTTGATGTTGCGACTGGCTAGGCGGAATCCATAATCAAACTGCCAACTGCCAACCCCTCACGCGCAGCGATAATCCATTACGACCACCGTGACATTATCGCGTCCGCCCGCGTCGCAGGCCGCCTGGACCAGAGACTGGGCGGTTTCCCGAGGATCGGGTTGGTCGAGCATCCGGGCGATCCTGTCCTCTGTCACTTCCTTGAGCAGTCCGTCGCTGCAAAGCAGATACCGGTCGCCGTCGAGCAGCGCCTCGACGCGCCGGTCGACCTTCAGTTCGACGTCGCCCCCGACCGCGCGCACGAGGACATTGGAGAGCGGGTGCAGATCCGCCTGCGCGCGGGTCAGCAGGCCCTGTTCGACCATTTCCTGGACCTGGGTATGGTCGAGCGTGAGTTGGGTGAGATCGCCTTTGCGCAACCGATAGGCGCGGCTGTCGCCGGCCCAGAGGATGGCGCAGTGATCGCCGACCGCCATCACGGCGACGATGGTGCTGCCGATGATCTCGCCGCCTTGCCTGGCCGCTTCATCGACCAGGTGGCGGTTGGTGTCCTCGATGATTCTGCTGACGGTTTCGGCGGCGGCGCCGAGCAGTTGCGGATGCGCGAGCTGGCCGAGCCGATCGACGAGCAGACGGCTTGCCATCCCGCCGTCACGGTGGCCGCCCATGCCGTCGGCGACGGCCCAGAGCCCGAGATCGGGTCGGTCAAGATAGGCGTCCTGGTTGATCTTGCGGGTTTTTCCGGTGTCGGTCGCGCCCCCCGAAATCCAACGACAAGCGGGTGTTTGCAAATTCATGGTGCCTCCGGATCGACAACGATGGACTGAGTGTCGTTCTGTTGACATGGCTCCTCGCGCCGAGCGGCGCCGAGGCCAGGGCGTGCCAGTTCCCACCAATCCCCGCGGCTCCAGTCTCCCGCGAGCAGCGCGCTGAAACCCTCCGGCGGCGGCAAACCCTGGCAGGTCAGAAAAGACGGTGCGACCCGATCCGAGCCGCTTGACCACCAGAGACTATAGGCACAGAACATCTGATCGAGTGCATGCGAGAGCAGGTTCGGGCAGGCGCGAAGCACCTCGGCGGGAGATGCGGCGGGCAAGCGCCAGGCGTTGGAGCGAGGATTGCCGGACGCTGGTTCGCCGCTCGCGCGCAACCTGGAGTCCGGCGCGCCGAGCGCCATGACCTGAGCATCGAAGGTCTCGACGGTACAATCGCCTTCCAGTCCGGTTAGCGCCAGGGTTTCCGCGCGCTCGAACCAGGAGGGCTCGCAGAGGAGGTCGACGAGGTCGGTGTCGCTGTTCAGCGGACAGGCCAGGGTCAAGGGGAAATAGCGTCCCACGCGATCGACGCTCGGCATCAGGATCCCGGCCCATGCGCTCTGCCCGGCGATTCCAGGGGTCAGGACGAAGCGCCACAATGGGCTGGTCAGATAGATGTCCAGCCAGTCCTCACCGAGTTGCGCGCGACTGCTCGCGAGCGATTCGCGTAGCCACAGATCCCATGGCCGGACGAATTCGCCGGGCGCGCGGCGGCTGACGAAATCTCCGAGTTCCGGGAGCTTGCCGTAAAAACCTGGGGTGTGGTCGGTTCGGTCGTTCACAATCGCTCCGGACAGCGAAATTGACGCACTTCCTGGAGGTGAAAGGGGTTGCGCACGCTGACCGCGCGCAGCTCGAAACGCGCGGACAGTCCGCCCAGCGAAAAGGCGACCTGAAATTTTTCCGGTTGATTGGTCGGTTTCAAGGAGGATTTATCCAGAATCCGAAACCAGGCCCATGGGCCTTCCTCGGTCAGACTCGGGCCGCTGCCGGTGGCGTCCATGAAGGTCAGCCGAACCCGTGCCGGTCCGTCCGGCGCGGGCCATTTCAGCCGTTGACTGCGCGGCGGACCCTGTCGGTAATCGACGATCTGTCCGCCGAGATCCAGGATGAACTGCGTTGCCCGCGCATCCATGCTCGTGGGTTGCAACTCGAATTCGACCGCTGGCGTCTTGCCGCCCCCCATGAAAAACGCCTCGCGGATGACGGCCGCGCGTTGGAATTGCGCCAGCACCTCGTTCGGAATGCCCAGGCTGGCGTCGACCCAACGCCAGGTCGGTCGCGAGGTATTGACGATCGGGGCCAGATTCTTCTTGAAAAACGTATCGATCATGCCTTCTGGACCAAGCAGGCGCCCGAAATCGAAGAGCGTCGTCTCGCGCGCGCTACCCTGGACAAAGGGGTAACGGTCGTTGATCGCTTCGCGGCAGAAGGGCAGGATCTCGGAGGTCCAGAGGCTGTTGATCTGGGCGCGCATGCCGCCGGCTTCGAGATTGGCGCTATCCTGCGCCAGGGTGCCGATCCATTCGCCCAGCGGTGCCGGGAGCTTGCCCGCGAGCGCCTTGGTGTCCTGGATCTCGGCGGTCTCTCCGGCGACCAGCAGATCGCGCCCGGATGCCATCGCGGCGGCCACGCCGGTGAGATGAAGCTCCAGCTTGCTCAAGGTGGTCTGCAACTGGTCGATGGGCGCTCGACCCTGTGCGTCTGGGTTCACCAGATCGTGCAGCCAGGTAAAGCGGTTCGTGACATAGGACTCCGGCGATCCGCCGGGCGTGGTATTCGGGGACGGATCGCCCAGATAGCCCTCGACACGCCGTCTAACGGCATCCGGACTGCTGGGGGTCGGAACGGCGGCTTCAGTCGGCTCGGGCTTGCGGTCGAGTTCGGTCTGTCGCGCGGCGGCGGTCAGCAGGCGGCGCAGCGGGGATTGGGTGGGGTCGGCGAGGATGTCCATGACTTGAGCGGCGTGCCGCAGGTCGCGCACGGCGATGAGTTCGAGATCGTCGAGCAGATCCTTCCAGACGTTGGCATAGTCGCGCAGATACAGGTCGCGGATCGCGTCGAGCAGTTGCCGGACGTCCCCGGTTCCCGATTTCAAGCGCGCATCCGGGCCGAGTACCCAGCTTTCCGCGGCGGCCTCCGCGATCAGGCGACTGCTTGCCGCCGTAAACCCGCGATGGTATCCGTCATAGGTATAGAGCGCGGGGACGCCCTGGTTGAGCGGCCGACCGCTACGGCGCACGAACACCAGGTTGGCGTATTCGCCGGCGGCGTCGCTGACCGTGAAGTCGCGGATCGCATTGCCCAGCCCCTCGCGCGTGAGTCGGTCATAGACCCGTTCGGGCAGCGGCGAGCGGTTGAGGATGCCCCGCGCCTGGTCGATCAGACTGCGATCGAGTTCGAGCGGCAGCGGAACCGGGCGGCGCTCCATGAGCGCATCCAGGTGGTCGCGTAGGGCCGCGTGCTGCTCGGTCGTGGTCTCGCGCGGTAGGCTATCCTGCCAGTCGCGTTCGACCCAGCGCTTCACGGCGGTGGGGTCATAGTGGGTTTCGCTGTCCAGCATCAGATAGACGCGCAAGGCCTCGTAGAGCGCGTCGGGGTTGCCGGCGGCGGACTGCCGGATTTGTTCCTCAAGCCGCAGGATGACGCGCGGTAGCAGTACCTTGTTGAGGATGCGCCGATAGGCGAGTTCGGACTGGGAGCCCAATTTCTCGCCCTGATAGAGCCCTAGTCCCATGCTCAGCGGGACGCGGCGGTCGCGTTCGGCAAAACCGCGCGGAATGGCGCGCGCGGCGTCCAGCAAGGGCAGCGCGTCCAGCGGGTCGCGTTCCTCGGGCGTCAGTGCGTCGATGCGCGCCTCGATGTCCACGACACGCTGCGCGACGTCCTCGATATAGGCGCGATTGCGTGCATAGCTGGTGGCCCAGGCGGTCGCCGCGATCAGAAAGACCAAAGCGGCGCCAGCGTAGGCGCCACGGCGCAGCCAGAGACGGCGACGCTCCAGACGCGGGTCGAGTCCGGCCAGGCCGGATTCCTGAAAGATGACCTCGCGCAGCAGACGGTTGAGGAAGTAACTCTTGCCGGTTCCCTTGAAGGGCAGCAGACCCTGACGACCCAGTCCGAAGTTGGCGGCATAGGCGCCCAGGATGCGGTCGATCGGGGTGCCGGTTTGGGTGCCGCTGGTGAAATAGACGCCGCGCACCAGCGGCTGAATCTCGAAGCGGGAGGGCGCGAAGGCGTCGTTCAGGAAGCGCTCCAGCGTTTCCCCGAGCGCGCCGAACTGGCTTGGGAAGCTGAACAGCAGTGTCCGCTTGCCTGGTTCGCGCTCCTGTTCCAGACGGGTCAGCAGACGTTGGTCGAGTCGCGCGTGCAGCGCCTTCATCTCCTCCGGGAAGGCCGTGAGGGGAGCCGGCGAGTCCTCGCGCGGCGCGGATTGAAAGGTCATGCCCCAGACCTGTTCGCGTCCCTCCTTCGTCAGGTCGGCGAAGAACTCGCTGAATCCGGCCACCAGGTCCGCTTTCATGAAAAGCACGTAGACGGGCACCGCAATGCCGAATGACTGGCACAATTCCTGGACGCGCTGACGAATGGCCAGGGCATGGGCGTCGCGCTCGGCCTGGGACAGTTGCATCAGGTCGGAGAGACTGACGGCCACCAGCACGCCATTGATGGGGCGACGCGGACGATGTTTTTTCAGCAGGGCCAGAAAATTCTGCCAGGCCGCCCGGTCCACCTCTTCATAACTGTCCTGGGTGGTATAGCGTCCGGCGGTATCGATCAGCACCGCCTCGTCGGTGAACCACCAGTCGCAATGACGGGTGCCGCCGATCCCGTGGATCGCGTCCTGACCCAGCCGTTCGGCGAGCGGAAAGCGTAGCCCAGAATGGAGCAGTGCCGTGGTCTTGCCGCAGCCGGGCGGGCCGATGATGAGGTACCAGGGCAGTTGGTAGACCCAGCGTCCGCCTAGCTTTTGCTTGCCGCCGGATTCCTTGAGCGTTGCTAGGGCCTGGTCGAAGCGTTCGCGCAGCGCCCGTAATTCGTCCTCCGAGGCGAGCTTGGCCGGATCCGCCGCCGGTTCGGGACCGGCGGCGAGTTGCTCCATGAGCTGACGGTTGCGGATGCGTGCCCAGACGGCAGCGCCGATCTGGGTCAGACCCCAGACACTGAACAGCCCCCCGATGAGGATCCAGCGATGGAGCGCCGAGGCGAGCGGTTCGGCGCCGGAGAAGCCGATCAACGGTCCGACGAACCAGACCAACAGCGCCAGCGCGACCGTTCCGACCAGGCTCAGGAAAAAACGCGACGCGAAAAAACGTTGCAACCACTTCATCGACTCGTCCCCGTGCGCGAGGTGGGCTCGCCGCTGCGGCGAGCCGGCGTCATGAGCATGACCTCAACCCGTCGGTTACGGGCGTCTTTGGGGCTCCCGGCGATCAGCGGATCGACATCGGCGCGGCCCTCGGCGGTGAAGCGGGCGGGGTTTCCCGCGACCTCGACGAGCAGATCGCGGACCTTGTTTGCCCGTTCCTGCGAGAGATGCCAGTTGGAGGGAAAGCGCAGGGTCTTGATTGGGACGCTGTCGGTGTGGCCCGTCACCAGCACCGCGCCGGGCAATTGCGCCAGCGATTCGGCGATGCGCCGAAGGAGCGGAAGATACGGCGGCTTGACCGTCACGCTGCCCGAGGCGAAGAGATCGTCGCCGCGAATGATGACGGTCTGGCCCTGCGGACGGTCGACCACGTCCAGTTGCCGCGCGGCGATCTCGTCGGCGAGCAGGATGCGCAGCGTCAGCGGCGCCGTCGCGCCCGGTTCGTCCGGCGGCGGCGCCTCGGTCAGGGGCATGCGAGGCCGTTCGGTCAACGCCGGCAGCCGCTTGTCCAGGTTGCCGAGCGACAGATACACGGGGTCCGAGTCGCGGTTGAGCGTGAAGGTAAAATAGGCGAACAGCGCCAGCAGGAGCAGCGTCGAAACCGCGGAGAAGACCCAGAGCGGAAGCTGATGGATCAGCGGGTCGCGTTGCTCTTGGATGCCTCGCCAATGGGGTGAGAGTTCGAGTTCGGGATCGCCGCGTTGCGCGCGGATGGTCTGAAAGAGCTGCTCGCGCACCCGATTGAGTTGATCCCGTCCGCCCTCGCGCACCCGGTAACGACCCTCGAAACCGAGCGCGAGACAGAGATACAGAAGTTCCAGCAGAATCAGGTTGCCGCTGGGATAGGCCAGGAGGCGTTCGAGCGCGGTGAAGAATTTTTCCCCGCCCCAGGCTTCGTTGTGGAAGCTGATGAGGAGTCCGCGGTTGCTCCACACGCTCTGACTTCCCCACGGGGTATCCAAGACCGATTCATCGATCAGCGAGCACAGCACATACCGCGCGGGTAGCACCACGGCATCCGCGAACCCCCGGGCGCGCGCGCAGGCTTCGAACTCGCGTATCTGCCGGGTCAGTCCCTCGCGCAGACCTTCGGGGTCCGGATGGGAGGAGGTGCCGCGCACCTGAGCCGCTACCGTGAGAAGTCCGCTGGCGCAGCCGACCAGTGGATTGTTCAGATGTGCCGGCAGCGTCTCGGGATTCCAGCCGGGTAGGGTGCCGGAGACCGCCGGCGTCGGTACGGGCGGGGGCGTTGGCTGACCGGGGACGCGCCGCCCGCCCGGCATCGGGCGGATGATCGTATGGCCGGCATCGCCAGCGGTCGCAAAGGGATCCTCGTCGGTCATGGCTTACTCTCGGATGGCCCAGAGTTCAAGTTTCAGCGCCGGGAATTCACCGCCGATATGCAGGCCGAAGCCGCCACCCGACACCAACTGCTTCCAGAATTCGCTGGCGCGATCCAGTTCAAAATAATCGAAACCCTCGTGATAGGGAATCTCCAATGGGGCGGTCGGCATGGGGCGGAGCGCGATCCCGGGCAGGGCGAGCTTGACCAGTTCCTGAATCTTGTCCACCGGGCCGATCTTGGTCTGCGCGGGGAGGCGGTTGCGCAGGGTCTGGGAGTCCAGATTCGCCTGGGCGGCGAGCACGAAACGTGATCCCGCGAGAAGCGACCGGTCGTCCACCAACGCGATGCGGAACCCGAATTGACGCTCCTTGATCGGGATCTGGATGGCGCGTTCGGCATATTCGCGGTTCAGATAGTCGCGCAGTCGGTCGATCAGGGGCGTGAAGCTGGCGTCCAGATCCTCATGCCGGTAGGGCGGGAAGTCCGGCGGGCGCTTCGCCTCGCTGGCGAAGGTCGCCAGTTCCCCGGCCAGGCCGAGCAGGTAACGATAGATGGCCTCTGGATGCAGTCCCTGGATCCGGGTCAGATGCAGGACGACGGGCTCGGCCCGGTTCATCAATTGCAGCAGCAGAAAGTCGGACCAGTCCGCGACCCCGCCGCGTCCGGCGCCACGCACCCGACCGGCGCGCGTCTCGGCCTGGCGATGGAGCAGCCCCGTCAACTCCTCGATGAAATCGGCCAGCCGCGGGGACGCTTGAACGTCGACGCAGGGCGGAATGTAGGCGGAGTCGAGCAGGATCTGACGATCGGCGCGGCATTCGAGTACGCGCCCGACCCCGCAACAGGCATAGCCATCGCGGGTCTGGCGCTCCGCCATCAGGCGCAGATCGAGTCGGCCAATATCGAGTTGCGTTTCGGTGTCCGAGCCCAGCGTGTTATCGCGCACCGTGAGTTCGCTGGAGCGATAGCGCAGGACGGTTTCGGTCTCGCCGGGGCCGCCACTCTCGGTCGCGCCGGGGCGGCGCAGTGGCAGCGCGAGATAGAGGGTCTGGGCGCTGACGTTCTCGTCGAAGTCCAGCGGCGGCGGCAGCGGGTCGCTCGCCGGGGCGTCGAAGGGGGTTCCGTCGGGCAGCGTGCCCGCGACCTCGGCGAGCGCGAATTTCCCGAACGCGAGCAATTCCACGTCGATCCGCAGACGGCGCAGACCCCAGGCGGAGGGGATGCCGATGCCCGATCTGGCCCCGATCAGATGTTCGAGATAACGATCGTGCTGCTGGAGATGTTGCGGCTGAAGGAACAGACCCTCGGACCACAGAACCTTGTTATCCCAGGCCACGGCGGGCTCCTATCGGTGACGGATCGAGACGGCGTTGGCGCCGACCTCGACCAGAAGGGTGTTGTCCATGCCTGGTTTCAGGCGCATCAGATCGCGCCAGCGCGCCTGGTCGATCTCGCGGAAGGCCGCGATGACGCCGAGATAGGTCGCCTCGGGATTGAGCGGGCGCGCGATCGGCAGAAATTGACCGGGGGCCAGGGTGACCTCGTCACGGGCAATCAGATCGCCGCCTAGCACCTCGCCCTCGCGATCATAGAGGCTGAAGAAATCCGCCTTGGCAAACACGCCCTGGCTTTTGAGTTCATAGAGGCGCACCACCACGGACAATGGCTTGCCGCCGGGATTGCGATTGGCATCCGGCGCGGCGGCGACCTCGACGCGCAGTTGCAATGGCGGTTTCTCCGACGGCACTGGCGGCAGCGTTGGCTTGCCGCCGCATCCTGTCAGGAGAATAAAGGCCAGGCCCGCAAAGGCGCAACCGATCGGTCGGCGTTGACTGCTCAAGATAACCTGCTCTCGTGTCTGAATTCGTTGATAGAGTATGGCCCGGATCCAGGTCATGTACCGCAGGAATCGGCCCGGCCGCGAGGATCGGAACCGCGTTCGCCCCGCCGCGGCCCTCGCGACTCGGCGAGACGCCGAATCTGCTCCTGATAGGCGCGCGCGAAGGCGTCGCCGAAGATCTGCATGAAATCCTCCGCGGCGTCGGCGGCGGCCTGTTCGTAGGTCTCGGTAAAGAGATCCCAGTATCTGGCCTTGCGGGCGATCGGCAGCACCTTGTCGAGCCCGGAGCGGCGGCTGAGACGGCGTTCAAGCTCGGCGGGCTCGAAGCGGGCCAGGAGCGCGCGCAGGGCCGCCTGCAGCCCGGCCGTCATGGCCATCTCATGGGCCTGGATGTCCTCGAAGGCCGAGCGCGCCGCCGGCACCGCCGGCAGGAATCCCGGTGTCGGGCGAAACAGCAGACGATCCAGGATATCGTCCGCTGCGACCGAAAACTTGAAAGGGTTATTCTCGGCGGCGCGAATCGTCGTGACGCCAAGCCGCAACTCGCTTTTGAACTGGGCGCGCCCCATCATGGTCTGGGTCAGACCCGTCGCGAGCACGCGCAACAACTCCCCGGCATGCTGGAGCAACTCCTTGGGGTGCTCGATTTCCGCCGGGTTGCCGGTTCCAAGACCGGTCAGGAATGCCTCCAATTCGCTACCCGAGCCGACGCGCTGCGGTATTGTTCCAGGTCGCGGCGGTTCCGGCCGCCGTGGCGGCGGCAGGTCCGCCGGCGCTGCCTCCGCCCACGACAGATCCAGGCGGTCGGCGTCTCTCGTGTCCGGTTCGTGCGTCACCGGCGCCGGGGGCGACGGTTCCGAGAAGTCTGGCGTTGGCGGCATGACCGCCGGCGATGCCTCGGATGGCAGCGAGTTCAAGTCCAGAGTGACGGTCTCGATGCCGTTCGGTTCTGGAACCGCCAGTGACGGTTGCGACAGGTCTGACGGCGGTCTGGGTTCCGGTTCCGGGGCGGCGGGCGTCCAGGCGTCGCTCAAGAGATCGTAATCGTCCGGAACCGGTTGATGCTCGGCCGGGCGGTAGAAGACGTGTTCGACCGGCGTGTGACGAGGGGGCGCCTCCCGAGCCGGGGCGTCCGCCGCGGGGCCGGCCAGGACGTCATTGAGCGGTGCGGCATCGGCGAAGGGGTCATCGGCCAGGTGCCGTTCGGCGGATCGAGACGGCATCGCCCCTGCGGGGGCTTGGTGTTGGTCACGGCCGCCGCCGGGATCGAGAAGGTCCAGAATATCGGCTGTGCCGCCAACCCGCGCCAGTCCTGGCAGGTCATCGGAAGCGGCCAGGTCGGAAAAGGGGTTGCTGCCGGCGACCGCCGCCGGTCTAGCACCGAGCGTGACGGTGATCTCGTAGGCGCCGACGATCAACCGGTCGCCATCATGGAGGGCCACGGATTGGTGCGAGGGCAGGGGGTCGACGGCGTCGTTCAGATAGGTGCCGTTACTGCTGGTATCCGTGATCCAGATCCCCCCGTCGCGCGGATCGAGCCGGGCATGGCGCCCCGAAACCACCCGCTCCGGATCTTCCAGACAGAGGTCATTGCCGGGGCTACGGCCAAGGGTCACGCCCTCTTCGGTCAGACTCAGACGGACGTCCCGTTCAAAGGTCTGGGTCTGACGGTTCACGACGCGCAGATTTATCTCCATTCATCGGTTCTCCGACGTAAAGAACAACGAATCGCCCGGAATCGAGCCTGACGATGGCATGCTCTGCATGAGGTCGAGCGCCTTCCGCAACCCGCACGACTATCCTACTATAATTTATCGAGCCCCCAAGCAGGCAAGCCCATGTCTTCAACTCAACGCTATCGTCCTTTGTCGGTCAATTCGACGCTCGGCGAGGATGTGCTGCTGCTGCGCGAGATGACCGCCGCCGAGCGGCTCAGCGTCCCGTTCGAGTATGCGTTGACCCTGCTCTCCGAACGCCTGGAGATCGACCCGGACGATCTTCTGGGCACGCCTATGACGGTGGCGCTCCTGCTGCCCGATGGCAAGCGACGTTTCTATAACGGCTATGTCAGCCGCTTTTCTCAGACCGGATTTCAAGGGCGCCATGCACTCTACCGGGCGATCCTGGTGCCCTGGCTCTGGTTCCTGTCGCGCACCGCCGACTGCCGCATCTTTCAGGACAAAACCGTTCCGGACATCGTGAAACAGGTCTTCCGCGATCATGGTTTTACCGACTTCGAGGAGCGGCTCTCGGGCACGTATCGTCAATGGGTCTACTGCGTCCAGTACCGCGAGACCGACCTGAACTTCGTCAGCCGCCTGCTTGAGCATGAGGGTATCTACTATTTCTTCGAGCACCAGGATGGAAAACACACATTGGTGCTTGCCGACAGCGTGAGCGCGCACGCGCCGGTTGCCGGCTATGCGCAGGTTCCCTTCAGGCATCACGAGGCGTCGGTGCTCCGCGAGATCGAGCATCTCGACGATTGGATCCTGGACAAGGAGGTGCGCTCGGGCGCCTTTTCCCACAACGCCTTCGACTTCACCGCGCCGAAGAAAAACCTGCTGGCCAGCAGAAGCAGTCCAGGCGATCACGCCATGGCAACGCTAGAGGTCTTCGACTTTCAGGGCGACTATACCGAGTCCGCCGATGGCGCAACCTATGCGCGCATCCGTCTGGAGGAGGCCCAGGCCGCGCATGAGGTTGCGCATGCGACCGGCAATGCCCGCGGCTTGACCTGCGGCGCCCTGTTCACGCTGACGGAGTATCCGCGGACGGATCAGAATCGGGAATATTTGATCGTTGCCGCGAACGATTTGCTGCAATCCGACGAGTTCGAGACCAGCGCATCCCTTGGCGAAGACGAGGTCTTCCGCTGCACCTTGAGCGCCATCGACTCCAAGGTTCCCTACCGGCCGCCGCGCCTGACCCGCAAGCCCGTCGTCCAGGGTTCCCAGACCGCGATCGTCGTCGGCAAAGCGGGCGAGGAGATCTGGACGGACGAATACGGGCGGATCAAGGTGCTCTTCCATTGGGATCGCTACGGTCGAGCCGACGAAGCCAGCTCCTGCTGGATCCGGGTGGCCCAGATCTGGGCGGGCAAGGGTTGGGGTGGCATCATGACGCCGCGCATCGGTCAGGAGGTCATCGTCGATTTTCTGGAGGGCGATCCCGACCAGCCGATCGTCACCGGCAGGGTCTACAATAAAGACTGCATGCCGCCTTACGCCTTGCCGGGAGAGGCCACTAAGACGAGCCTCAAGAGCAGTTCCAGCAAAGGGGGCGGCGGCTTCAACGAGATTCGCCTGGAAGACAAGAAGGGCTCGGAGCAGGTCTTTATTCACGCCGAGAAGAACCAGGACGTTCGGGTCAAGAAGGATGCGTTCGAGTGGATCGGTAACGAGCGCCACCTGATCGTCAAGTCCGACCAGATCGAGCAGGTCGACGGCGACAAACACCTGACCCTGAAGGGGGACCAGAACGAGAAGGTGGACGGATCCGTCTCGCTCAAGGTCGGGATGGATCTCCAACAGAAGGTCGGAACCAAGGTTGGGATGGACGCCGGACAGGAGATCCACCTGAAGGCCGGCATGAACGTGGTGATCGAGGCCGGCATGAGCATCACGCTCAAGGCGGGCGGCGGCTTCGTGGTGGTCGGGCCGGCCGGCGTGACCATCTCCGGGACGCCCGTGCTGATCAACAGCGGCGGCTCGGCCGGCTCCGGCTCCGGGTGTTCCCCGGACGCGCCCAAGGCGGCCAAGGAGGCGGACAAGGCCGATCCTGGAAAGGTGTCGAGCGCCCAGGCCGGCACGCCCCCGCCCGCCTCGACCCTCGCGACGACGCAGGTCAAGGCGATCGCCAAGGCCAGTTCCAGCACTGGTGCCGGCGCCAATCCTCAGGCCCAGGCGTTGAATGCAGCCGCCCAAAGCGGGACGCCCTTCTGCGAGAAATGCGAGGAGGCACGGCGCGCTCAGGCGGCCCAGGTTTGAGATCGAGGTGAGGCCGGAGTCAATCTACACACAAGTCATGCCGTGCGGGACGCGGTTTCGCCCATGGGGATCCGAAACATGATCGACAAGACTCAAGTACAGGCCTTGCAAGCGAGCCTCTCCGAGGTTCGCCAGCCGCTCTATGCGGTGCTCGACGGCGCATCGATTCCCCATCTGCCTGCGCTCTTCTCCGAACACGGGGTGCCCAACGTCTGTCTGCTCCCCGGAGAGCTTGACCCGGAGCTTGCCCAAGCCGCCCCCTACCTGGCGCAATTGACGGCGGAGTCGTCGTTCACGGAGCTGTTCCTCACCCATGGCCTGGGGCGGCATTGGGGTATCCTTGCCACCTCCAGCGCGGATTTTCGCACCCAGCGCATGCATTTCCGCCAGCTTGTTTCCGTCTGGGATCCGACCGGGAAACCGCTCTATTTCCGCTACTACGACCCGCGGGTTCTGCGCGTCTATCTGCCGACCTGCAACGGCGACGAACTGCGCGCCGTTTTCGGTCCGGTCAGCGCCTATTATGCGGAAGACGAATCGCCCGACACGCTGACGCGCTTTATCCTGGGAGGCGACCGACTCGGGCAGCAGCGATTGACCCTCTCAGGCTCCCCGTCCCTTGCGTAGGAGGCAATGATGCCAATGCACGTTTGCTCCGGGGCCATGCTGCAATGCTCGTTCGGCGTCGCGCCGAGTTCGCTGGTCGTCTTGCCGGTCAACAAAACCATGACCGGCAACATGCCGGCCGCGAACATCATGGACAATAAGCCGATGGTGAACATTCTGCCCTTTGGCATGTGCAGCAGTCTTGCCAACCCCACGGTTGCCTCGGCCACCGCCGCCGCGCTTGGGGTGCTGACCCCGATGCCCTGCGTCCCGTCGACCCCGGCTCCCTGGGCGCCCGGCGCACCGACAGTGCTGCTCGGCAATCTGCCGGCGCTCGACGACACCTCCAAGCTGATGTGCCTATGGGGAGGCGTCATCTCGGTGATCTATCCTGGTCAGGTGCTGGAGCAGATTCCGTGATTCCCGATGCCCTGACGATGCTTTCGCGTCTTTTTCGCCGATGGTCTCTCGGCCGAACGGGCTGACCATGCTGATCATTCGTCAAGAACAGATCGAAGTCTTCAAACGCGATGAATCGAATCGATTCAAGGCGCGTCTGCGCGCGCATGTCTGCGACATTTTTCCGCTGCAAACTGCGCTCGTCGAGACCGCCGCGCTCGATGAATTCATCGACCAGACCATTCGGGAGTCTCGCCGCCATGGCTTCGAGACCGAGGCGACCGTACAGTCTTTTGTGGATCATGCCATTCTTCTCGGCTCGGATTTCTGCCGGAATCCTCTCTATTCGACGCTGGTCGAACCCCTTTTCGATGCGGAGATCGAGAATCTGATTCAGCGTCACGACCTCCTGTACGAACGCGCGTGGAGCTACCTCGATGCGACGCGCGGTCCGGATGGCGCGAACGTGCTACGCGCCGTCGCGCGCTTCAAGGCATGGCTCGCGATCCCGAGGAAACCCCGACCGGCGTTTCTGCCCGAGTTGCTGCAGGACTTGAGTTTGATCTATCCGGAAAAGCAGGCGATCCATCCCCCCGCGGAGCTGACGCTGTTTTGCGACGAAGCGGCCAAGCGAGCCCGCTCCGATGGTTTTAGCGAGCCGCTCGGTCAAATGACCTATGTCATCATCGCCTTTCTGATCGGTCTCGGTTTTTTCCATGACCCGCTCGTGCTGGGGGCCGTGAGGGATGGCCTCGCCGAGCTTGAAAAAGAAGAGAACGCCTCGCGACGGACTGAACGCTTGACCTCGCTCGCCGAGACCTACCTGAACCGGGTCATCGCGGCCGTGCGCTCCTCGACAACCACCGGCTCGGAGCTGCTTTGAGATGGGACTCTGCTCGAAACCCGATAAAGCCTCGGATGTCGCGAAAAAGGGCGGCGGCGACAAGAAGATCGACGATCCCAAAAAACCCTGCCCGCTGGCGGAAGAAGCCAACATCGTGTCCATCGCCTGGCTCGACGGCGGCGACGACAAGGAGGTGGCGACCGCCACGCAATGGGTGAATCTTCCCATGGAGGATCAATGGGTCAATGGCGCCGAGATCAAGAATAAAGACCGTTTGGGAATGAAGCCCCGGCTGAAGGTGAAATTCGACAAACCCGGATCTCATTCGTTTAAAGTCAAGCTTCTGGCGCCGACCGGGACCGCCGCGTATACGGCGACTGAAAAGGCCCGAAATCCGAATTTCAACCATACCGAAGACGAAAAGAGCTATACAACGGACGCGGATGGAACCAAGATCATCGCCAATGACGTCCAACTGGTCGCGGGCGGTGGTTACAAATTCAAGGCGGAGGCGAAGGACAGCAAGGGCAAGAAGGTCACGACGGGCGAACTCACGACCAAGCGGCTGTTCTATTATGTCGAGGCGAAGATGACCGGGCTTGCCTCCGTCCTGTCATCCACTGCGCCGATCGATTCGGAATACGCCAAGCATCACATCGTTCTCAAGCAACTCTCGGCGCTCTCGATCACGCGCCAAACCAATATCGGAAACGATACGGATAGCGGCACGCTCTCGGGCAATGTCAACACTGCCATCGATGCATCGGCAACCGTCAAGGCCAAGAAACCATACCTGCTGGCGGTTGCCTATACCGATCATCTGGCGGTCAAGAACGCCAATGTCACGATCAGCAAGCAACCGGTCGAGGTCGGTCCCGGCAAGCCGAAGGTCGTCATTCCGGTGGTCGCGCGCGGACTGCTGGCCCCCAACGCTGTCGAGACGCGGTATTTGTGGCACGACCTCGTGCCGGGCGAAAGCTGGTTCGTCGAGGCGAAATTCCATCGGGATGGCGGCGGCGTCACCGACATCCCCGCCGCCAAGGTCACCCATAAAGGCACTGGAGACTACTGGGACGAGGTCGAGATCGATGTCACCGGACTGGCCGTCGGGCGCGGTAGGATCGACGTCAAGGTCAACGTGGTCGACCGGATGCGGGGCGGACTGGCCCTCGGCGGCGCCAATCAAGTCTGTGTCTGCACACGCGCCTGGTGGAGCAACCAGCCCGACGCGAAACAGGAGTGCACGATTATCCATGAGATCGGGCACAAGCTTGATATGGTCGTCAAGGGTTCGGGGAAGCAGCCGGATGCGGTGGCGACCCATTACTCGGGCAAAGGCCATGCTGGCGATCATTGCTATCAGGGTTGCCCCGCTGGCGAGGCGAGTTACAACACCGCGGCCAATTTGTCGGCCTCGCAATGCGTCATCTTCGGTGCGGTCAACCAGAAGAACGCCTTTTGCGCGAATTGCGAAAAAGCCGTCAAGAAGCTGGATATCAATTCCGGTTGGTAAGCGCAAACTCCAGGGGAACGATGATGGATTATATGCCGGCCTATTTCGACGCGGTTGTCCTGGGTACCTACGAGCAGGCCGCCTGCTCTCCGGCGGCGGTCTTTCCCGACGGCACGGGCATCGCGATCGCGGCCCCGGAGCGCATTCTGCCTAAACCGGGCGAAACCTTGATCCTGCCGATCTGTGGGTACTTCGTGGTCTCGGTGCTCGCGGCCATGGATGGCAAGCCGCTCACCGTGCATGTCCGCCGGGTCGACAGCAAGGAGACGCTGTCCGGCGAAGTCGTCGAGGAGGGGGCGAACGAACCGATCGAACCCCCGCCAGCGGATGCGCCACGCCCCAGTCGAGAGGCATTCGAGGGTGTCTCGGTGGACGGGTATTTTAATATCGACGCACAACGCCTGCTGCCCCAGCGGTTGACGCCCGGTGCCTACGATGTCGTGGCGACCTATGCGGGCATGAAATCGAATATTGTTCAAGTAACCGTTTCCGCTCCATAATTCTAATCGCGTCCGTGACTTGTGGCGCTGATTCTGAAGCGACGTCGTCGCGCATTCCCGACGACAATGCGCGGAGATTCTGTTATTTTGAAGATGATCGCGAAAGGGATTTCGATCACAGACAGGAGGACGGCTTTGATCGATATCGATAGCTTACTCAAGGAAATCTCTCCCGAGACGCCGTGCGGCGACGATCTGGAGTATGACGCCGCCTATGGCGCGCTCGAACGCGCCACCCAAGGCAAACCGGAACAGCAGTTCGGAAACACCGTCGTCCCGGCCGAAGGCCCCGACTGGGCGCAGGTACAACGCGAGGCGAGCGATCTCCTTGGACGAACCAAGGATCTGCGTGTCGCGGCCTATCTGACGCAAGCCCTCATCCGCCTGCAGGGCTGGGAGGGATTCCGCGACGGCTTGATCTTGATCAAAGGTCTGCTGGAGCGGTATTGGGAGGGCGTTCATCCGCAACTCGATCCGGATGACGACCTTGACCCCACGCTGCGCGTCAATACCATCGCGACACTCGCCGATCCGAATACCTCGCTGGAGGGCTTGCGCGCGGCGCCGCTGGTCAGCGCGCGCGGGATCGGAGCCTTCGGTCTGCGCGACCTGCAACTCGCGACCAAGACGGTTGCCGCGCCTGCGGGCAACGAAACGCCCGCGCCGGAATTGCAGGTGATCGAGGCGGCTTTTCAGGGCGTCGAACTGGATGCGTTGCGGGCGACGGCGGATGCGATCGGTCAGTCGCGCAATCTCGTCGCCGGTATTGAAACGCTGCTCCTGGAGCAGGTCGGAGTCGGCGCGGCCCCCGACCTTGCCGCCCTCAATGCCGTCATCGCGGAGGCACAAAAGGCGGTCGCCGCGCCGCTCGCGCAACGCACCGGGCAACCGGTCGCGTCCGAGGATCTCCCGACCGAGCCCTCCTCGGCAGAGACTCCTGGGCTGACCCCCGGCGAGCGTTCCGTCGTGTCGACAACCCCCGGCGCCATCAAGACGCGCGGCGACGTCGTCCGCACACTCGAACTCCTGTGCGAATACTATCGGCGCCAGGAACCCTCCAGCCCGATCCCCTTGTTACTCAACCGTGCCAAACGACTCGTCTCCAAGGATTTTCTCGAAATCCTGCGAGATTTGGCGCCGGATGGTCTCGCGCAGGCGGAAGTGATTCGCGGACCGGACGCCGACGAATCCGCTTAACTTCAGACACAGCTATCCAGGAGATCTCTCGTGGCCCAAAGCAGCCAGAAATTCATCGCCAGAAATCGTGCCCCAAGGGTTCAGATCGAATATGACGTGGAACTCTACGGGGCCGAAAAAAAGGTCCAGCTTCCCTTCGTGATGGGTGTTCTGGCCGACCTGTCCGGCAAACCGGCGGAACCGCTCCCAGCGGTTGGCGACCGCAAATTCCTGGAGATCGATGTCGATAACTTCGATGATCGACTCAAGGCGATGAAACCGCGCGCGGCGTTTCAGGTGCCCAATACCCTGACGGGCGAGGGTAACCTCAGCGTCGATATCACCTTCGAGAGCATGGACGATTTTTCTCCCGCCGCGGTTGCACGCAAGGTCGGCGCGCTGAGCAAACTGCTGGAGGCGCGTGAGCAACTCTCCAATCTGTTGAGCTACATGGATGGCAAGACGGGCGCCGAGGAGTTGATCGCCAAGGCGCTCGCCGATCCCGCGCTGCTCCAGGCATTGGCCTCGGCCCCCAAGCCGTCGGGCGAGGCGGCCGACGCATCGACGACGACGGAGGGCTAACCCGTGGCTGAAGCAGACACCCTGGCCCAAGAACCCCAAGCAGCCGAAGCCACCCTCGAAGCCGGCGATTTCAGCGCGTTGCTCGAAAAGGAATTTCGTCCCAAATCCGACCGCGCGAAAGAGGCGGTCACCGAGGCGGTCAAGACCCTCGCCGAACAGGCGCTCACCGGTTCGGTCGTCGTCTCCGCCGACGTGGTCAATACCATCGGCTCCATCATCGCCGAGATCGACAAAAAACTCAGCGAACAGGTCAACCTGATCCTGCATCACGCCGATTTCCAGCAGCTCGAAGGCGCCTGGCGCGGCCTGCACTACATGGTCAACAACACCGAAACCGACGAGATGCTCAAAATCCGGGTCATGAACATCTCCAAAAAGGACGTTCACAAGACCCTCAAGAAATACAAGGGCACCGCCTGGGATCAGAGCCCGCTTTTCAAACGGATGTACGACGAAGAATACGGACAGTTCGGCGGCGAGCCCTTCGGCTGTCTGGTCGGCGACTATCACTTCGACCATAGCCCGCCCGATGTCGAGTTCCTGGGCGAGATTGCCAAGATCAGCGCCTCCATGCACTGTCCCTTTATCGCCGGCGCGGACCCCGCCGTCATGCAGATGGATTCCTGGAGCGAACTGGCCAACCCGCGCGATCTGACCAAGATCTTCCAGACCCCGGAATACGCGGCCTGGCGCTCGCTACGCGAATCCGAGGACGCCCGTTATCTGGGGCTGACCATGCCGCGCTTCCTCGCGCGTCTGCCCTATGGCGCCAAGACCAATCCGGTCGACGAGTTCGACTTCGAGGAGGATACCGAGGGCGCCCAGCACGACAAATACACCTGGGCCAATTCGGCCTACGCGATGGCGACCAACATCAACCGCTCCTTCAAGCTGTATGGCTGGTGCTCGCGCATCCGCGGCATCGAGTCCGGCGGCGC
The DNA here is from genome assembly GCF_000227745.2 of Thiocystis violascens DSM 198. NCBI lineage: Bacteria > Pseudomonadati > Pseudomonadota > Gammaproteobacteria > Chromatiales > Chromatiaceae > Thiocystis > Thiocystis violascens. Next base: position 2,499,960 of record NC_018012.1, on the reverse strand, counting down.
GGTGGAGGGACTGCCGACCCATACCTTCCCGACCGACGACGGCGGCGTCGACATGAAATGCCCGACCGAGATCGCCATCGCCGACCGGCGCGAGGCCGAGCTGGCCAAGAACGGCTTCATGCCGCTGATCCACAAGAAGAACTCCGACTTCGCGGCCTTCATCGGCGCGCAATCGCTGCAGAAACCGGCCGAGTACGACGACCCGGACGCCACCGCTAACGCCAACCTGGCGGCACGCCTGCCGTATCTGTTCGCGACCTGTCGCTTCGCGCACTACCTCAAGTGCATCGTGCGCGACAAGGTCGGCTCCTTCAAGGAGCGCGAGGATATGGAACGTTGGCTCAACTCTTGGATCCTTCAGTATGTCGATGGAGATCCGGCGCATTCGAGCGAAACCACCAAGGCCAAATGTCCGCTGGCGGCGGCCGAGGTGACGGTCGAGGAGGTGGAGGGCAATCCGGGCTACTACAGATCCAAGTTTTTCCTGCGTCCGCATTACCAGCTCGAAGGGCTGACCGTTTCGTTGCGGTTGGTCTCCAAGTTGCCGTCGGCGAAGGGCGGTTAGGCGGCAACCCGCCATCGACGCATCCGAGACGATGGCGGTAAGGCGGTTGGCGTACTCGCGCGAGACACGCGTACGCGGTTCATTCATCGACTGACATGAGGAGTTCGCAAATGGCTGTTGATATGTTTCTCAAGCTTGAAGGCGTCAAGGGCGAGGCCCAGGACGACAAGCACAAGGGGGAGATCGACGTCCTCGCCTGGTCCTGGGGCATGAGCCAGTCCGGCACCATGCATACCGGCGGCGGCGGCGGCGGCGGTAAGGTCTCGATTCAGGATCTGTCGATCACGAAATATATCGACAAGTCCTCTCCGGTCCTGATGATGTATTGCTCCAATGGCAAACAGTTCAAGGATGGTCTGCTGACCGTGCGCAAGGCTGGCGGCGATAACCCGCTGGAGTATTTGAAGATCAAGATGACCGAGGTGATCGTGACCTCCTACAGCACCGGCGGCTCGGGCGGCCAGGATCTGCTGACCGAGAATGTCTCGCTGAACTTTGCCGAGGTCGATGTCGACTACCAGCCGCAGAAACAGGATGGCAGTCCAGACGGCGGAGCCATCAAGTACGGCTGGGACATCGCGAAAAACGTCAAGAAATAACCCTTGGGTACGGCATGCCCGAGTGCGCGACCTCTCGTGTCCGCGGTTTGCCACGGACGCGGGAGCATTTCAGGATCGTTGAAACAGGCTTCGGGAGAATCACCCCATGCTAGCCGAAGACCGCTTGCGCGAAGGCGATCTGGAAGGGACTCTACGCCAGCTCCAGGAACAGGTGCGCAAAGACCCCGCCAACGCGAGCTATCGCGTCTTTCTCTTTCAACTCCTGGCCCTCATGGGGCAATGGGAGCGCGCGCTCAACCAACTCGGCGTGGCCGGAGAACTGGACGCCAGTACCCTGGCCATGGTCCAGACCTACCGCGAAGCCCTGCGCTGCGAGGTGCTGCGCGGCAAAATCTTCGAAGGTCGACAGACGCCGCTGATTTTCGGTCGGCCCGACGCCTGGGTCGCCCTCCTGCTTGAGGCCCATCGCCTGATCGCGCAGGGTGCGATCGAGCAGGCAAACGCGGTGCGCGAGCAGGCCCTGGAAGCGGCCCCGACCACCTCCGGTGCTATCGACGGCACGCCATTCGACTGGATCATGGACGCCGACGCGCGCCTGGGGCCGGTCCTGGAGGCGATCGTCAACGGTCGCTATTACTGGATTCCCTTCCAGTGCATCCGCTCCATCGCTGTGGAAAAACCCGAGGATCTGCGCGATCTGGTGTGGATGCCGGCGCATTTCACCTGGGCCAACGGCGGCGAAACGGTGGGCCTGATTCCGACCCGCTATCCGGGCGCCGAGTCGCACCCGGATCAACTGATCCGTCTGGCGCGCAAGACCGACTGGCTGGAGCCCGCGCCCGGTCTTTATCTGGGGCAGGGACAGCGCATGCTGACCACGGACGCCGGCGATTCTTCGCTGATGGATGTGCGCCGCATCGACCTGGACGCGCCCGACGCGGCCGGTTCCGCGCGTGGCTGAACTGACCCAAAAAGAGCGCCTGCAACCGGCGCTCCTCGACCGCCTGACCGACGAAGCGCCGGATCGTCGGCAGGAGTCGCGCGAGCAGCGCGTCCTTTCCATGCGTCAGTTGCGCGCGAGCGTCCTGCGCGATCTGACCTGGCTGCTGAACTGCGGTCGTCTCGACAGCGTTCAGGATCTGACGGAATACCCCTTCGTGGCCCACTCGGTACTCAACTACGGAATCCCGGACATCACCGGACTCACCGCCTCCGGGGTGGACGCGGTCCAGATCGAGCGCGCGGTTCGCCAGGCGATCTGGGACTTCGAGCCCCGTATTCTGCGCCAGACGGTGCGCGTCTCCGCCCGCTTGGATAGCGAGCGCATGAGCCACAACACGCTCACCTTCGATATCGAGGGCGACCTCTGGGCGCAGCCGGTGCCCTTGCGAATCTACCTCAAGACCGAACTGGATCTCGAACTCGGCGAGGTCAGGATCGTCGAGCAGTCCGGGCCTGGCGGCTGACATGGATCCCGATTTTCTCCGCTATTACAACCGCGAACTCCAGTTCATCCGCGAGATGGGCGCCGAGTTCGCCCGCGACTATCCCAAGATCGCCGGCCGGATCGGTCTGGATGGTTTCGAGTGCGCCGATCCCTATGTCGAACGCCTGCTGGAGGGCTTCGCCTTCCTGACGGCGCGGGTCCAACTGAAGCTGGACGCCGAGTTCCCCAACTTCACCCAGCACCTGCTGGAGATGGTTTATCCGCATTATCTGGCCCCGACGCCCTCGATGGCGGTGGTCCAGTGTCAGCCCGACGCGACCAAGGGAAGCGATCTTGCAAGCGGTTTCACGATCCCGCGCGGCAGCAGCCTGCGCAGTCTTCTCGGCAAGGGCGAGCGAACCGCCTGCGAGTATCGCACCGCCGCCGATGTCACCCTCTGGCCCATCGAACTGATCGAGGCCAGGCCGCTGTCGCTCGCCGCAGCGCTGGCCGTGAACGCCGAGAGCGTGAAGGGCGTCAAGGCGGGTATCCGTTTCCGGCTGCGAATCGCGCCCGAACTGACCTTCGACCAACTGCCGCTCGACCGTCTTCGCCTTTTTCTGCGCGGCGGCGACGGGTTGCGGATGCGTCTGTACGAGCAACTGCTTGGCCACGCACTCGCGGTCGTGGTCAGACCGGGCACGCATCCCGCTCCCTGGCAGAACCGGCTCAACGCGGACTGCATCCGGCGCGTCGGTTTCGACGACGCCGAAGCCTTGCTGCCCTACGGTCCCCAGTCCTTTCAGGGCTACCGGTTATTGCAGGAATACTTCGCCTTTCCAGAGCGTTATCTGTTCGTCGAGTTCAGCGGACTCCAGCCGTCGATACGCCGCTGCCACGAGACCGAACTGGATCTCGTCGTCCTGCTCGATCAGGGCGGGGTCTTCGCCGAAGACGCCTTTGACGCCTCCTATTTCGCGCTCCATTGCACCCCCGCGATCAACCTCTTCCCCAAGCGGGCCGACCGGATTCATCTGAGCAACCAGAGTCACGAGCATCATGTCGTTCCGGATCGGACCATGCCGTTGGACCTGGAGGTCTTCAGCGTCACGGACGTTGTCGGCATTGGCACCCACAGCGAACCCGAGCAGGAATTCCTGCCCTTCTACACCTCGCATGACCTGGTCGGCGGACGCGCGCATCGGGCCTATTACACGATCCAACGCATGCCGCGCGTGCCTTCCGAGCAGCAACGCCAGCGCGGACCGCGCTCCAGTTATCTTGGCGGCGAGCTTTTCATCAGCCTGGTGGACGCGGACGAGGCGCCCTACCGGCACAACCTGCGGCAATTGGCGGTGGGCACGCTCTGCACCAATCGCGACCTGCCGCTGCTCTTGCCCATCGGCAAGGGCGACACCGATTTCACCCTGGCTCTCAGCGCGCCGGTGCAGTCGGTACGCTGCGTCGCCGGACCGACCAAGCCGCGTCCGTCCTTTCCACGAGGCGACAGCGCCTGGCGGCTCATCAGCCATCTCTCGCTGAATTATCTGTCGCTCTGCGACCGGGATAGCGAACAGGGCGCCAACGCGCTACGCGAGCTTCTGACCCTCTACAGCGACGTCAGCGATGCCGCGATCCGTGGTCAGGTGGATGGCGTGCGCTCGGTGCGAACGGTGCCCGTCACCCGGCGTCTGCCGCCCGCCTCGGCGGCACCCGGCGCCCGTCCCGAACGCGTCGCCTTCGCCCGCGGACTTCAAATTACCCTGACCCTCGATCCCGCGGCCTTCGAGGGCAGTGGCGTCTTTCTGCTGGGGGCCGTCTTGGAGCAGTTTTTCGCGAAATATGTCTCGATCAATTCCTTTACCGAAACGATCGTCACGACCCCCGATCACGGCGAGGTAATGCGATGGCCGGCGAGAATCGGACGACGTCACACCAGTTAGCTCTGCTGCGCGCGCTGGAAGCCGCCCCCTATGGGTTCGGCTTCTTCCAGGCGATGCGCCAACTGGAATGCGCCTACCGCGAGCGTCCCCGGCTCGGTCAGACCGCGCGGCCGACACAAGAGCCGATCCGGCTCGCGCAACAGTCGTCGCTCAGCTTCGCCCCGTCCACGCTCGCGGCCTTTCAGCCAGGCACGGACAGTGACCCGCCACGGCTGTCGGTCTATTTTCTCGGGCTCTTCGGCCCCAATGGTCCGCTGCCGCTGCATCTGAGCGAATACGCCCGCGACCGTCAGCGCAACGCCGGCGACCCGACCTTCGCGCGCTTCGCCGACATCTTCCATCATCGCGTCTTGGCGCTGTTCTACCGCGCCTGGGCCAACGCCCGTCCTACGGTGAGCTTCGACCGTCCCGAGACCGACCGCTTCGGCGTCTATCTGGCCGCGTTCTTCGGTCAGGGCATGCCTGCGTTCCGTGCGCGCGACGCCATGCCGGATCTCGCCAAGCTCCACTACGCTGGCCACCTGACCGCGCAGACCCGGCACCCCGACGGACTGGCCGCGATCCTGACCGACTTCTTCCGGCTGCCGGCGCGCATCGAGGAGTTTGTCGGGCATTGGCTCTACCTGCCGCCCGAATCCCAATGGCGCCTCGGCGCCTCGCGCGAGACCGGCTGTCTGGGACTCACCGCCATCGTCGGTCCCCGCATCTGGGACCGCCAGTACAAATTTCGCATCCGTCTCGGTCCGCTCGCACTCGACGAGTATCGCCGCCTGTTGCCGGGCGGCGACAGCCTGCCGCGACTGGTGGCCGTCGTGCGCAACTATCTGGGCGACGAACTCGACTGGGATCTCAACCTCGTCCTGCGCCGCGAGGAAACGCCGCCGATCCAACTCGGGGGACAGGGACAGCTTGGCTGGACCACCTGGCTGACCAGCCGCACACCGGATCAAGACCCGGCGAACCTGAAGCTTCAGCCACTGCGCTTTACCGTGCCGTAGGATCACTGCCATTCAGTTAAGCCGTTCGTGGTGAGCTTGTCGAACCATGAACGGCTTTACGCTCAGAGGCTTAGGATTTTCCGCCCGCCCTTCGACCCTTCGGCAAGCTCAGGACTCAGGGCGAACGGAAAATCCTTAACTTAATGGCAGTGTGCCGTAGGATGGGTAGAGCGTAGCGAAACCCATCATTTCACTGAACCTATTGGAGAACTCGCGTCATGCCCGACATCAGCCGCGTCGCCCTCTTCGGCAAGCTTAACCGGCTCGGTTACAAAGCCATCGAAAGCGCCACCGTCTTCTGCAAGCTGCGCGGCAATCCCTATGTGGAACTGGTGCACTGGATTCACCAGATTCTGCAACTGCCGGACTCCGATCTGCACCGCATCGTCAAGCAATTCAACCTCGAACCCGCGCGGCTTGCCCGCGACATCACCGAATCGCTCGACCGTCTCCCCGGCGGTTCCACCTCGATCTCCGATCTCTCGGCCCATGTCGAGGAGGCCGTCGAACGCGGCTGGGTCTATGGCTCGCTGATGTTCAAGGAATCCCAGATCCGCACCGGTCATCTGATCGTCGGCATCCTCAAGACCCAGGGGTTGCGCAACGCCCTGCCCGCCATCTCCAAGGAATTCGACAAGGTCAAGATCGAGACGCTCATCGAGCGCTTCGGCGAGATCGTCGGCGGTTCGCCCGAGGACGCCATGGGCGCGCAGGACGGCAGCCAGATGGGCGGCGGCGCAGCGCCCGGCGAGGCCAGCGGTGCCATCGCTCCCGCCGCGATGGGCAAGCAGGAGGCGCTCCAGCGCTTCACCGTGGATCTGACCGAACAGGCGCGCACCGGCAAGCTCGATCCCATCGTCGGGCGTGACGCCGAGATCCGCCAGATCGTCGACATCCTCATGCGCCGGCGTCAGAACAACCCGCTCCTGACCGGCGAGGCCGGCGTGGGCAAGACCGCCGTGGTCGAAGGCTTCGCGCTCAAGATCGTGGCTGGCGATGTCCCGCCGCCGCTCAAGGATGTCACCCTGCGCGCGCTCGACGTTGGACTGTTGCAAGCCGGCGCCAGCATGAAGGGCGAGTTCGAGCAACGTCTGCGCTCGGTCATCGAAGAAGTGCAGGCGTCGCAGAAACCCATCATCCTCTTCATCGACGAGGCCCACACCCTGGTCGGCGCGGGCGGCGCGGCCGGCACCGGCGACGCGGCCAATTTGCTCAAGCCGGCGCTCGCGCGCGGGACGCTGCGCACGGTCGCCGCCACCACCTGGGCCGAATATAAGAAACACATCGAAAAAGATCCGGCGCTGACCCGTCGCTTCCAGGTCGTGCAGATCGGCGAGCCGAGCGAGGACAAGGCCATCCTCATGATGCGCGGCGTCGCCTCGACCATGGAGAAGCACCATCGGGTGCAGGTGCTGGACGAGGCGCTGGAGGCATCAGTCAAACTGTCGCACCGCTACATCCCCGCGCGCCAACTCCCCGACAAATCGGTCAGCCTGCTCGACACCGCCTGCGCCCGCGTCGCCATCAGTCAGCACGCCGTCCCGCCCGAGGTCGACGACTGCCGCAAGCGCATCGCCGCGCTGGAGAACGAACTGGCCATCATCCGGCGCGAGACCGCGGTCGGCATCGAGACCGCCGAGCGCGAGTCGGCGGCGGCGGAAAAACTGACCGGAGAGCAGGCGCGTCTGGCCGAGGTCGAGGGACGCTGGGAGCAGGAAAAGGCGCTGGTGGAGAAGATCCTCGCCCTGCGCGCTCAACTGCGCGGAATCGGTAGCACGGTCGAGGCGTCTCCCGATGCCCCCCCTGGGAGCGCGGGCGTCCCGCCCGCCACGGACGCCGAACCAACGCCAGCGACCGTGGCGAACACCCCCAGCGATCCCGAACGCGCGACGCGACTCGCCGAACTGAAAGACCTGCAAAGCCAACTCCACGCCATGCAGGGCGACCGCCCGCTCATCCTGCCCACCGTCGATCATCAGGCAGTCGCCGCCGTTGTCGAGGGTTGGACTGGCATCCCGGTCGGGCGCATGGTCAAGAACGAACTGGAATCCATTCTAAAACTTGCCGATACCCTGGAGCAGCGCATCATCGGCCAGCGCCACGCGCTCGACATGATCGCGCGGCGCATCCAGACCTCGCGCGCCAGGCTAGACAATCCCAACAAACCCATCGGCGTCTTCCTGCTCGCCGGCACCTCCGGCGTCGGCAAGACCGAAACCGCGCTCGCGCTCGCCGAGGTGCTCTATGGCGGCGAGCAGAACGTCATCACCATCAACATGAGCGAGTATCAGGAGGCGCATACCGTCTCCACCCTCAAGGGCGCACCGCCCGGCTATGTCGGCTATGGCGAGGGCGGCGTGCTCACCGAGGCGGTGCGCCGTCGGCCCTATTCGGTGGTGCTTTTGGACGAGGTGGAAAAAGCGCATCCCGATGTACACGAGATTTTCTTCCAGGTCTTCGACAAAGGTTGGATGGAGGATGGCGAGGGGCGGGTGATCGATTTCAAGAATACGCTCATCCTGCTGACCACCAATGCCGGGACCGAATTGATCACCCGGCTGTGCGCCGATCCGGACCTGATGCCGGATCCGGAAGGGATCGCGAAGGCGTTGCGCGAGCCGTTATTGAAAGTGTTTCCGCCGGCGCTGTTGGGGCGGCTGGTGACCATTCCTTATTATCCGCTCAGTGACGAGATGATCGGAGCGATCGCGCGGTTGCAGTTGGGACGCATCGCCAAAAGGGTGCAAGAAAATCACAAGGTACCCTTCACTTATGACGAAGAGGTGATTAAGCTTATTGCATCGCGATGCACGGAATTGGAGAGTGGCGGGCGGATGATCGATACCATTTTAACCAATACCGTTCTGCCTAGGATCAGTGAAGAATTCCTGATCAGGATGATGGAAGGGATGCCGATAAAGCGGGTGCATGTGAGTGTGTGGGAGGGGGAGTTTAGGTATGGGTTTGAGTGATTTCAGACATTCTCGGCGTCTTGGTATTTCAATTTGATCCAGAATAGAGGTATCTATGAGTCTGACTGTTTTTTTAGCTGGGCACGGCGAGTGGGATCCGGAAAACGGTTTTACTCAAGTGCCAAGAGGTTGTTCCGTCGCTTTTTATACCCATCACGCAAAAACCCTGCTGACAAATGCTGCGTATCAGGTTGTCGATGGAACCTACGGAGGAGAGCCTGAGAATGTAATCGGCGAATATAAACAAGTGCCGAATATGACCCAGATCGGCTTTGTGGCCGCCGAAAACGCTATTAGGACGGACTTTACTAACCACCATATTGCGAACCCGAATCCAGTTACGCGATTGCTGCTGCTCCCTCCAGGCATGAGGGTCAATCTGAGCCAGCTCTTTATTTTACTAGACGATGTGGTTAGAACCGCTATTGTTCAGCACGGTGGAATTGATTTCGTGTGGTGCTGCTGTCGTTACGTGTTGATGAAAGGTGAAATCCGCGGTCGAGATGGATTCAACGCAACCGAGGATCTGATCGCCGATCGGTATATATTCCGAGACCGCGTTGCCAACATGATACTTGGAATACATCCGAGGGAGTGACCAGTAGCGAGGATGGGTGAGAGCGACTAGGGCACGACATTGATTCATTGGTGCCGACGCGGATCGGTCACGAAACCCATCATTCCACGGACCTGGATATCATCACTGAACGTTCTCGGAAAACCGGGGCGTTTTTTTTTGCGCAATTCTGACATCTCGGCGTGGGGAACGATGGGTTTCGCTTCTCTGATGATCGCTGTCGGATTCAGCGGCGATTCGGCCGGCAGGCCGGTTGGCCGACGCTTGCCTGTTGCGCCTGGGTCTAGCCGCGCGCAAACGCTGCAGCGCCCGTTTTGATAAATCATTCGGGTTAGGTGATTTCTACAAAAGCTCATACCATTCATCGTGCCTGAAGCCGTTCGTGGCGAGGCGCTCGAACCACGAACGGCTTCACGCTTCGAGTCCGAGGATTTCCCGTGCGTCTTCGATAAACTCAGGACGAACGGAACATCGCTAAAGTTTTTTCAGAAATCACCTTAACCCCATTCATCTCCAGAGACGTCGTTATGTCTGAATTCACCAATGTCGCCGTGACCAAAAAAGCGAATTGTTATTTCGATGGTCTGGTGACCAGTCGCACCCTGACGTTCCCCGACGGGCGCATCAAAACCCTTGGAATCATGCAGCCCGGCGAATTCGAGTTCGGCACCCAGGCGCGGGAGCTGATGGAAATCATGAGCGGAGAACTGGAAGTCCTGCTCCCCGACGAGGAACACTGGCGTCAGATTCAGGGGGGCGAATCCTTCGAGGTGCCCGCCAATGCCAAGTTCCGCGTCAGGGTACGGTCGTTGACGGATTATTGCTGTTCGTTTCTGCCCTGAAGCCGGGTAGCCCGCGTCTGACGCGAACCCCGGTGTCTGCATGGACCTCACCAATCAAATCATCCTGATCGTCTCGGTCGTGCTGTTCGCCAGTGTCCTGGCCGGCGCCTTGAGCAGCCGGTTGGGTGCGCCCCTGCTGCTGGTGTTCCTGGTCATCGGTATGCTGCTCGGCGAGGACGGCCCCGGCGGCATCGAGTTCGACGACGTGCAGGCGGCGCACCTGTTCGGCAGCCTGGCGCTGGCCGTCATCCTGTTCGATGGCGGTCTGGCGACCCCCTATCGAAATTTCCGGGTCGGACTCAAACCGGCGCTCGGGCTGGCGACCATCGGCGTTCTGATCACCACCCTGATCACCGGGGCGTTCGCCGTCTGGTGGCTGGGCCTGGGCTGGCTTGAGGGGCTGCTGCTCGGCGCCATCGTGGGTTCCACCGATGCCGCGGCGGTGTTTTCGCTGCTCCGTTCCAGGGGCTTGGAGTTGAAGCAGCGCGTGGGCGCGACGCTGGAGATCGAGTCCGGCAGCAACGATCCCATGGCGGTCTTCCTGACCATCGCGCTGATCGAGCTGATCCTCAATCCTCAGAGCAATCCAGGGCTGGCGCTGCTGACCGAGTTTGTCCGTCAGATGGGGCTGGGCGCCTTGATCGGTCTGGCCGGCGGCTTCGGTCTGGTGTGGCTGGTCAACCGACTGACGATGTCGCCGGGGCTCTACCCGCTCGCGGTCCTGGCGGGCGGCCTGAGCCTCTTCGGGAGCGCCGCGGTCATTGATGGCAGCGGCTTTCTGGCCATTTATCTGGCCGGATTGGTGGTCGGCAACCGTCCGCTCCAGTCTCGTCTTGACATCAAGCGTTTCCACGACGGGATCGCCAGTCTGGCGCAGATCGGCATGTTCCTGATGTTGGGACTGCTCGTCACCCCCTCGGAATTTTTGCCGGTGGCGCTGGATGCGCTGCTGTTCGCGGCGGTGCTGATCCTGCTGGCGCGACCGCTGGCGGTCTGGCTCTGTCTGCTGCCGTTTCGCTTTCCCTGGCGCGAGCAGGTGTTCATCGGTTGGGTGGGTCTGCGCGGGGCGGTGCCCATCATCCTGGCGCTCTTCCCGCTGCTGGCGGGTCTGGAGCAGGCCCAGATGTACTTCAATATCGTGTTCTTCGTGGTCCTGTTATCGCTGCTGATCCAGGGCTGGACGCTGTCATCGCTGGCGCGGTTGCTGAAGCTGGAGATTCCGCCGACCACCCAGGTGGTGCAGCGGGTGGAACTTGACATCCCCGGTCAGCAGGAACTGGAACTGGTCGGCTATCGTCTGGCGGAGAATTCGCCAGCGGTCATCGAGAAGCGGGCTGGCTTGACCCTGCCCAGGGGCGCGCGGGTGGTGGCGATTCTGCGCGACCGACATTTGCTGGAGCAGTTGGAACCGCTCGACCCGCGTCCGGGCGACTATCTTTATCTGATGGCGGATCCGGCCGACCTGCCGACTCTCGATCGCTTGTTCGTCGCGAGCCCGGCCCCGGCGCGTCTTTCCGATCTCGCCTTTTTTGGCGAGTTCGTCCTCAATGGCGATGCCCGCGTGGGCGATCTGTGCACGGCTTACGGGATCTGTCTGGCCGACAGCGAGCGTCGACTCACGCTCGATGAACTGATTCGTCGTGGGCTCAACGCGCATCCGGTCGTCGGCGATCGGTTGCAACTGGGGAGCGTGGAATTGGTGGTGCGGCAGGTGCGGGACGACCGGATCGCGCAGGTGGGATTGAAGCTTCCAGGGACGGCATAATGTGACCGACATCACATGACAAAGTGTGACAGACATCACACATGGCGGAGTTAGAGAGGCGAAATCCTGAATACCGGGCACGGCACGTCCGCAAAACCCTGAACCGTCTCCAGCGCGACGATTTCCCCAGTGCGTTCACGCTGATCCCGCCGCACCTGGCGTCGCTGCGAGAGCTACCAGCGACTCGCCGCATCAAGGTCCGCGATTGCAGCCTCGGTCGGATAAATCATCTTCCCGGACTCGTCGAACAGCCGAATCGCAAGGGTCGGACAGCCTTCGGCCGCCGAGCGCATCATTAATTGATCCCCGAGATCGCCAGTCGGAAGCGCCTTGAGATCGTCGCCAATATCCTGTTCCTTGAAGGCTTGGGGGCAGGCCACCCAGCAAGTACCGCAGCCAATACAGGCAGATGCCTCAACCTCGATCTTGTGAATCATGTGCGTGAACAATCCCTAGCGGTTTGGCGCGCGCATCCTGACGAAATCGCGCGAAATGGCCGCAAAGGTCGAAACGATACGCCGCGAGCGCATCTGGCGCAACGTCTTGCCCTCACCCTCCGTTTCTCCCAAGTTCAGTAAAATCTCGCGTGGGCGAGCGATCCGAAGCGCAGGGAAACAGGTGATGGGAAGAGGTGATGGGAAGTCGTATCCAGCACAGCAGTGTCAGCTTTATTTACAACTTTGCGTCACGCCTGGATGCGGGGGTAAAGCGGATGTCTTGTTGGGGCGCGGACCGCCTCTTCCGATTCCCTCCGTTGTCGTTTGATCGACTGTAAGGTATTTGAATTCTTGATTTTATTATCGCGCGTTCGAGCCTTTCGCGATCTCGGTCCTTGGCGTCGCCCCGATCTCGGGCTCTCCGAGCCAGCGAGGAGTGTCTGCCTGATGCTGTCTGAGAGTCGGCGTTGTCGACAAAAAAATGTCGGAATTTTTTACACTTGTGTTTTGATCCGAAAATCGAATTTAAGTGATTGATCAAAAATTAAATTTAATGGTTTCTTGAGCGGAAATCGAGTGGCTATAGCCCCGATGTTTACGTGATGCTGTCGGATAATTTTACACTTGGGTGACAGAAAATCGAAGAATCGCAAGATCGATAGATTTTACTTAGCATTTTCAATGCTTGGAAATGCTTGGCACAGTCGTTGCTGAAGCATGATCGCAAGGGTAAATCATGAATTTTGCCCTTCTTGTTAACACCCCACAATCACCTGAACTTTAGAAGGTAAAGACGATGCGTCAATTTGTTGCTCTCATGCTGCTTTCCGTTGCTACTGCGCCTGTGTTTGCTGCTGGTGGGCTCAACCCAGTTCCCGAGCCGGAGTCGCTTGCGTTACTTGGCATTGGAGCACTGGCACTCTTTGTTTCACGTCGCGTTAAAAAATAAGGCGACATTTGAACAAGATGTGATCCCCTCTCTTATGTGGAGGGGGGGTTAGTAAAAATGACGATAGTGTCGCAATCTACATAATTTTCCCGTTGACGCTGCTTTTTACCAAATACGGATTTAAGCCCTAGAGCCCACTGTGAAGAATGGGGGCTACTAAATATTTATTTAGGACACTCCGGCAACTCTGATGTTGCGTATTTTAACGTATTTTCTGGCTTATTTATTTCGATTTCTGGTCAGACTCAAAATTCAATGCAAGCTTGTAATTAACTATTTAGGATGAATGCCATGAGCACGTTCACCATTCGAGTCACATCTTCAGCTACGAATACTGCGGGTACGGCTTATGGCCAGCAACCCGATCTTAATAATCCAAGCTATTTTGACATGATTGTTACGAATAGCACAGATCCCTCTATTTCTAATGGCATTTATGATGCTTACTGCCTCAATCCCACCGCGACGATTCTCGTCTCGCCCTCGAGTTATTCAGCGCAAAATCTTGCCGCAAACACGCCGTCATCTTTCGCGCTAGCTGGCTTAAGTTCATTAACACAGGATCAAGTTGATCAGATTAATTGGCTATTGACACAGAATTTTACTGCTGATCTCAAGTTCGCTGGACAATACAACTATGGAGAGATTCAGACTGCGATTTGGAAATTGCTTGGTTTCAGCGATGCGCAGATTGCGCAAAGCGATCAAAATTTTTTAACGGACAATAATCGCAACGTTGTTGATTCTGCCGACGTTGGTTTTTTAATTGCGGCTGCACAATCCGCGATTTCTAGCGGTAACGATGGATTGCCTTCAAACACGTTTTTCACGATGGTGATCGATCCCGCTGGTAATATTCAACCGCTCATTACGCAGTTCCAAAACGCTAAACTTGGCAATTATGTTTGGCTGGACGCCAATGAAAACGGCATCCAGGACGCTGGCGAGACGGGCGTAGACAACGTGATCGTCGAACTCTACGACGGCAACGGCACCTTAATCAGCAGCACCCGCACTGGCGATGACCACAGCACCGCCGCTGTCGAGCAAGGCTATTACCAGTTCGCCGGTCTCAAGCCGGGCGACTATCAAGTCAAGTTTATCGCCCCTCTTGGCCACTTCCTAACCACCCAGGATGCCTCAGCCGCAACCGACGCTACCGATAGCGACGCGAACGGGGTGACGGGTTTCAGCCAGGTCGTCACCCTTTCCTCTGGCGAATCCAATCAAACGATCGATGCTGGGATTACCGAGAGAAATATCCATATCGAGCCTGATGCGGGCATCAGCGGCTACGTCTACCTGGACGAAAGCACCGGCGGACGCAACAACGGCCTCTTCGAGACGGGCGAAGCGCCGATTAGCGGCGTCACCCTGGAACTGCTCGACGCCGCCGGCACCGTGATCGACACCGCCACCACCGACGCCAGCGGCTACTACGAATTTGTCGACCTCGCCGCCGGCACCTACAGCGTGCGCGAACTCCAGCCCGCCGGCTACGACGACGGCAAAGACACCGCCGGCACGCTTGGCGGCACCGTCACCAACGACCGCATCGCCGACATCGTGCTGGCCGCCGGCGACGACAGCCGCAACAACAACTTCGGCGAACTCACCCCGCCGCCCGAGCCCGCGCAACTGTCCGGCTACGTCTACGTGGACGAAAGCGCCGCCGGTCGCGACAACGGGCTCTTCGAGGCGGGCGAAGCGCCGATTCAGGGCGTCACCCTGGAACTGCTCGACGCCAGCGGCGACGTGATCGACACCACCGTCACCGACGCCACTGGCTACTACGCCTTCACCGACCTCGCCGCCGGCACCTACAGCGTGCGCGAACTCCAGCCGGACGGCTACGACGACGGCAAAGACACCGCCGGCACGCTCGGCGGCACCGTCACCAACGACCGCATCGCCGGCATCGTGCTGGCCGCCGGCGACGACAGCCGCAACAACAACTTCGGCGAACTCACCCCGCCGCCCGCCCCGGCGCAACTGTCCGGCTACGTCTACGTGGACGAAAGCGTCGCCGGTCGCGACAACGGGCTCTTCGAGACGGGCGAAGCGCCGCTTCAAGGCGTCACCCTGGAATTGCTCGACGCCAGCGGCGACGTGATCGACACCACCGTCACCGACGCCACTGGCTACTACGCCTTCACCGACCTCGCCGCCGGCACCTACAGCGTGCGCGAACGCCAGCCGGACGGCTACGACGACGGCAAGGACACCGCCGGCACCACGGGCGGCAGCGTCGCGACCAATGAGCTCATCGCCGGGATCGTGCTGGCCGCCGGCGACGACAGCCGCAACAACAACTTCGGCGAACTCACCCCGCCGGTCGTCCCGGCACAACTGTCCGGCTACGTCTACCTCGACGAAAGCGCCGCCGGTCGCGACAACGGCCTCTTCGAGACGGGCGAAGCGCCGCTTCAGGGCGTCACCCTGGAATTGCTCGACGCCAGCGGCGACGTGATCGACACCACCGTCACCGACGCCACTGGCTACTACGCCTTCACCGACCTCGCCGCCGGCACCTACAGCGTGCGCGAACGCCAGCCGGACGGCTACGACGACGGCAAGGACACCGCTGGCACCACGGGCGGCAGCACCACAACCAATGACCTCATCGCCGGCATCGTGCTGGCCGCCGGCGACGACAGCCGCAACAACAACTTCGGCGAACTCGCCCTGCCGCCCATCCCGGCGCAACTGTCCGGCTACGTCTACGTGGACGAAAGTGCCGCCGGTCGCGACAACGGCCTCTTCGAGACGGGCGAAGCGCCGCTTCAGGGCGTCACCCTGGAATTGCTCGACGCCAGCGGCGACGTGATCGACACCGCTACCACCGACGCTGACGGCTACTACGCCTTCACCGACTTGGCCGCCGGCGCCTACAGCGTGCGCGAAACCCAGCCGGACGGCTACGACGACGGCAAGGACACCGCTGGCACCACGGGCGGCAGCGTCGCGACCAACGACCTCATCGCCGGCATCGTGCTGGCCGCCGGCGACGACAGCCGCAACAACAACTTCGGCGAACTCACCCCGCCCATCGGCAAAGCCTCGCTCGGCGACCGCGTCTGGAGCGACTGCAACGCGAACGGCATTCAGGATGGCACCGAAAATGGAGTTGCCGGGATCACTGTCAACTTGCTGGACGCGAGCGGTCAGGTGGCGATGACCGATGTCACCGACGCCAACGGCGACTATCTGTTCTCGGATCTGGAGGCGGGCACCTACTCGATCGCCGTGGTCGCGCCGATCGGTTATCAGTTCACCGCTCAGAATCAGGGCGCTGACGATACAAAAGACAGCGATGTCAATGCCAGCGGCTTGAGCGTGCAGACCGAACTGGTCGCGGGCGAAAACGATCTGAGTTGGGATGCGGGATTGTTCCAAACCGCGACGACCACCGCCGGGCAGATCGTGACCTTCGACTTTAGCGGCAGCAGTTCCACCGACGGCTCCGACGGCAATATCCGCACCTACAACGACGCTTCGGGTCTTTCGGTCAAGGCCAGCGCCTTCAGCGAAACGAACAGCGGAGGCACCTGGGCCGCAGCCTATCTGGGCAGTTACACTGGCGGTCTGGGCGTCACCGACAGTGGCGAGGGAAGCGGTTCGGGCAATTCTCACACGGTCGATAACACGGGTGGTCGGGACAATTATGTCCTGCTCGAATTCAATCAGACGGTCGTGCTGGACAAGACTTATCTAGGTTATGTGTCCGGCGACAGCGATGTACAGGTGTGGATCGGCAGCTTCGCCAATCCCTACTCGAACCATCTCACCCTCAATAGTGCAACTCTAAGCGGCATGGGCTTCACCGAGGTCAATACCACCACCTCCAGTTCGGCCCGCTGGGCGGATTTGAACGCGGGCAACGTGGCTGGCAATGTCATTGTGATCGCGGCGGATACGACCGATACCTCGCCGGAGGATTACTTCAAGATCCAGAAGCTGAAGGTCGCGACTCAGGGCAGTACGCCAGTCTGCGCGTCCGAGCCGGCGCATCTCGGCGACCTTGTCTGGCAGGACGATAATGGCAACGGCTTACAGGACCAGGGCGAAGCCGGCGTTGCCAATGTCGTTGTGCAGTTGAAGGATGCCAGCGGGACAGTGATCGGGACGACGACGACCGACGCCAGCGGTAATTATGGCTTCGATGTCGCGCCGGGCAGCTACTCGGTGAAGGTGGTCGCGCCGAACGGTTATGTCGCCACGAGCCAGAATGCGGGCGTGGACGATGCAAAGGACAGCGATGTCGGCAGCAACGGCGAAACCTCGCTGTACACTTTGACGGCGGGTCAAACGAACCTGACGGTCGACGCGGGCATCCGCATCTCGACGCCGGTTCCACCGGCTGCCACGGCGAGTCTGGGCGACCGTGTCTGGCTCGACAAGGATGGCGACGGGAAACAGGACAGCGACGAGACGACTGGCGTGGCGGGCGTCACGGTCAACTTAAAGGGCGCGGGCGCGGATGGCGCATTCGGCACGGCGGACGACATCGCGGCGAGCACGACGACGGATGCCTCCGGCAACTATGCGTTCACGAGTCTGACGGCGGGCAAATATCAGGTGACCTTCGATGCGACCACGGCGGGCAGTGGCTATGTCCTGACCAAGCAGAACGCGGGCAGCGACGATGCGAAGGATTCCGACGCCGACCGTTCGACCGGCAAGAGCCAGATCGTCACGCTAGCCACCGGAGAGGCCAACACCACGGTTGACGCGGGCCTGTACAAGAAGGCCAGCCTGGGCGACAAGGTGTGGGACGACATGAACCACAACAACATCCAGGATGCGAGCGAGCCGGGCATCAAAAATATCAAGGTCACGCTGACCGGCGCGGGCTCGGATGGTGTGTTCGGCAATGCGGACGATACCACGCAGACCACGACCACCAACAGCAGCGGCAACTATCTCTTCAGCGACCTCGATCCGGGCGATTACAAGCTGACCTTCGACAAGGCGAATGTTTGGCACTACAACTACAACACTTGGAACAACATGAGCAATTGGAAGTGGGCGGTGAAGGATGCCTACAGCAATTCCAAGGACACGATTGACTCTGACGTGACCGGCAATGCCGTGTCGAAGACGAACGTGACGAGCACCGGCACGATCACCTTGGAATCCGGCGAAAATGACATGACCTGGGATGCCGGCATCACGCCGATCGCGATCGACTTGAACAACGACGGGATCAAGACTCTGGCCCGTACCGACTCGGTCGCAACCTTCGATCTGCTGGGCAATGGCGCGGCCATCCGGTCAGGCTGGCTCTCCGGCGAAGACGGCTTCCTGGCCATCGACAGCAACGGCAATGGCCGGATCGACGACATTTCCGAGTTGTTCGGCGGTCTTGAGAAGGGCGACGGCTTCGCCAAGCTCAAGGGTTTTGACATCAATGGCGATAGCGTGGTCGATTCCAGCGACGCGGGTTTTGCCAGCCTGAAAGTCTGGCAGGATATCAACGGCAATCACCAGACCGACGACGGCGAACTGCTGACTTTGGCGGAAGCCGGCGTGTCGAGCCTGAAGACCGGCTTTACCGAACTGCCGTTCCTGGATGCCCAGGGTAACCTGTTGCTGGAACGCGGCAGTGCGTTGCTCGCCAGCGGTCAGGCGGTCGAAATGACCGATGTTTACTTCAATGTCTCCGCCGAGGATGTGAGCGCGGCGGGCATTGAGGTTTCTGGGCTGGCAAGTCTGATGAGCGCCGATTTTTAGGCGATGATCGGATCGCTCCTGAAGCCATTCGGGCCTTCCTGAGGTGGTTCGGACCTTCCTGAAGCCGTTCGTGGTAAGTCCTGAGCGCAGCCGAAGGATCGAACCACGAACGGTTTCAGGCTCCGATGCCGCGAATTGGCGCCTGCTGCATTTTGACGTAGGAGCCCGCTTGCGGGCGATTTGCGGGCGCGGGCTGGACAGACAAAAAGGTCTCTTGGCATGTCACGTCGCCCGCAAGCGGGCTCCTACTGTGGCGGATGACGCCAACTGAGAGTTACGGGAGTTTTTCCGCTTCCCGTTTCGCAAGATCAAGGATCTGCTACGATGCGCCGGCAATCCCGCCTCCATTCTCAGCAGACCCTTTCCCATGTCAGACGCCCCATTCGACCTGATCGACGCCAGGGACGCCTTCGCCGATAGCGATTGGTTCCATGTCTGCCGCCAGGCCCAGACGCCTTATGTCGTCGTGCGCAGTGGCGAGACATCGGCCGACGTGCTCTGGGACTATGTCACGCTTCCGCCGAGTTGCGATGCCCTGTTGCGAAGTCATTTTGATTCGTTGGAAAGCAACGCCCGCGCGATTTTCGAGCGCTTCGCCATTCCGGAATCGCATCTCAGGATCAAGCCCACCCTGATCTGTTTCGACCGCTTGCCGTTCGATCATGCCAAACGTGCCGCAGCGGAACTTCACGGACTTATTTCGACCTATCTCTCCGATGCGCGCAATGCCGCGCCTGGCGCTCCGGTGCCTTGCGAGACGGCTGCGGTGACCGGCGACGGGATGCGGGACGAACTGGAAGCGCCCAGCCTACGGCGGCTGTGGATCGAAGAAAAACTAGATAAATGCTTTTAGCTCAAGAAAAACACAATATATAGTGTTTGAGACTAGATATCCTGTCTGGATGCCCTAAAATAACCCGGCGTGTTCGACGCACGCCCGGCGCCGCGCGAACGCCTGCGACGGATCGTCTGGCCAAATCTTGTAGGGGCGATTTAAATCGCCCCTACATGGCGGATCTCTCGCACCCAAGAATTGAGGACAGACCACCATGCTGAATTGGGACGATCCACTCGCCGCGGCCAAGCCCGGCGCTTCCCGTCTTGCCGGCATCCTGCCGACTTCGGAGAGTCCGGACGACCGGTTGGATACCCTGCCGAGTCCGCGCGCTGATTACAGGACGCGCTTTCAATCCCACGATACCCGCGCCCATGCGCGGCCCGGTCAGGGGCTGGTCGCCAATCTAAACCTGATGGAGAGCGCCGGCGCGGCGCCCGTGGTCGCTCCCGATCCCTTTGCCGCCGCCGCGAACCAACAGGCCGAACTGTCCATCGAGGATCCGCTCATCCCCGGCTCACACCAGGAGCCTGACCAGGGTGCCGCCGGCGGCGCCACCGGACTCGAAAGCCTGGAACTGGGCGCGGGTCGGGTGCGGGTCGACGACAAAAAGATCATCAACTGCCGGGCGGATCTCAATCAGCTCGTGCCCTTCAAATACGACTGGGCCTGGCAGAAATATCTCGACGCCTGCGCCAATCATTGGATGCCGCAAGAGATCAACATGAACGCGGACATCGCGCTCTGGCGGGATCCGAACGGACTGACCGACGATGAGCGGACCATCGTCAAACGCAACCTGGGCTTTTTCTCGACCGCCGATTCGCTGGTCGCGAACAATCTGGTGCTGGCGGTCTATCGTCACATCAGCAACCCCGAGTGCCGCCAGTATCTGCTGCGTCAGGCGTTCGAGGAGGCGTTGCACACCCACGCCTATCAGTACGTGGTCGAGAGCCTGGGTCTGGACGAGGGCGAAATCTTCAATATGTACCGCGAGGTGCCCTCCGTCGCGCGTAAGGCCGAGTGGGCATTGCCTTACACCCAGCATCTGGCCGACCCGCATTTCAACACGGGTACGCGAGAGAACGACCAGACGTTGCTGCGCGAACTGGTCGCCTTCTACGTGATCTTCGAGGGCATCTTTTTCTATGTCGGTTTCGTGCAGGTGTTGAGCATGGGTCGGCGTAACAAGATGACCGGCACCGCCGAGCAGTTCCAATACATCCTGCGCGACGAATCCATGCACATGAACTTCGGCATCGATGTCATCAACCAGATCAAGATCGAGAACCCGCATCTGTGGACGCCGGAGTTCCGGGAGGAACTCGTGACCATGATCCGCGACGCGGTCGCGATGGAATCGCGCTATGCCCACGACACCATGCCGCGCGGCGTGCTGGGCCTGAACGCGCCCATGTTCGAGGAATATCTCCAGTTTATCGCCAACCGCCGCTGCGCCCAGATCGGGTTGCCCGAGCAGTATCCGGGCGCCAGCAATCCCTTCCCCTGGATGTCCGAGGTGCTGGATCTCAAGAAGGAAAAAAACTTCTTCGAGACGCGCGTGACCGAGTACCAGACCGGCGGGGCGCTGAACTGGGATTGATCTCCGGATGGCCTAATCGTATTGGATGTATGCGTATCGGACGTCATCCGGCGTCCCTTCCAACGCGCTTCCGCTGGCCGGACGCCACATCACCGTCTCCTCGATCCGGTTCGCCAGCTCAAAATCCTTGTCGGTGACGCCCTTTGCCGAATGGGTCGTCAGACTGACGGTCACGCGGTCATAGGAGGCCGTCAAATCCGGGTGATGCCAGGCGGCTTCCGCCAGATGCCCCACCGTGTTGATCACCATCAGCGTCCCCTTCCAGCCGCTGGTGCGGTAGGTGCGCTGGAGACAGCCCGCATCGAGGGACCAGCGTGGGAGTTCGGTCGCGAGCCGGTTGCGGATGGCGTCGTCGCTGTAGACGTTGTCAATGGACATGATCGATGTCTCCGGTCGTGAGGTTGCCGCTTTGAACGCGGTTGAACGCCGTGCCCGAAAAAAGGCACGCAGGGTTTCGGCGCAGTCATCGGTTAGAACGCCGCCTTTGCAATCGGTGCGGTGATTAAAGCGAGCGTCCGAGGGCAGAAGGTCGAAGACGCTGCCGCAGGCGCCGGCCTTGGGGTCGGGCGCTCCATAGATGACTTGCCCGACGCGGGCGTGAACGATGGCCCCGGCGCACATGACGCAGGGCTCCAGGGTGACATACAGGGTTGTGCCGGGCAGACGGTAATTCCCGACCCGCTGGCCAGCATCGCGCAGCGCCTGGATTTCGGCATGGGCGCTGGCGTCATGTGTCTTAATCGGGCGATTCCAGCCCTCGCCAATGATCACGCCGTCTCGGACCAGCAGCGCGCCCACCGGCACCTCGCCCGCCGCGGCGGCGCGCTGAGCCAGTGTCAGCGCAAGGCGCATCCAGTCTTGATCCGAGCGGCTGTCAACGACATCCAACTGAGCGTTTCTCCTTTGAAGCGAAACCCGATCCCTGCAAGTCCGGGGCAGGATCTCGGTCAATATGGCAGAATCATGCGCCAATCCACTCCACATCGTCTCCCATCGAACGAGAACCCAGACATGGCTACCGAACCGACCAGCGACCTCTTTCAACCCTACCGGCTTGGCAGCCTGACACTCGCCAACCGGCTCGTCATGGCGCCGCTGACGCGCAGCCGCGCGGGCGCGGGCGATGTGCCGACACCCTTGATGGCGACCTATTATGCACAGCGCGCCAGTGCCGGTCTGCTGATCAGCGAGGCGTCGCAGATTTCGCCGCAGGGCAAGGGGTATATCCAAACGCCGGGGATTTACAGCGCCGGGCAGATCGCGGGCTGGCGACAGGTGACCGACGCCGTGCATGCCGTGGGCGGCAGGATCGTCATCCAACTCTGGCATGTCGGGCGCATCTCGCATCCCGACCTGCAGGATGGCGGTGCGCTCCCGGTCGCGCCCTCGGCGGTGATGCCGGTCGGCCAGGTGTTCACTGGCCAGGGAATGGTCGACATGGTGACGCCGCGCGCGCTCGAACTCGACGAAATCCCCGGTCTCGTGGCGGACTACCGACAGGCGGCCCGCCGTGCGCAAGAGGCGGGTTTCGATGGGATCGAGATCCATGCGGCCAACGGATATCTGCTCGATCAGTTTCTGCGGGACAAGACCAATCGGCGTACCGACATCTACGGCGGCGCCATCGCAAACCGCGCCCGGCTGCTGCTTGAAGTCACCGATGCGGTGCTTGAAGTCTGGGAGAAGGATCATGTCGGCGTGCGTCTCTCGCCGCTCTCGCCGGTCAACGATATCGACGACTCCGATCCCGAGCCGCTGTTCACCCATGTCGTCAGCGAGTTGTCGGCGCGCGGCATCGGTTTCCTGCATGTCATCGAAGGCGTGACCGGCGGTCCGCGCGAGACCGGTCATCCCTTCCAGCTTGCCCGGTTGCGTCAGTTGTTCAAGGGAACCTATATCGCCAACAACGGTTACACGCGCGATCTTGCGCTGACCGCTCGCGCGGCCGATAGCGCCGACTTGATCGCCTTCGGCAAGCTCTTCATCTCCAACCCCGATCTGGTCGAGCGGTTACGCCGCAACGCCCGGCTGAACGAGCCCGACCCCGCGACCTTCTATGGCGGCGACGAGCGCGGCTATACCGATTATCCCTGTCTCGGCAGCGATTGCTAAACCCGTAGGCGTAGGTTCCAGCCTGGGATCGCCGACTTGCAGCTGACGCCACCGGGGTTACAGTTGCCGTCAACGATGACGGTCGAACGGCATTGGCCCGTTCCCGTTCAAGCTCGGCGCGGAGTTCGTCGAGGTCGCGCTGAATGCAGCTTTGCTCGCGCAGATAGTTCTGGCGTGCCTGGTAGGCGTGATAGGCGCGGTCTTTGTCGGAGAAGGCTTTCAGGGTGGTCATGGCTTGCCTCATCTCGTCGGTTTGCATCCAGGGCGGCAGGGCAATCGGCGTCGAGACGCTCGCCGTCCTTGAAGAATTTGAGCCAGCGTTCTTGTTCGGGTTGGACCGGGTCGGCGTGGAATTTGTTCAACTCCAGCAGCCAGATGCCGCCGTGGTCGAGCAACGCGCGGCCGTGGGCGTCGCGCAGGCGAAAGTCGTGGACGTACTCGGCGGTGTCGCGTAACAGGTTCTCGCCCAGCAATCAGATGGCGTAAGTGGGTTTGAGGGTGCGATAGTCGGCGCCCGTGCTCAGTTGGGCGCTGTAGAGGTCGGCCCAAGCGTAGAGGATGCGCGCGCGCAGGTCGCGGGCCTTGACGTCGACGATGCTGAGTTTGTCGTCGAGAAACTCCTTGTCGTTGTAGGGGTTGAGGATTTCGACCTCGGCGATCGGGGCGGCGAGCGCCGGGCCGAGAATGGCGTTAAGAAAATGAAGCAGCAGCGCGCGATTGGCGTCCGCGCCCAGCAGGGCCTTGAAGACGCAGTCGATCTTGGGGTCGATGGGATGGTGCATGCCGGCAGTCTAGCCGGGCGCGGCGGTGGGGACAACTCAGGCCGGACAGCGCATTCGCCCCGTCCGGAACGTGTTAACGGTTTGTGCCAACAACGGGCGACCGTTAAACGTGTGGGGCGGGGTGAAGGCCACTTTCCGCATGGGTGCGGCGTAGCGTACCCTTCCCGCTAACGGGCTACCGGACTGAGCGAAGTCGAAGGGAGTTGAATGGTTTCCCGATGGCGTTCAAGATCAGGCGTTGGTGGGTTGGTTCGGTGGGTTTCGTGACCAGCCAGCATCTGTGCCAATCATCAACATCAGTGAGTGGCCACTCTACCCACCCTACCTCGCTAGGGGCACCCAGCAGGAGCAGGGACCGAACCGGGGATGCCCCCACCCGCCCGCTGACGGGCAGCTCATAACCGGGGTAGGGTAGCAATATTTCTTTTGTCTAGGCTACACTTACGTGGCGTCTTGTCCCATCAGTGCTAATCCGGAAGGAAACAACATGACTAGAACTTGCATAACCTTGTTCGTTTGCTTCACGTTTATTCTTCCTGGAGTGGCTGGTGCCACGGCAATGCGATTCGATCCTGTCGATTACGGCTCATTCTCTACTTCTTATGCTAATTTTCCTAGTTACCCTGACCGCTTTTTTGTAAATGATCTTTTATATTACCAGGCGCTCCTTGAGATTGATGTTTTTGCTCTCCCAGAAGCGGACTCCTATCTTTTGGAGCTTTCTCCTGTAAGCCAACCACAAGGGGTCGGGCTAACCGACACTGTAAGAATTATTCGATATGATGGAGATGGCGTCGTTACAAAAAGTGATTTGGATGCAAATAGCTATGCCGGATTTTTGTCGATCAGCGCTTTTGGAAGCTATAGCTACTTCGATCTCACATATTTCGTTAACATCTACAAAGGCTCTGGCGTGCAGTTTTTAGGACTTAAAGTGGAGGATAGCACTTCAAATTTCACGGGAGTTGAATTTAAAGCTCCTGTGATTGTTGCCGAGGGTGTTTCCGCTGTACCAAACCCCTCAACACTTACCCTGTTTGGCTCAGGTGTATTAATACTCCTGGGCTTCTCCGGTTTTGCCGCCACGAGAAAGGGCGATAGATAGCCTTACGCTATGTTTGAGTTTTCTGGGTAGGAGGTCGCTGAGGCGCGACATGGCCATCCGAGCGATGTTGAGAGAGGAAACCAGCCACCTCAATGTTGCCCCGGAGGTCGCCATGCCGCTCGAAGACTGAGGTTCCCTCGGTTTTTGTTGGATCGATGATCGACTCCCTAAATTATTTTTGCGGGAAGCGGTTACGTCAGCGTGGATTCCCTCCAAAACTGAGTGACAGTGGGGTCATCACGATGACAGTGGCGGGAGAATGTCTCGGTCGCGATACGGATCGGCAGATCTGGCACTTCTTTTGTGGGCACTGGCGGTCTTGGTTTCCGGGCTTAGGTTTCGCGCACGACCTTCGCCCAGCAGGCGTCCGGCCTCTGGGCGGCGAAACCGGCGCTGCATCAGGGGCGGGCCCGGCGCTTGGGAGCGATGGCCGATCCGATTCGCTTGGTCGATGGATTCCCCATGCCCGTATGTGTCATCACCCGCGCGCCGCACGGCCGGAGCTTTACGGGGATCGCGGATCATTGCTACTGCGCGGCCAAACGACAGCATGATTATGACTTCCATGAGCATCTGCTGGTCAGCTTCGAGGGGACTCCGCTGGGAGCACGGCCATCCTGGCCACTGGCGGGCGAGACGCCCGCGCTCCCAGGGCGGGGTGGGTGCGGGGTTTGAGAGCGGTACTACGGGGCTTGATAATAGCTCCACACGGGGAGTGTCAGGCAAATTTGCCTGACAATGCCGAAATTATCAGGTTATCAGGGTGCCCGCGTCCCGATGGGGCACAATACCCCGAAAATTCAGGCGATATTGTATGAAACTTCGGATAATTTCGGCTTATCAGGGCTGGGTAGCCCTGATAATCACCGGTTGGGCAACAAACGGAGAACTGAATATGAACGTTAAGCGCTGGCTGCGAGCACTCCCTAAATATTACGTAGTGCCATCCCGATGACGGAGGATCAATTCAATGTCCTCTAATATCTATTGCTCCAAGTGCCGCGACGCTAACGGCCAAAACATCGCGCGACAGAAACTGAGTAACGATGTCTTCCGCACTGTAGAGGTAGTTTCTGAACTTGGGTCGGGGCTATATGAATGCCGTTGCGGCAACTGTGGACACACTTGGAAATCGAAGTCCCCTGAAGCAGCCGAGCTTTATCGGTCCAAGCAGAGTACCGCTGCCAATCCATAGTGCCCAATCGGGTAAGGGCGGGTATTTTTTGGTGTCGGGGCTCCGCCCCGGCATCCCGTTTGAGCGGCTCTGCCGCGCGTGATGACTCGCCGTGGCCTTGCCCAAGTTCCGAGACCGGGGCCTCATCTCCTCGTTGTCGTTGTCGTTGTCGTTGTCGTAATCGAATATTCGCCATGTCGAGATCACGATTACGACAACGACAACGACCTGAGACGGTCTTGGGACTTTCGCACAGTTGCACTAGCGCGAGCCGGTTCGACTACCCCTCGCGCCCCTCGCGCCCCTCTCGGCGATCGCGCGATGCACTGACCGGAGCCGGCCCAATGCGCTACCGTGACCGCTCACGGCATCCGCCGTATCACCCGCGCCCCGTCATGTCCAGCGTCTCCGCCGCCGACCTGCTCGACCCCAAGAACGACTACGTCTTCAAACGCATCTTCGGCGAAGACCCCTCATTGCTGGTCGCCTTGATCAACGACCTACGCCCGGACCTGCCCGAAATCCGCGCAGTCGAGATCCTCAATCCCGGCATCCGTGCCGAGGAACTGCGCGGCAAATACATTATGACACCCTGCGCGCGGCGGTCGGGATCCACCTGTTGGACTTCGACCTTTTTATCGCCAATTCCGAACAATGCGCGCAAGCTCTCTGGCGTTTCGAGATGCGCGACGCGCATCAACCCCAAGTCACGCTCTGGAACCGACTCCAGTTGACCCTGATCGAATTGAAAAAGGCGGATCGTCTGCGACAGGAAACGGGTCCATTGCGTGACTGGATCAACTTTTTCGAGCATTGGCGAGAGGAGCAAACCATGGCCGAAATCGAGCATGCGCCGATCCGCGAGGCGCTCAATCAGGTGCGTCGGCTGAGCGCCGACGACGAAGCGCGACGGCTGGCGTTCGTGCGCGAGCGGGCGCTGCGCGACGAGGCGTCCCTGCTCAAGGAGGCACGAGAGGAGGGCGAACAGATCGGGATGCAGAAAGGTCGTCAGGAAGGCCGTGAGGAAGGCGAGCGGCTCGGACTGCAAAAAGGCCGTCAGGAAACCGCCCGCAACCTGATCCAGTTAGGCGTGCTCAGCGATGGGCAGATCGCGCAGGCCACCGGACTCAGTGTGGCGCAGGTCGAGGTGCTGCGCTCCGCTGCTCCGTCTTGACCAGCGACGAGAAGAGAATATCGCGGATCTTGTTGCATCGCGTCGGCCTGTCTTCAGGCGTTGGAAAATGCGATCTTTTTGCGTCTAAACCGCGTCCGGAACGGTATGCGTCGTTTTTAGATTCGTTCGGCCTCGCGCGAGCCAACGAGCATCGGCGCTGACGCGGTTTAAATATTTAATTTTAAAAATCATTTTAAACCGCGCCTCGCCGACCGTCCGTCGTAGCACAAAACTGGGGAAGACCACGAAACTACGTTTCTCACTCTGGGCGCGGTTTAACGGCTACTCCCACTCGATCGTCCCCGGCGGCTTGCCGGTGATGTCATACACCACGCGCGAGACGCCGGGCACTTCGTTGACGATGCGCCGGCAGACCAGATCGAGAAACTCATAGGGCAGATGCGCCCAGCGGGCGGTCATGAAGTCCAGTGTCTCGACCGCGCGCAGGGCGATGACATGGGCATACTGGCGGTTGTCGCCGACCACGCCGACCGAGCGCACGGGTAAAAACACCGCGAATGCTTGCGAGACCTGGTCATAAAGATCGGCCCGGCGCAGTTCCTCGATGAAGATGTGATCGGCCAGACGGAGCGTGTGGGCGTCGTGTCGCTGCACTTCGCCCAGGATTCGCACGCCAAGGCCGGGGCCGGGAAAGGGATGGCGATAGACCATCTCGGAGGGCAGACCCAGTTCGACCCCGATCCGGCGTACCTCGTCCTTGAACAACTCGCGCAGGGGTTCGACCAGTTTGAGGTTCATGTCGTCCGGCAGTCCGCCGACATTGTGATGCGATTTGATGACCTTGGCCTTGCCGCTCTTGGCGCCGGCGGACTCGATCACGTCCGGGTAGATGGTGCCCTGCGCCAGCCACTGCACGTCCTGGATCTTGCTGGCCTCGTCGTCGAACACCTCGATAAAGGTATTGCCGATGATCTTGCGTTTCTGTTCCGGATCGCTCACGCCCTTGAGCCGCCCGAGAAAGCGCTCCTCGGCATCGACCCGGATCACGCGCACACCCATGTGACGGGCAAAGGTGCTCATCACCTGATCGCCTTCACCCAGTCGCAGCAGTCCGTTGTCGACGAAGACGCAGGTGAGTTGATCGCCGATGGCGCGGTGGAGGAGGGCGGCGACCACGCTGGAATCGACGCCGCCGGAGAGTCCGAGCAGAACCTTGTCGGTGCCCACCTGGGCGCGGATCGTCGCGAGACTGTCCTCGATGATGTTGTCCGGCGTCCAGAGACGCCCGCAGCCGCAGATCTCGTGCACGAAGCGTTCGATGATCCGCTGACCCTGGCGGGTATGCGTGACCTCGGGATGGAACTGCACCCCATAGAAGCGGCGCTCCTCGTCGGCGATTCCGGCCAGCGGGGCGTTCTCGGTTTCGGCGATGACCTGAAAGCCCGGCGGCAGCGATTCCACGCGGTCGCCGTGGCTCATCCAGACATCCAGGAGTCCGTAGCCCTCGGGGCTGGCGTGATCCTCGATATCGCGTAGCAGCCGCGAGTGCCCGCGCGCGCGGACTTGGGCATAGCCATATTCGCGATGGGTCGCCGGGACGACTTCGCCGCCGAGCTGCGCGGTCATGGTTTGCAGGCCGTAACAGATGCCCAGCACCGGTACCTGGAGGTCGAACACCAGCGGATCGGCGCGCGGCGTTTCGGCCTCATGGACGGATTGCGGCCCGCCCGAGAGGATCACCCCGCTGGGTGCGAAATCGCGGATGGCCTGGGCATCCAGGTCGTAAGGGTGGAGTTCGCAATAGACCCCGGCCTCGCGCACGCGCCGGGCGATCAACTGGGTGTATTGAGATCCGAAGTCCAGGATCAGGATGCGGTCGGCGTGGATGTTGGGCATGGGGTTCAGGAGCGTCCTTCGGTCTCGGGATAGAAGTCTTCGTCAAGAAGTTGGTCCACCGCGTAAGGGCAGGTGGGCGGAAATAGTTTTGGCGCCAAGTTGGTTTCCTTAATCGTCAGCTGGCGTGCCGCGGGATACGCCGCCGCCATGGCCGCTTGAAGCGCTGGTTTAAGGCTTGGCACTTGATCGAGCAAGAAGGCGAGTTGAACGCGCTGCTCGATGATGGTCTTGCGCCAACTCTTTCCCTCAAAGTCCCGCCATTGAGCCGCCAGGGTCTCCAATTGGAATTGCCATTTGAGCAAATGAGCGATCAGAACGATAAAACGACTTTCCAGTTCGCGAAGATGGCTTTTCCCCATGTCTTCAAGCTCCGCGACGAGATGCTCCACGTCCAACTCGCGGATTCTGCCTTGTTTGAGAAGACGCACCTGGGTTTCCGCCCAGACCCGGACGTCCCGATCATAGAGATCCGCGGGATTCATCGCCTTCAATGCTCCCGTGGCAGTGCGAGCCGCAACGCTTCCCGATAGGCTCGGATCGCTTCGTAGGTCGTCGGGCGGTCGAGAAAGGACATGAGCAGATCCAGATCGAGTCCAGGCAGTGCTTCGCTCGCGACGAGCGGAACATAGCGCTCGTCGCGCAGTCCGTAGGGCTGAATCCGGCCCTTGCGCCAGTACCAGATCTCGGCCACGCCGAGCTTACGGTAGATGTCGAGTTTGTCGATGCGCCCCGAGGTCCAGACGACCTCGATGGCCAGGTGCGGGCGCTCGCGCTCCGGGTCGCCGAAGATATAACACTCGTCCGGCTCGGCGCCCCGGGTGCGATCGGCCGACTTCAGCGTCCAGGAGCCGAGGACGGAGAAAGGGATGTCGCGTTCCAGGCAGTAGGTTTCGACCAGACAGCCGATCAATGACTTGAGCGCCTCGTGGGTGCGGGATGGACTCATGATCTCGACGACTCCCTCCAGATAGGCAATGCGCGGCGCCGAATGATCGCCGCGCATGTCGAGCAGGCGCTCATAGTCATCCCAACTCAGGCCCGAGAGGTGGACGATGTGATCCTCGGTCGGTCGGTCATCGTGTTGTTCGTATTGGAGTTGGGTGTACATGTCCGCCGCCTCCCTCGTTAAACCGCGTTTTGGAGCCTGATGCATCGACGTGCGTGAATCCAGGGTCCAGAGTGACCCCAACGTTCGGTGGTACGCGGTTTAAATAGAAAAATAAAATACTTAAACCGTGTCCGCTCCGACGTTCGAGGGATCAACCGAGGTCGATCCCAAGCACGAAGCGAGCTAGCCGCACCGAACACGGTTTAATTGTCGATGCGATAATTCGGCGCTTCCTTCGTAATCTGCACATCATGCACATGCGACTCGCGCATCCCCGCCGAGCTGACGCGAACGAACTCCGGCTTGGTGCGCATCTCCTCAATGGTGGCGCAGCCGGTATAGCCCATACTGGAGCCCAGACCGCCGACCAGTTGATGGATCACGTTGATCAGGCTGCCCTTGTAGGGAACGCGCCCCTCGATACCCTCGGGCACCAGCTTTTCCTTCTCGGTGTCTTCCTGGAAATAGCGGTCGCTGGAGCCCTCGGAGGAACCCATGGCGCCCAGCGAGCCCATGCCGCGATAGGACTTGTAGGAACGCCCCTGATAGATCTCGACCTCGCCCGGCGCCTCGTCAGTGCCGGCGAACATGCCGCCGATCATGACGCTGTGCGCACCGGCGGCGATCACCTTGGCGACATCGCCCGAATAGCGCAGACCGCCATCGGCGATCACCGGCACTCCGCTGCCTTCCAGCGCCTCGGTGACATTGGAGACCGCCGTAATCTGCGGGACGCCGACGCCGGCGACGATGCGGGTGGTGCAAATTGAACCTGGTCCAATGCCGACCTTCACTGCATCCGCGCCCGCGTCGCGCAACGCCCGCGCGGCGTCGGCGGTGGCGATATTGCCGCCGATGACCTGGAGATCGGGGTAGTGGGTCTTGACCCACTTCACGCGATCGAGCACGCCCTGCGAGTGACCGTGTGCGGTATCGACCACGACCACGTCGACCCCGGCCTCGACCAGCGCGGCGATACGCTCCTCGGTGCCCCGCCCGACACTGACCGCCGCGCCGCAGCGCAGCCGTTCGTGCGAATCGCGCGAGGCTTTGGGGAAGTCCTTCGCCTTCTGAATATCCTTGACGGTGATCAGTCCGCGCAGCTCGAAACGGTCATTGACCACCAGCACCTTCTCGATTCGGTGCTTGTGCAGCAGGCTCACTACATCCTCGCGACTGGCGCCCTCGCGCACCGTGACCAGACGCTCCTGGGGGGTCATGATGGCCGACACCGGCGCGCTCATGCGGGTCTCGAAACGCAGATCGCGTCCGGTGACGATGCCGACCAGTTTGCCGTTCTCGGTGACCGGGACGCCGGAGATGTTATTGGCGTGGGTAAGCGCAAGTACCTCGCGGACACTGACATCCGGCGCCACCGTGATGGGATTGCGGATGATGCCGCTCTCGTATTTCTTGACCGCCAGCACCTCGCGGGCCTGACGTTCGGCGTTCATGTTCTTGTGGATGATGCCGATGCCGCCTTCCAGCGCCATGGCAATCGCCAGTCGGGCCTCGGTGACGGTATCCATGGCGGCCGAGACCAGGGGAATCCGCAGTTCGATTCCGCGGGTCAGCTTGGTGTGGAAATCCACCTCGTTCGGGAGCACCCTGGAATGGGCGGGGACAAGGAGGACATCGTCGAAGGTCAGTGCTTCCTGGATCAGGCGCATGGGAATCAGGCTCCGCGGATCGTTTCCAAAGGCTGGAAATTAACCCGTGAGTATAGGATTTCAAATCCGAGTGGTAAACTTGCTTTTATAATGTTAGCTCACCATTTACCAGTAATTCATGGGTGATGAAAGGCGGACAACGGCAGGTCGTTTTTCAGGCGCCGCTTCAGACGGCGCAGGCCGCGGGTGAGCCGCGAGACTAACCGGGCAGCGAGTTTTTTGACGCTTCAATGCTCGGATTCGTGTTGCGCCTGGACTTTATTCAAGGGGTGTCGGATGGTTAAGGGCCTTGTCGCGGCCCAACCGGACGCACCAGTTTCATGGCCAAGGCCATGATGATGATGGTGGTGGTCATTATGGCATTCTGGTTAATTGGCGCCATCATCGGCGTTTTATCGGGAATCGGTGCGGTGATCTTTACGATGCTGATGGGCGAGCTGTCACTCCAGGCGCTGATCGGTGACGCACTGCTCGGCGGGTGCATCGCAGTCATTTCCTCACTCATCCTGCAACAATGGATCGGCCGTCCGCTGGCGGCTCTCGCCTCTACACTGCAAGGCATGCACCTGGACGGCGATCTCGCGCGCCGTGCCCCCGTCTCCGCCGGCCCAGTCGGTGTCTGCGTCGAGCGCTTCAATATGCTCATCGAGAGTTTTCAGGGCATTATCGGCAAGGTGATCTTCGACGCGCAGCGGGTGGCGGACGCCGCCGATGTGATGGCCGACCATGCCCGCATCGTGGCGGACGGCTCGAATGATCAACGGCAGGCGTCGCTCAGTCTGGCGCAGGTCATTGAGCAGATGACGGCTGGAGTCAATGCCGTCGCCGATCATGCGACCAAAACGGCTGATAATGCACAGGATGCGCGGGATCTTTCACAGGAAGGAACGCAGGCGGTGTCGGCGGCATCGACCGAGATCGACCGCATCGCCGAATCGGTCGAAGAGTCCGCTCAGGTGATCGCTGCGCTGGGAGATCGCTCGCAGGCGATCGGCGGCATCGTCAGCGTGATCCGTGAGATTGCCGAGCAGACCAATCTATTGGCGCTCAATGCCGCCATCGAGGCGGCGCGTGCCGGCGAACAGGGACGCGGCTTTGCGGTGGTCGCCGACGAGGTGAGAAAGCTCGCCGAACGCACGGCCTCCGCCACCAGCGAGATCAGTTCCATGATCGCCGCCATCCAGAACGAAACCCGCGCCGCTATCGTGGCGATCCGCGCGGGCAGCGATCAGGCCCATGCCGGTGCTGATTTGGCCCGGCAGGCGGCCGGTTCGCTCGAACGCATCAATCAGGGCGCGGAACAGAATATGGCGCGCATCGCCGAAATCGCGACCGCGATTGCTCATCAAAGCCGCGAGGCCGACCATGTGTTGGAGCATGTGCATGAAATCATGGGCATGATCGAACGTAACGCCGTTGGTGCGGCCAACTCGCTCCAGGAGGCTCAGGGGCTCGAAGGACTGGCCGCCAATCTGCATGAAATCAGCAACGTCTTTCGTCTTGGCAATGCGGGTAACCAGGCAAGGGCAGTCCATCAGCGCATGCCGTCGATCGTGCAGCAGGCGGCCGAGGAGGTGGGCAGGGTGCTGGAACACGCGATATCGGCCAGAGAGGTGAGCGAAGAGGCGCTGTTCGATCCGACGTATCGCCCGATCCCCAATACCAGGCCGCAAAAATTCTCTACCGATTTCGACGCCCTGACCGACCGGCTGTTTCCCCGCGTTCAGGAGCCGATTCTGGAGCGCGACACCCAAATAACCTATGCTATCGGTTGTGATCGCAGCGGCTATGTTCCGACTCACAACAGGCGTTTTTCACAGCCGCTGACGGGTGACGAAGCACGCGACATGCCGTACAACCGGACCAAACGTCGTTTCGACGACCCGGTGGGCAAACAATGCGGGGTGCATGAATTACCCTTCCTGATTCAGACCTATCGGCGCGATACGGGCGAGATTCTTCATGACATCTCGGCGCCCGTCTATGTCAAAGGACGCCACTGGGGTGGGTTTCGGATTGGCTACCGCGCTTGAGGCGATGACCCGTCTCAGGGCGACGGAGGCGATCAGGCAGGCCGCCCGGGCGGAGTCTTGTTGACCGCACGGAAAACCGCCACTGACGCGGGACTTGATTTTTCCCGCGACATCTACAGCGTGGCGCGTCTCGCCAGCGAGGTGCGGGCCGTGCTCGATGGCAGTTTCCCGCTGCTGTGGGTGCGGGGCGAGATCTCGAATTTGGCGCAGCCCGCTTCGGGACATCTGTATTTCAGTCTCAAGGACGAAGCGGCCCAGGTGCGTTGCGCCATGTTCCGCGCCAAGCGGCTGTTGCTGCCGTTTAAACCCGCGAACGGCCAGCAGGTTCTGGCGCGTGTGCGGGTCACGCTCTATGAGCCGCGCGGCGATTTCCAGTTGGTGGTCGAGCACCTGGAGCCGGGCGGCGAGGGCGCGCTGCGTTTGGCGTTCGAGCGGCTGAGACAGCGGCTTGCCAGCGAGGGTTTGTTCGCGGAGGCGATCAAGCGTCCGCTGCCGGCCTTTCCGCGTCAGGTGGGCCTGATTACCTCGCCCTCGGGCGCGGCGGTGCGCGATCTGCTCGCGGTGCTCAAGCGGCGTTTCGGCGCCCTGCCGGTACTCATTTATCCCGCGCAGGTCCAGGGCGAGGCGGCGGTCGCGTCCCTGATCGCCGCGCTGGCGCTCGCCAATGCCCGCGCCGACTGCGATGTGCTGATCCTGGCGCGCGGCGGCGGTTCGCTGGAAGATCTCAACGCCTTCAACGACGAGTTGCTGGCGCGGGCGATTCGCGCCTCCGCGATCCCGGTGGTCAGCGGAGTCGGTCACGAGAGCGATTTCACCATCGCCGATCTGGTGGCGGACCGGCGGGCGGCCACGCCCTCGGCGGCGGCCGAACTGGTCGCGCCCTCGTCCGAGCATGTCCGGCAGCGATTGACCGCGCTGTCCGTGCGTCTGGCCGATGTTCAGCAACGTCGCTTCGACCGCGTCCGTCAACGACTGGCGGGCGCGGTGCGCCATCTGGGGCTGCTGCATCCGGCCGCCCGTTTGCAGCAACAGTCGCAGCGTCTGGATTTCGCTCAACAGCGCCTGCTGACACTTATGACGGAGCGGCTGGGGGGCGCGCGGAACCGGCTCCGCCCCGTCGTGGCGCGACTGGGTGCGGTCTCGCCGGAGCGACGGCTGGAACGGGCGGGGATGATGCTGGACGCGCTCGGTCAGCGGCTCGCTCGGGCGCGTCATCGGATGGCGGAACAGCGGCGCGAGCGGTTACTGCGTGCTATCGCCGGACTGGAGGCGCTCAGTCCACTGGCCACGCTGGCGCGCGGCTACGCTATCGTTACGCGCTGGCCGGATGGTTTGATTGTCCGGGATCCGCATCAGGCCCCGCCCGGCACCCGTATTCAGGCGCGGGTCGCCGCTGGCATTCTGGTTGCAACCGTTGAAGAGCGTGACCCTGAATAATCGGTTTTAAGGTACTGGTTTCTCGGCGCGGAGCGCCGCCCGATGCGTCACACCGCAGAGCGGTGTGACGAGAAATTCCAATTTTGCGAAAATCACCTTAAAGCACTGAAAAGTAAATCGCTTAAACCGCGTTAAGCACAGCGTCCATGGATGAATGCGAGGCCAGGGACAGCGCGCAAAGGACGCATGTTGCCTGGAGACGCGGTTTAATCGCCTCAGAGGGTGTAGACAAAAATAATTGAGCTGCTATTTGTATACCAGTCTACAACTGAGCTGGTGTGCGCTGATGTCGAAAGCTGGTCGTCCCCCCAAGATTCACGAGGCGGAGCAAGCGGTATTGCGTCAAATTGTCACGGATCGCCCGACCTCCACGCTGTCAGAGATTGCCCGGGAACTCGCGGCACGGACGGGAATCGAGGCTCATGAAGCAACGATTCGCAAGTCCTTGCGGGAGGCGGGCGTCACGCGCCTCCGGGGCGAGAGTGGTCTCGAGGCGCAAGCGCGCGCAACGCCGCGTCGGTATGGGTATACGGATGCGCATCGTCGCCACGACCCCGACCAAAGCTACCCAAGTTGTCTGACCGATGCGGAGTGGGACTTGGTCGCCGCTCTCTTTGAGATGCCGGGCGGGCGGGGTCAACCGCCCCGCGTGTCGCGCCGGAGCATCCTGGAGGCGTGTTGCTACGTGGTGCGCACGGGGTGCGCGTGGCGGATGCTGCCGCACGATTTCGCGCCTTGGCAGAATGTCTACAAGACGTTTCGCCGTTGGAGTGCGGCTGGGAAGTTTGAGCAGATGCATGATCGACTGCGGGGGCAATGGCGCGAACGCGAGGGGCGTGAGATCGCGCCGACGGCGGCGGTGCTGGATGCGCAATCGACCCGCGGCTCGCCGCAGGGTGGACCGAGCGGCTTTGATGCGGGCAAGCAGGTCAAGGGGCGCAAGCGCAGCCTGGTGGTCGATACCTTGGGGTTCGTGTTGGCGGTGAGCGTGGTCGCGGCCAATCTTCAGGACCGCGATGCCGCCTCGGGCGCCGTCGCTGACGCGGCCGCCAAGTACCCCCAGATCAACACGCTGTTTGTCGATAGCGCCTACGCCGGTCAATTTGCCCAAACCACCGAGCAGACCCACGCGATCCGCGTGGAAGTCGTGCGCCATCCAGCCAACAAAAGCGTTGGCTCCTGGCACGTGGACGGGGCGCCTGACCGAGTGGTGATCGCCAACGCCGACGGCTTCGTTCCGCTGCCGAAGCGCTGGGTTGTCGAGCGCACCCATGCGTGGAATGAGCGTGCCCGTCGATTGATCATGCATCATGACCGTCTGCCAGCGGTCTCCGAAACCTGGGTTTGGCTGGCGGAGGCGCGCATCCTGCTGCGGCGGTTGACCACAACGGTTTGATTTTGTCTACACCCTCTGAGGAAGGGGCGGCCAATCTCGGCTTCGCGGGCCAGCAGGTGGTGTTGGAGCAGATCCTGGCCTGGCTGCCGTCCGGGGCGTGCGTGTTGCTGTCGGCGGACCGGTTCTCTCCGTCGATGGCCCTGTTCGGCTGGCTCCAAGCCCACGGATGGAGCGACCGACTGCGGCTCAAGGGCAACGTGCTGGCGGATACTGGGCAGGGCGATGAGACGACGACGGGCGCGTTGGCACACGGGGTGACGGAACGTGACTTCGCCGGTGTGCGCCTGTTTGCGCAGGGGGCGATCACGAACCTCGGGATTCCGCACGAGGATGGCCACCCCGAGCCGTGGATCATTGCCATAGACGCCGCCCCGACACGGGCAAGCGTGCTTGACGACGCCGCGCGCTGGGCCATCGAACCGATGTTCTCCGACGTCAAGGGCCGGGGCTTCGACTTGGAGGATGCACAACTCCAGCATGCCGAGCGTTTGGAGCGACTGGCGCTCATCATGGCCTTGGCCATGTACTGGTGTGTCCGCGCTGGCCGAGACGAGGCGCTGAACGATCCGACACCACTCGAAAAAAAGTCCAGGCGCAGAACGACCCCGCGCATTGGAGCTTCAGGAAACTCTATCGCAGCCTGGTCTCGTGGTTTACTCGCGGCCTGCGCCGTCTGAAGCGGTGCCTTCAAAATGACCTCCCTTTGCCCGCTTTTCATGCCCGTGAGTAACTGATAGGTGATGAGCCGCACCGCCGGACGTTTCCAAATTTCAGCAAGATCCATCCGATCCACAAACCACACAAGCGAGATTCGCTGGGGCTTAATCCCAAAGTGCCTTGGGGTAATCTCGATAGATCGCCTGTAGACCCTTGTGATAACTCCGGCTGGCGAAGGCAACCCTTACCATTTGATCCGGCGTGGCCAGGTGGCGGTTGACGCGCATCGGCACCTTCTCCAGCGCGGTATGGGCTAGTTCGGCGAAGGTCAGCGCGAATTCGCGTAGCGGCAGCGTCGTGGGCGTCAGTGGGTGCATGCAGTCGTGCAGGTCGTGCGGATTGTCGACCCAGAGACGTGATTGCATCGCCAGATAATCGGGGGTGCCGGGCGAGGGGGTGCAGACGGTGAAGCTGCATTGCAGCGGTGGCAGTCCCCGGACGTAATCGCGCAGTCTGGCGAACTCGGATTCGCCGTACTCGGGCTGGACCATGAAGGCGGCATGCACCGCGATGCCCAGCGAGCGCAGCCGATCCAGTGCGCGCTCGTTGGCGGCGACACTCCCGCCCTTGGCCGCCCGCTTGAGTTCGGCGTCGGTCGGAAACTCGAAGCCGAGAAAAGCGGCGTCGAGACCGATCTCGCGCCAGCGTCGCAGCAGCTCCGGTGAGCGGTTGACGGTCGTGGCCCGAGTCCAGGCGAAATAGCGTTTCCTGACACCACGGGCGGCCAGCGCGTCAGCGAGTTTCCAGCCGAAATCCTCGCAGATGAAGTTCTCGTCGTCGCTGAAATAGACATGCTCGGCCTCCAGGGAGGCGATTTCATCGACCACGGAGGCGACCGGTCGCGGTCGGTGTATACCACCGCACAGGTGCGGCACGATGCAGAAGGCGCATTTCATCTTGCAGCCCCAGGAGGTTCGCACCATCGCGACCCTTGGAAACAGCGGATGCCAGCGCGGCAGGTGCTCGGCGGTCCAGACGCTACGGTAGTGGCGTGTGTCCCAGAGATCGCGCCGTGGCAGCGGCAGTGTCGCGGGATCTGGAAACTGGGGCCACTGACGCTCTTCATCGTCGCGCCAGCTCTGGTCCGGTCGCAGCACCTGGGGAATCCCGTCAAGTTCGCGACCAGCCGCGAGGGCGTTAACGATCTGTCCGAAGGGTGCGCAGCCCTCGCCGCGCACGATGGCATCGATGGCTTCGATACGATAGTCACGCGGATCGACAGTTGCGTGGTGGCCGCCGACGACGATACGAGTCGCCGGCAGATGCCCACGCACAGTGCGGGCGATGCGTTTGACGATAGACGCCTCATGACTGTAGCCGGTGATACCCACCAGATCCGGCCGGAAGTGCCGCAGCGTCAGATCCAGCGTCAGCCAGGGCCAGGCGGCCAGACGCAGGTCGAGAATGTGCGTCTCGTGACCCGGACCTGCGACGGCGGCCAGATAGCCGAGTTCCAGGGGTTCCATCAACTGAAAGGCTTGCAGTCCGAGCACGGATCGCAGTCTTGCCTTGGGCTTGATCAGTAGGATGCGCAAGTCAGAAATCTCCCGGTTCAATCGCGTCCAGAGCGATCCGTGTTGCGTTGAGCGATCCCCGTCTCGCGGTGACCCATGGCTGCGGCGAGGCGTGGTTTAAGTGACGCGCGCCAGCATGCGTCGATTGCGAGTCAGTCTGGCCCACAGCTTGCCGGTCGCAAACCAGGTCAGATAGAAACCCTCAAGCAACCAGCGCTGCGGCAGGGTCGAGCGTAGTGCCGTGACCAGCGTTTCGGCGGCGCACAGCCGATAATCCAGATTCAGACTGCTCGCCATCTGGTCGAGCCGTGCCAGGTGATAGCGATTGGAGATCAGCGTCAGGGGCTCGCGCCGTCCGGTCTCCGCCAGCAGTGTCCGCAGATTGCGGAGATTGGCCAGCGTGTCGGTGGAGCCCTGTTCCAGATCGATGGAAAGATTGGCGCAATCGGGGAGCGCGCGCAGCCGTTGCGCTCCGGCAGCGGCCTCGGTCAATCGCGCTCCCCCGGTGCGACCGCCCAGGATGAGGATGCGGAGATCGGGGCGAGCAAGGGCGAGTCGGGCGGCCGTCGCCAGTCGTGCCCGATAGTCAGGGTCGGGTTGATCCTTGACCAGTCGCTTGCCAAACACGACCGCCAGGCCAGTCGCCGGGCCGCTCCTCGTCCGGAGTCCGACGGCAAGTACCCGAGCGAGCGCGACGACGAAGGGAATGCCCGCGCCGGCAACGCCAACGAGGATCGTCAGGGCCAGGGTACCGAGGCTGTCCCAGTCGATCCGCGAGGTTGACGCCATCTTGCCATTGACGTGACTCAAAGGACCGAGAGACGCCTGCGGATCTGGTTGTCGAGATTTTGGATCCAGCCGGCGTAGTTGGAATGGATCGTCTGCTTCGAGGCGTCATACTTGAGGTTCGAGCTATCGGCGTAGCGGATGCTGTAACCGCTTTTTGAATAAGAAATTTCTACCTTGGCCATGTGATCGCGCACAAAGAGCGTGCCGACGATCATGCCCGGACCTGTCTCCTTCATGACCCAGCCCAGACTGTTGCCGGCGGACTGAATCGCTTTGCTCACATCGGACATCGAGAGACCGGCGGGAACCGGTCGATTGTCCACGTCCTGAACCGGCGCGGTCCGGCAGCCGCTCAGACCGAGCAGGGTCAGGGCGACGATCAGCAGCACGCCCCAGCGCAGGTTGGTCGATCCCGACAGCAAGCGGGGGCCTGGAGTGGTGAATGTCAGCGTCTTTGTCATTTTTGTGTCCTCTTGTGAATGGCGATTACACTTTGTGCAACCCGACTTCCCAACCCAGCGAGCGCAGCAGGCCCATTGGGTACATGCCCCGGCGCAACAGCCTGCCCCCAACCAGCCGCACGATGCTCCAGGTGTCGCGCCAGGGGCGGTAATGGCTGGGACGCAGACCCGCGTGATAGCGGCTTGCGATCGCGATATGACGGACCCTGGCGCCAGCGGCGATCACGTCGATCAGGAGTTCAGTCTCGTAGGCGAACCCCTGGTTACCGCGCGGCCGTGTGGTCAAGGGCGCGAGCATCCGGGCGGGATAGAGCCGGAAGCCGGATTGGGTGTCTTCGATTCGATATCCACAGGCCCAGGAGATCCAGAAATCGGCGACCCCGTTCGCGAAACGGCGCAGCGGCGGCACCTGTTCGCGACCCTCGGTGCGGGCGGCAATGACGATGGCGGCAGGATCGAGCGTCGCGGCCTGAATGAGGCGAGGGATATCGCTGGCGCAGTGCTGACCGTCGGCGTCGATGGTGATGATCCACTGGGCGCCAGTCGCGAGCGCCTGCGCGATGCCGTGACTCAACGCAAAGCCCTTGCCGAGATTGGTCCAGTGCTGAAGCAGTTCCACCGTCGGTCTGGCACCTTCCTGCACCAGCGCGCGCACCAACTCCGCCGTGGCATCCGTGGAGCCGTCGTCGACGACGATGATCCGGTCGACCGCCTGCTCGCTGACTGCCGCGACGATGGCGTGGATAGTTCGCGCCTCGTTGAAGGCCGGGATGATCACGCTGGTTTCCGTCATTCGGTGGTCCCATTGACGTTGATGATGCAAACAGTCTCAGTTCGCTCGGGATGACGATGCGCGTGAACGCAGGCCATCAGCCGCTCGCGTTGTCTTCCAGATTGCCCCGCATCAGCGTGATGCGACCGCTCGCGCAGGGCAGACCGTCAGCGGTCAGCGCAAAGCGGTAACTCGCGTTCGCGCCGAGACGGGCCTCAAGTCGCGCCGCGATCATCAACGGCGCGGTCAGCCCATCGAGTCGCGGGACGGTCAGCTCCAGATCGCGGACCGCTCCCAGCAGCAGCACCGGGCCACCATCGAGCGCCGAGGAGAGCACGCCATGCACGGCAGCGGCCTGAGCCGCGTATTCGACACCATGCACGGCGGACAGACCAGCATGACAACGCAGTGGATTGGTCAGCGACCGATGCGAGGAGGTCGCGCAGAGGATGGATTGCTCATCCCAAGCGAGCACCTCTTCCAGCAGACACATGCCGCCCGCGTGGGGGAGCTTGGCGTAGAGGTCGTCCAGCCGATTCATGTGGTCTGGCTCAGTCGCACGTCAAGTCGCAGATCCGACCAGTAAGGCAGGCGAATCCCTGCGTCCTGGCCGGCAGCGACCGCGGCCAGCAACGGTAGGGCACGAGCCGCCGGATTGCTCAACCGCAGAGCCTCCCAGTCCGGATCGCGCATTGTTGTCAGCGGATGGCCATCATCGGTCTCGCACGGCGTCAGATCGAGCGTGACCCGCTCCATTCCGGACGCAGATGGCTCCAGTAACAATGCGCAGGCGAAGGCGCACCCAAAAGGTCGATGAGGATGCAGCAGCTCCGGTGCCGGCACATCGCAGGCGACCAAGAGTACCGGATTGCCGAAACAGACCGACTGGGTCGCGGCCTCCAGCAGCCCGGCGGCAAAGCTCCCGTCGCCCGCCGCGAGGCTGGTGGACGGCTGCCGACAGCCCTCGGCGATGGACCAGTAGCCCGCGACGGCATTGTGCACCGAGTTCTGAAACACGGTTGGCGAGGGCGGAAAACGGTGCTGAAACAGATCGCGGCACAGGTTGTCGATCAGACCCATGTCGCCGTCGGAGGAGGCAAAGACGCTGCTCAGGCGTGAGCAATCGATGTCCGTCGTCGCTTGCCGGGCCGCATCCAGCGCGAGCCGGGTAGCAAGGGTCGCCCGGCGGCTTTCGTTGGGGGGTAATCCGACCGGTGGCCGAGTATTGAGCGTGGCGGCGACATAGGGCTGATCGCCGCGCAGCACGGCCTGGACGCTGGCCCAGTCGGTCAGTCCCGGTCCGACGATCCCGACATGGCAGAGCGAGACGCGCATCAGACCCGTCCAAACAGCAGGGCGCAATTGTTGCCGGCGAAGCCAAACGAATTGCTCAGTGCCCGCGCGATGGGTTGTCGTCGGCTGTGGCGGATCGGCCGCACCGACAGATCGGGATCGAGGGTCGTCATGTTGAGTGTGCCGGGAATCAATCCATGACGCAGACAGATCAGCGACAGCACCGCCTCGACCGCCCCGGATGCCCCAAGGGTGTGGCCGGTCCAGCCCTTGGTGGCGCTCGCGATCGGGGCATCGCCGAAAACGGCCGTCACCGCCCGATCCTCGGACAGATCGTTGGCCGGGGTACCCGTGCCATGCAGGTTGACATAGTCGATCTCGTTCGCGGTCAGCCCAGCCGTCTCCAAGGCCGCGCGCATCGCCCGCTCGGCGCCGGCGCCCTCGGGATGTGGCGAGGTGATGTGGTAGGCATCGCTGCTCTCGCCGTAACCGAGCAGGGCAAGTCCTTCGCGCGCGGTGTCGGATTCCAGACCCAGCAGGGCGAAGGCGGCGCCCTCGCCGATACTGATACCCGTGCGTCCCTGTCCCCAGGGATTGCATGGACGTGGCGACAGGAGCCCCAGCGCATGAAAACCCATCGCGGTCGTCAGGCAGAGCGTATCCACGCCGCCGACGACCGCCGCGTCGCAGATCCCGGCGGACAGCGCGCGGTGGGCGGCGGCGAAGGTCTTGGCCCCGGACGAACAGGCGGTGGAGATCACGCAGGCCGGCCCGCGCAGACCGAGCCGGCGACGGCAGTAGTCGACGAGCGAGACATAGGCGTGGGTGGAACCGAAACGCAGATCGTCGCCAAGTCCGGGCGTGTCCTGCTCGAAATGGCGCTGATAGCACTGCTCGGTGTGCCGGATACCGGACGTGCTGGTCCCGAGAAACAGACCAATCCGGGTCGGCCCCCAGGTCTCCCGCGCCGCGCGAACCCGCGCGAGAAAATCGTCGCCGGTCAGCGCCAGCTCCGCCAATCGATTGTTTCGACAGTCAAACCTGGCAAGCTCCTCGGGCAGATGGAGGTCATCGAGCCCATCGATCATCCCGGCCCACGCGGGCACCGGCAGTCCGTCCAGGGTGCAGGGACGCAGTCCCGGGCGCATGTCGGCGAG
The DNA here is from genome assembly GCF_000227745.2 of Thiocystis violascens DSM 198. Classification (NCBI taxonomy): domain Bacteria; kingdom Pseudomonadati; phylum Pseudomonadota; class Gammaproteobacteria; order Chromatiales; family Chromatiaceae; genus Thiocystis; species Thiocystis violascens. Next base: position 2,456,204 of record NC_018012.1, on the reverse strand, counting down.
TGCCTGGAGGTGGGGGTTGACGCCCTGACCTAAGGCCGTGGTGAGGGTACAGGCGTGAACTCTGGCGGGTGCGATCAGCATGGTGGGTTGGCGGATGCGTTGCAGGCCCTGTCAGTCATCTGGCATTTCATCTTTCTGTGTATCAATTCTAACCAATGGGTTGGGCTCTCGCAAGCCAGAGTGACAGCGCATAGGCGAGACAACTCCCGATGGCGACGGTGAGCCCGATCGACTGTAAGGCTGGGATGGCCGACAGTGCCAGCAGACCGAACGCGGCAATGGTGGGGCCAGCGGCGACACTGACCGAGAACAGAGTGCGCAGCCGCTCGGCGGTGTCGTCGGATGGACGCTCCAGGAAGAGGCTGTAATCGATGTTCAGTCCCGCGACCAGGATCAGCGAGACTAGATGAAAGAGGTTGATCCCGCCGTGGATCAGCAACACCAGTAGAAAGGTCAGTGTCACCGCGATGCTGATCGGCAGCAGTACCCGTCCGAGCCGCGACCAGCCGCGCAGCGCGAGTGCCAGTGTCAGGACGATCGCGAATGCCGCGATGGGCAGCTTGTGCAAGGTCGTCTCAAAAAACCCGGTCAGCAGCCCGGCGGTGCCCTCGCGCAGATCCAGATACTGGAGCCGATGGCGCGCGGCCAGCGCCTGAAGCGCGGTGACCGCCGCCTCGTCGTTGACGCCCGAGAGCGGTACCAAACCGAGCCAGCCGCCATCGAACGATTGCAGGAGCAGCGCCGCGCGCGTCCCGAGCAATCCGCCGGAGAGGTCGGCGACCCGCAGCGGCGCCAAGCTCGCGCTGCGTTCAACGGCATCGAGAAATGGCGCGAGACGGTCGGAACGGAAAGGCAGTCCGGCGTTGGCGACCGCCAGCGTTTCGGTTAGCGCCGCGCGCTCCGGCAGCGCGGCTTGACGCGCTTGCTGGGTGTGCGGACTCGGTAGCCAGCGGGCGAGATTGTCACTGCCCGCGATCAGTCCTTGCGCTTCCAGTTGCCGCAGATCGGGGAGCGCCGCTTCCAGGCGCTCCAGGACACCCGCCTCGTCGTCGGCCACGACATAGAGCAGCCGTGTGACGTCGGCGGCACCGAGCTGGGTGCGGATCGTGCGATCCTTCTCGATCTCGGCGGCGGGCACCGTGCTCAGGCGGCGGAGATCGGTTTCCCAGGGACTGCCGTGCAACAGCAGCACCAGTCCGAGTCCGGCCAGGCTGACCAGCAGGAGCCGGAAACCCAGACGCGGCGACCCCTGCGGCAGCCTTGCCTGGAGCGCGGCGGGCCAGCGATGCTCCGGCAGCCGATAGCCCGCCGGGATCAACTGGGGCAGCAGATAGCAGGAGGTCAGCGCGGCCGTGATCAGACCCGCCGCCGCAAGCATCCCAAGCTGCGACAGCCCCTCAAGACTGGTCCAGGCGAGTGCCGCATAACCCAGGACCGTGGTGGCCATGCCGAGCAGCAGGGTGCGCCAGATCGGTCTGACGTCAAGGGCACCAGTCGCATGGGCATAGACATGGACCGGATAATCCATCGCGACGCCCAGCAGGGTGCTCCCGAGCGCGAGCGTGATCCCGTGAACGGAACCGAACAACCATGACACCAGCGCCGTCCCGACCATGACCCCGCTCAAGAGCGGCAGCATCCCGAGCAGCACCAGCGTCGTGGAGCGGAACGCCAGCGCGAGAATCGCCACGACGATGACATTGGCGAGGAGGCTGAACGCGATCGCCTCGGTCTTGATCCGTCGCTCCGAACTCACCGCGAAATAGCCGGGGCCGGCGAGTTCGAGCGTGAGACCGGCGCGTTGCGGAAGGGTCGCGAAGTCGCTCTCGATGCGCTCCACCAGGCGGCGTTGCACGGCCAGATCCGAGGCTCGCGCATCGGTGACGACGACCATCAGGGCATGGCGATCATCCGGGCTGAACCAGACGCCGTGCTGGCGGTGCGGTTCCTGACCCGGCCGTAGCGCGCGCAGCAATTGGCGATAGCAGGCGGTGGGATCGGCGGCAAGGCGTTGCCGGTCGAGCATGGACGCGCCCGAGGCCAATTCCGCGAGCCGCGCCTCCAGCGCGGCGCGCAGGGCGGGCGCGGCGAGCGCATCGACGCAGGCGTCCGGAGGGCCGATCAGATAACGGTAGCGAAACAGGAGGTCATCGGTGACCGATGCGGCGAGGTTCAACTCGCCGTTAAGCACCTGCTCAAAGGCCGCCTCGGTGCGCAGCCGCGCGGCCAGCGCGCGGCTTGCGGCGGCTAGCGCCTCGGTCGATCGCTCGCCACGAAGACGCAGCAGCAGGGTGCGGGCGGCAACGCCGCCCCGCACCTGCGACAACAAGACGCGATCCCGCTGCGACGCGCCCGGCGGCAGAAACTGCGACAGATCCGCCCCCAGACGTAGGTGGAATCCATTCCAGACCGTCAGCAGCGTCAGGCCGGCGAGCCAGGCCAACAAGACGATCCCGCGTCGCGCGGACGTCGGCATCGCTCAGTCGAGTCCGGCGGGCTCGCGCGCCAGCAGTCGCATGCGCAATTGACGCCGGTCACCGTTCGATTCCAGGATGTCGATGGTCTCGATGGTCGCGCCATGACCGACGATCCGCATGCGCTCGAACAGGCCCGCAAACGCCTGACCTTCGCTGCCAAGATCCAGGATCCAGTGTTCCCTGTCGGACTGATAATCCAGTCGGTAATTTGCCTTCAGCGTCGCGAAATCGCCGGCGAAGGTTGCGCGTAGCGCGCCGATCATGGCCTCCAGCGGCTTGATGTCGGAAATCGTCAATTCATGGACGACGCGCCCGTCGGAGATCAGGCGCATCCGCTCGCCGTCGAGTTCGAATCCGTCGCCCCGGTCGCTGAGGCGATGGATGCGTTCCGGAGCCTGATAGACCAGACGCCCCTGGGTGCCGAGCGGGACGTCGATCAGATCCGACTCGACGGTCTCCTGGTAGGCGACCTCCACCCGCTCGACGCGCCCGAGCAGGTTCAGCAACGCCTGTGCGTCGACGGGTTGACTAGGACTGGCGACGGATTGGATCGAGAAGACGATCAGGTACAGGAAAATCGGGAAGGGTGTCAAAACGCCCCCGATCTGTTGACTCCGCGTTATCCTCCAACCTCTCTTTCCGCAGGCGAGCGGAGTTTTCAGACATCGGGTGTCGGTTCTGGCCGAATCCTGACACTCTGTCACGGCGCTGGAGAAGAGGCGGTCAGGCTTGCGAAACGGCATCCTCATCCTCCCAGAAATCATAAAAATTAAACCAGTTGAAGGGGGCCGCGCGGGCGTGGTGCGCGAGCCGGTCGGCGTAACGCCGCACCCAGTCCTGAAGCTGTGACTCGCGTCGTGCCCGATCATGCCGATCCAGTTCCACCCGTTCCGCGAAACGCTCGAAATAGACATCGTAGCGGTTGCCGCCACGATAGATGCCGAAGGGCAAAATCACCGGCACCCCGGTCAGCGCGGCCAGGCTCAGCGGGCCGCTCGGAAAGGACGCCCGACGACCGAGAAAGTCGCAGATCACGGCTGGCTCGTCGGGCATCCGACGGTCGCCCAGCAACCCGACGGCATACCCCGCATCGAGACTTTCCTTGACCGCCAACAGCGGTTTCGGCGAATCAAGCGAGATCACCGACCCGGCGATCGTCGGATTCAAGGCATGTAGCAGCTCGGTGATGACCGGGTTATGAGCCGGATACATCAGGATCTTGAGCGGCATGCGCGCCTCTTCGATGGCGAGCGCGCGCAGCAGCTCGAAGCTGCCCAGATGGGATCCGAGCAGCAGGAATCCCTGACCGGCGGCGACCCGGTCGGTGACTAGCTCCGGTTGGTGCAGATGGATGTCGAGCAGTTCGCGGCGCCCGGCGAGCAGATAGACCCGATCGAGAATGGTCGCGGCAAAGCAATGAATGTGGCGAGCGACCTCGGTCATCCGCGCGGGGCGCCCCAGCACCCGAGTCAGAAAGCGTCGCGAGGCACGACGCTGGGGTCTGGCCTTGAGCAGAAAATAGGCTGTGATCGGATAGAGTAACGTACGCGCCGGCGCGCGCCCCAGATGCAGCGCGATCCAGAGGATCAGACGCACTGCCGAGCGGGTGCTGCGCTCGCGCTGGGAGGACCAGTCGCTCATGGGCCGTCAAATTCCGAAGATAAGGCATCCGGCAGCCGCAGCAGCCCGGAGCACACAGGTACCTCATCGCGCAGACAACTGAAACGCACCGTCAACCCATTGGCGGCAGGGGTGAAGCACAGGCTCAGGGTCTCTCCGGGCAACACCGGCCGCTGAAACTTCAGGTTCGGCACTGCGGCGATGGGGCCATTCCAGGCGGTGAGCACGAGATCGAGCAGCAGCGATCCCGGCATGATGGGATGACCGGGGAAATGGCCCTCGAACACTGGATGGTGCAACGGGATATCGATGCGCTCAATCCTGGGGTCAGTTTGGGTCATCGGCGTCATTCGTCTGCGTCCGCAGTAGGCGCAGCAGATCCTGTCTTGGTAGTTTGCCGGTTTCGTTGCGCGGCAACGCATCGACGAACACGATCTGGCGCGGATAAAAGACCGGATCGAGGTGACCCGCCAAACCGGCGATGATCGCCCCACGATCCAGACAGGGCGCCACCACGACGACGGCCAGTCGCCCGATCTGGTCCCGGCCCGCTTCCAGGGCGACAAAAACGCCGTCCCGCACCCCGTCGATGGCGTTCAGCTTTCGATTCAGATCGGCCAGCGAGGCGCGCTTGCCCGCGACCTTGATCATCTCGGACGCGCGTCCGACCAGCCGAAAACCGCCATCGGCCTCAAATTCCAGCACGTCGGCGAGCGGCACCGGCCCAGGCAGAAAATCGGCGGTCACGCTCACTCGCGCGCCATCCCGCGAGGGCCGCACACTGTCGTACCAGCGCCAGACCGGATCGCGACAGGTCTCGCGGCTGGCGATCGAACCGGTCTCGGTACTGCCGTAGATTTCGCGAACCCGCGTGGACAGACGGGTTTCGACTTGCTCCGCCAGCGAGCCTGGCAGCGGCGCGGTCGCCGAAATGACCATCTCCAGGGCGGGCCAGGTCAGACCGGACTCGACGCAGGCGGCGAGATGCACCGGGGTTGTCACCAGGATGCGCGGTGCCGGCAGATCGGCCAGCGCGGCGCGAATGTCGGCGGGAAAGAAGGGACGCGCCGCGACGACTTGGGCGCCGATCACAAAGGGCACCATGATCGACAGTTCCAGGCCGTACATGTGCTGGGGCACCACGGTCGCGACGATGCCGCTGTCCGGGCGGAAACCGAAACGCCGTCCCGCCACGCGGGCGCAACCGACGAGATCGCCCCAGACTTTCGGATGCGGTTGCGGGCGACCGGTACTGCCGGAGGTGAAGATGATGAATGCCTCCCGCTCCGCCGCGATCAACGGCATCGGCGGATTGGCGGACAGCGCCCCGAGCGGTTCCTCGACGCGCATGAGCGGAAGCCGCAGTCCGTCCAGGGGCGCGTCGCCGAGGCAGATCGCGCCGGGATAGTCGCGCGCGATCTCGTGGGCGGTTTCGACCAGCCGATTCGGCGGGAACAGGCTGACGGTGCCGCGCATCAAGGCGGCGGCGAAACTCAGCGCGAACCGATAACGGTCGTTGCAGAGATTGATCAGATACGGCGCTTCCGGCAGCGTCCGGCTCAAGGCCAGGGCGCGGGCCAAAAAGGTTCCGCTAGTAATGACGCGCGCCGTCGCCCCCGCTCCGATCAAAAAGAGCGGACGGTCGGTTTGATCGCTGGGCAACAGTGGCAGTGGCTCGCGCGGCGTCGTCACGGGATCGCTCACGGTCGGTCAGCGCGAATGGAAGCGTAGCGATCCGCGCAGCGAATCGATGAAAGAGGTGAGTTCCAGATCGCGCAGCACCCGGCGGCGAATCGGATACTCCAGCACGAACAGCAGCGCGATCAGGACATAATTGATGAGGTTGGTGAACAGCGACCACCAGAACGGCGAGGCATACAGCCCCAGCAACAGGCTTTCCAGCCCCAGCAGACCGAGGAAGAGCGTCCAGACGAGGGTGAGACGCCGACCATATTGGGCCACCCGCTCAGGTAACCTGCCGCGCATGCGCTCGCCGATGCGTGAGATCAACGGGGTATGATCCGGCAGCAGGGTACGACCGAAAATCCAGGCCAAGCTGAAACAGATCGCCACGGGAGGGACTCGCGGCAGCCAGTCGGCGGTGTCTTGCGTGGAACCGAAGAGCGCCGCGGTCAGACACAGCAGCGCGAGCGCGAACACCAGGGGCGAGCGGGAACCGGCCAGTAAACCGCCCGCCAACACCAGGCCCAGCCACAGTATGGGCAGGGCCGGTACATCGAACACGACGCCGAGATGACTCACGAGCGGGTAGGCAATCGCCAAGACGAACAGCAGGGGGGCGAGCATGAGGATCAAACGGCTCGCTGATCCTGAAGATAGGCCGTCAGATGATTGAGCGAGGAAAAGATCCGCTGAATGTCCGGCTGCTCGGAGCTGATGGTCACCCCGTACTCTTTGCTGATGACCAGCGCGAGTTCCAGCGCGTCGATCGAATCCAGTCCCAGTCCGTCGCCGAACAGGGCGCTGTCCGGATCGATCGCGGTAATGCCCGTCTCTTCCAGTCGCAGCGACTGGATGATCAGCCTCTCCAGTTCGTCCACCGAAGGCTTCGTCTGCGAGGCTATCGCTTGTTCTTCCATACCGTCCCCTCTCTCAACCCTGCCAGGCAGGGTTTTGTCGAAGGCGATTATGGCTTGCTCGTGGACATGGGGCAACCGCGCCCCGATGGCGGTTCATGCGTCCGGTCGGGAGGCGGTGTACTCGGTTAGCAGGGCGAACTGTACCGAGCGAGTGACACCCTGAAATCCGGCTTCGCGCAGGGCCTCGATGACGATTTCGGGCGCCACGCAGCGATCCACGGTATCCCAGTAATACCGCATCAGTTGGCGGGCGTCGGGACTGCGCCCAACCCAGGACGCGAGCGTCGGCACTAGCGATTTCAGGTAAAACCGGGTCAACCCATAGCCGATGCGCGAGGTGGGCGGAACCATCTCCAGAATGAGCAACCGCCCGCCCGGTCGCAGCACGCGCGCAAACTCGGCAAAGGTCACGCCCAGATCGGCGACATGGCGCAATGCATAACCCATGGCGATGACATCCAGGCTCCGATCCGGCAGCGCCAACTGTTCGGCGATTCCGGCCATCCGCAACCGGACGCCACGCGCTTTTGCGATGGCGAGCATCGGCAGGCTTGGGTCAAGCGCGATGACTTGGCCGGCATCTCCGACTAACGCTTGTGCCTGCGCGGCCATGACGCCAGTACCGCAGGCGCAGTCGAGCACCGACTGGCCCGGCTGGACGCCGGCCCGAATCATCGCCTCCCGTCGATATGACTCGCCCCGGTTCAGGCTCATCCAGTCATTGATACGGTCGTAGTCCGCCGCCGTGCGATCGAACAGGCGCCGGATATAGCCCACACGTTCTTCAGCCGTGCCGTAGTGGTTGGCAAGTACCGGGTGTGGCGAGAGGGGGGGGCGGTCTGTCGGATGATCCATGAGTCTTCGCTCGGTTTGGTCTGGATTGAAACGGGAATGGTCGTGGCGTGGATCGGCGCGATCCGGTCAGGCCGGCGCGCAATGGCCCTCGATCTCGATCTCCAGCGCACGACGACAGATCGCCCCGCGCAGATAGAGGATCGGGACATGCCCGCCGGCCCAGACGCGCAGCACGGCGTCCACTTCCCGCGCCCGCTCGGGATCGCGCAGATAGACCTTGAGCCAGCGAAGATGACGCCGGAGCGTCGCGGAATCGCCGGGGACATTGTCGATCACGGCGGCGAGATTACGCAGGGTCTCGCGCAGTTGGCGCGGCAGATGGCCGGGGTGCATGGTGACATGGCCGACGATGCTGGCGGTGCCTGAAATCGCCAGCTCACGGGAGCGTTCCGGCCCGGCATAGAGCATGGCGCGGGCGAACGACGGCGGGCGCGGACCATGGTTCGGGGGATAACGATAGGCGCTGATCTGGCGGGGGTTTTCGATCGGCGTCCCGGCCTGGCTGCCGGCGAGCAGATGGATCGAGAGGCCCGGCGCGTCGCAACCGATGGCGGTGGCCGCCGGACAGCGAGAGTCCGGAATGGCCGCCTCGGCAAACGCCATGGCGCGTCCCCGGCAGAAAGACTGATAGCGTTCGATACCGCCATCGTCTTCGTTGATGCGCGACAGATAGTTCCAGACGCGCAGCGGATGGGGGCAGCGACTGGCGCGCACAAAGGCGAGCAGGCGGGTGTAGGCCTGCCGGGTCAGGCACGTCAGATCCGCCCCGGCGGGTTCGGGCACCAGCAGATGCGCGAACAGAAAGCCCTCGCCGACCACATAACCGATGTCGTCGAACCAGCCCGCCGTGGTGGGTTCGGCAAGCGGCCAGACATCGCGCGCCGGCGCGCCGGCAATGGGTGGCGTACCGATGACGATCCGGCGTGGATCGGCAGGGTCGCGGACATGGCGCGTCCCATAGGCGATCTCCGCCAGAACGCCGTCGTCTGTCACCTTTTCGGCGTCTGATCGATGCGTTATTCGGTCGTCCATTCCCATTGATTGACCTTCACCACGTCGTTGGATTGGAAGGGGAACCAGATCACGACGAAGCCAAGTGTCAAGCCCCCCTGCCGCTCGACCAGCGGACTGTCCTCGAAGACCGCTCCGCCGAGATGATCGTAAACCGCATAGAGGCTGATCAGCCGGTTGCGATCGCGCCGGTACAGACTGGTACGCAGTCGGGAGCCGCCAAATCCCGCCCCGGCATCGTAGGCCGGCCGCCACGCCGTCGCGTCGACGGGATCGACCTGATAGTAATAGCGATGCAGATCCCGTGACCCCCAAAGCAGTTCGCCACTGATGGACCACTTCCACGGCCTGTCGCACAGATCGATCTGTCTGCGGTACGACGCCCTCGGCGTCAGCGCATACCCCACCACATCCACTCCATCGCCAAGCGACAGCGCCACTCGCAGCGGCGCGTCGAGGATCAGCGATTGGCGGTGGCGCGACGCTGTCCACGCCTTATAGCGGAGCATCGGGCCGATTTCCAGGAGCGGATCCAGGGTCTCCATGCCCGCGCGAGCGTCGTTATCGCCGTTGACCGGCACATTGCCATAGAAGCTGACATCCAGACGCAGACGATTGGATTCGCCGAGAACGCCCTTAATGCCTTCCTCGTCGGCCTGGAAAGAGCGACCACGGTAAATGGGCATGACGAAGGGGTAGGGATAGACGCCCGATTCGCTGGAGCCGCGATAATCCGGAATCTGGATGACCCCGCCGCCAAACCCGATCTCCCAGAGTGGTCGCTCTTCGGCATCGGCAAACGTGGTTGATGTTCCGACGAGAAGCAGAATGATGAATAAGACCGTGGCTCGCGCCATTCGTCTGACCTTCCGAAAGTTAAAGCAAAAAGACCGTCGCCAATCCCAGAAACGCCAGAAAGCCCACCACATCCGTCACGGTGGTGAGAATCACCCCGCCGGCCAGGGCCGGATCGATGCCGAGGCGTTCCAGCAAGAGCGGCAACAGCGCGCCCGCGAAGGCGGCGGCGAGCAGGTTGATGCTGATGGCCGCGCCGATGACCAGCGCGATCCGGGTGTCGTGGAACCAGAGCCAGGCGATCAGCGCCACCACCACGGCCCAGACGATGCTGTTGAGCGCCGCGACCGCCATCTCCTTGCGGAACAGCCAGCGGGCGTTCCTGGACGTGAGATGGCCCACGGCCAAGCCGCGGATGGCGAGCGTAAGCGTTTGGGTGCCGGCGATCCCGCCCATGCTGGCGACCACGGGCATGAGGACGGCCAGCGCCACCACCTGCTGAATCGTCGCCTCGAAGCGGCCGATGACCCAGGCGGCGAGAAAGGCGGTCAGCAGGTTGACGCCGAGCCAGAGCGCGCGCCGGCGCGCGCTGAGCAGGACCGGGGCGAACATGTCCTCGGTCTCCGAAAGACCGGCCTGACCGAGAAACTGATGTTCGGCTTCCTTGCGGATCACGTCCATCACATCGTCGACCGTGATACGCCCGAGCAGGCGTCCCTCGTCGTCCACCACCGGCGCGGTGACCAGATCGTGCTGCTCGAAACGAGTCGCGACCTCGTGGGCGCTCCAGGTCGCGGGAATGGCCTGCACGTCCAGCCGCATGGCCTCGGCAACCGAATCCTCCGGGTCGTGGGTCAGCAGATCGGTCAGAGAGAGCACGCCCAGGTAGGATCCCCGGCGATTGACCACGATGAGGTTGTCCGTGATGTCCGGCAGGCCGCCCTTGAGCCGACGCAGATAGCGCATCACGACTTCCAGGGTCATCTCGGGGCGTACCGTCACCGTGTCGGTGTTCATCAGGCCGCCGGCGCTGTCTTCCGGAAATGACAGGGCCTGCTCAAGTCGCTCGCGGCGCTGTTGGTCGAGCGATTTGACGACCTCGCGCGTGATGGCCACAGGCAGATCCCGGATCAGGTCGGCCAGGTCGTCGGTGTCCAGATTGCCCATCGCGGCGATCAGTTCGCCGGTATCCATCAGCCGGATCAGGTGTTCGCGGACATCGTCATGCAGATAGGCCAGCACCTCGCCATCGGACTCGGCCTCCACCAGATTCCAGACCAGTTCGCGTTCCTGAGGCGGCAGGGATTCGAGCAGATACGCGATTTCGGCGGGTTGCAGGGCATTGAGCATGCGCGCGGCCTGACGCATGGCGCCCTGCTCAAGCACTTGGCGCAGGGCGTCGAGACGCGGGCGGTCGGGATGGCTGGGGACGGAGACGCTCATGGGGGGCTTGTCGGTCCGGACTCAAGCCTGATTCAAGGCTTCCAACAGGTGGCTGGGATCCGTCTCGTCGAGCAGATCGAACAGTTGGGCGGTGCGCCGCTGAAGTTCCCGCGAATCGGCGTCAAGCACGATTTCCTTGATGTCGAGCAGCGCCCCCGGCTGCATGCTGAACTCCCGCAGCCCAAGCCCCAGCAGCAGGCGCGTGAAGCGCGGGTCGCCGGCCATCTCGCCGCACATGCTGACCGGAATGTTCAGCGCGCGCCCGGCCTCGATGGTCATGCGGATCAGCCGCAGGATGGCGGGATGGGTGGGGTCGAACAGATAGTTGACGGCGTCGTCCAGACGGTCGATGGCGAGCGTGTACTGGATCAGGTCATTGGTGCCGATGGAGAGAAAGTCCATCCGGTGGGCGATGGCGCGGGCCGCCAGCGCGGCGGCGGGCACCTCGATCATGGCCCCGACCGGCAGGGCGGGATCGTAGCGCAGTCCCTCGCGGTCGAGCTGATGCTTGAGCTGCACAATGAGCGCCAGCACGGTATCCACTTCATGCACATTGGTCACGAGCGGCAGCATCAGGCGGACTGGGCCGAGCGCGGAGGCGCGCAGAATCGCGCGCAATTGCGGTCGGAACAGCTCCGGTTCCTTGAGACAGAGTCGAATCGCGCGCAAACCGAGTGCCGGATTGCAGGCATTGGAGCCGCATCGGACGAACGCCTCGCAGCCTTTCTCGACGCCGAGATCCAGGGTGCGGATGGTGATGGGGATGCCATCGAGTCCCGCGATCATCTCGGCATAGTTGGCCAAATGCTCCTCCTCGTCCGGGAGGTCGTCGCGGTTCATGTAGAGAAATTCGGTGCGGTACAGACCGACGCCAGCGGCGCCGTTGGCCTTGGCCGTGCGCACGTCCTCGGGCAATTCCAGATTGGCCAGCAGATCGATGGCGACCCCATTGCGTGTCAGAGTGGGTCGGCTGACCAATTCGCGCAACCGACGCTGGCGCGCCTCGAACGCGCGCAGGCGCTGGCGGAAATACTCCCGGGTGCGTTCGTCGGCATCGGCGAGCACGGTTCCGGTCTCGCCGTCGACCACCAGAAATTCATTCTGACGCAGATAACGGGTGATCTCGTGGACGCCCATAACCGCGGGAACCCCGAGGCTGCGCGCCAGGATGGCGGTATGCGACATGGGACCGCCGGCTTCGGTGACGAAGGCCGCCGCGCCGCGGTGGCGCAGCAGGATGGCGTCGGCGGGCATGAGATCGTGCGCCACCACCACGCAGCCGTCGAGATCCTTGATTCCGGGGTTGAGCGCGGGCGCTTCGCCGCGCAGGAAGGACTGAATCTGACGGACCACATGCTCGATATCGTCGCGCCGGGTGCGCAGATAGGGGTCGTCCATCTCGTCGAAGACCCGAATCAGGGTGTCGCGCTGTAACTGGAGCGCCCACTCCGCATTGCACAATTGATCGGTCACGATGCGCCGGACCTCGTCGATGAGGGCGGCATCTTCGAGCATCAGCAGGTGGGCGTCGATGAACTCGGCGATCTTGATGGGGGTGTGGCGCGGGATCTGTTCGCGTACCGCCTGCAAGGCCTCGCGCGCGGCGGCCACGGCCAGATCCAGTCGGGCGATCTCGGCGCCGATCTGATCGCTGGCGATGGGGGTGAGGAAGGCGCCGCCGCGTCCGCGCGCGTCGATGAACGCCGGCCCCAGGGCAATCGGACAGGACGAGGCGATTCCGATGCCCTGAAAGGCGGTGGTCATTCGGCCTCCCCGAAGCGCTCGCGGATGAGTGTCTCGATCGACACCATTGCGTCCTCCTCGTCGTCGCCGACGGCCTCGACCGTGACCCAGGTGCCCTGACTCGCGGCCAGCATCATCACCCCCATGATGCTTTTGCAGTTGACGCGCTGATCGCGCCGCTCGATTTCGATATGGCTGCGGTAGCGCGTGGCGCATTGCACCAGCTTGGCTGCCGCGCGCGCGTGCAGACCCAGTTTGTTGCAGATCTCGAATTCCCTGCGAATCATGTGACCTGGATCCTGCGTGCCGGTATCGTGCGCTGCTCGCCTGCGGCGACGCACAGGCGGATACCATCGCGCGCGCCCTGCGCGGCCTTCTCGGCCACCGTCTCCAGATCCAGCGCGGCGTAGTTCAATGCCCGCAGCAGCATCGGCAGGTTCACGCCTGCCAGCACCCGCGCGCGCTCCAGGCGATCCAACAGAACCATCGCGACATTGGCGGGCGTGGCGCCGAAGAGGTCGGTCAGGATCAGCACGCCATCGCCCTGGTCGAGTCGCGCGGCGCGCCGCAGACCCTCGGCGACGAGATCTTCGCACGGGGTATCGTTGATCACCTCCAGCGCCTCGATGCCGGGCGGACGGCTGCCCAGAATCTCGGTGGCGACACTCAGCAGATCCCCCGCGAGCGGACGATGCGTAATCAGAAGAAGTCCGACGCTCATGGCAATTCCCGATGTCTCACGATGACCTTGTGACCGTCACCCTCGAAGAAGCGACGCAGTGCCTCGGTCATGTAGACCGAGCGATGTTGACCGCCGGTACAGCCGATGGCGATCGTCAGATAACTCCGCCCGTCGGTCTCGAAGGACGGGATCCAGTGCGCGAGAAAGGATTGAATGTCATCGCGCATCCGCTGGACCTCGGGGCTTGCCTCCAGAAACGCCACGACCGGCGGATCGCGTCCGGTCAGCGGTTTGAGTTCGGGCTGCCAGTGCGGATTGGGCAGGCAACGCACATCGAACACGAAATCCACATCCTGCGGCACGCCATGCTTGAACCCGAACGACTGGAGCAGAATCGACGCCTTGGGCGAGACGCTGCCGACCAGCCAGCCGCGTACCCGATCGCGCAACTCGTGGACATTGGTCTGGGTGGTGTCGATGAGGATCCCGGCGCAGCTCCGGATCGGCTCCAGCAGGTCGCGTTCGAGCTGGATCGCCTCGCCGAGCGAACGGTCGCCCCGGGTGAGCGGATGCTTGCGGCGGGTCTCGCTGAAACGCTTGATCAAAGTGTCGGTGTTCGTTTCCAGAAAGATGACGCGACAGTCGATGCCTCGCTCCTGAGCGGTCCGGACAAGTTCCGGGAGCAGGCGCAGTTCATCCGGATTGGTCCGGGCGTCGACACCGACCGCCGTGTTCGTGAACGCCTCGTCAAGCGCCGCCTTGCGCAGCCCCAGCACGAGGTCTTTCAGCAGAAAGAGCGGCAGGTTGTCGATACAGTAATAGCCCAGATCTTCCAGCGTGTGAAGTGCGACGCTTTTCCCGGAGCCGGATAGTCCACTGAGAATAACCAGTTTCATGATTGAGTGCGCTTCAGGTCGGGCTGACGGAAGACGACGCTTGAGCCTGTGACGTCAGCGTCGGGCGGCTGGCGGATCGGGTCGATCGATACTGATGGCGCGGGCTTGCCGATCGATGAAATCCACGCCCGCGTCGTAGCCGCGGATGCGCAGGATCTGATGTCGCACCGCCGCCTCGACCAGAATGGCCAGGTTGCGGCCCGGCGCCACCGGCATGACGATCTTCGGGATCGCGACGCCCAGGATGGTGGCCGCCGTCAGGCTGCCGGTGAGTCGATCGATGCATTCGAGCTGTTGGTGATCCAGTGGTTGCAGGTCGATGATCAGGTTGAGCGTCTTGCTGCGCAGCACGGCGCCTTCGCCGAACATGGCGCGGATGTTGAGGATACCCAGACCGCGGACTTCGAGAAAGTCCCGCAGGGTTTCCGGACAGGTGCCTTCGAGCACCTCGGGGGCGATCCGCGCGAAGCGGGGCGCGTCGTCGGCGACGATGCGGTGACCGCGGGTGATCAACTCCAGCGCCAGTTCGCTCTTGCCGACCGCCGGACTGCCGACCAGCAGCACGCCCATGCCCAACACTTCGATAAAGACACCATGCACCGTCTTGCGTTCCGCGAGCGCATGGGTCAGAAAATAACGCAGGTGGTTGATCAGTTCCTGATCGCCGAGCGTGGAAGCCAGCAGCGGCGTCTGCGTGCCTTCGGCATATTCGAGCAATGCCGCGCCAGGCTCGATGCCATCGGAAAAGATCACCGCCGCGGGACGGTCGGCGAAGAGTTTTTCGATGGTTTCGGCGAAGGCGGTCGCGCCCAGGGCATGCAGATACGCCTGTTCCTGCTGACCCACGATCTGCAGGCGGTTGGGATGGATACAGTTCAGCGATCCGATCAGCGACTGGCGGGAATGCTCGGGAGCCTCGCCCTGCAAGGGGCGCGGCTCGCGCGGCTCGGGCGTCAGCCAATGCAGCTTGAGCTGGGATCCGGTCTGCGCAATCAGGGACTGAAGGCTATCGATCATCGCTGGCGGCCGTTGCAAGGGCGGCTTAGCGCGAGTTCAACACTTGCAGGAGCAATGCCGGCGAATCCGCCGCGCGCAGTTTCGCCCGGATCGCCGGATCGTTGAACAGACTGGCCAGATGCGCCAGGAGGCGCAGATGTTCGTCGTTCGCGGCATCCGGCACCAGCAGCGCAAAGGCGAGATCCACCGGCTCGCCGTCGGTCGCGTCATAGTCCACGCCCCGGACCGTCTGCACGAAGGCTCCCAACACCTCCGTGACCTCCTTGATCCGGGCATGCGGCAAGGCGATGCCATGGCCAAGTCCGGTACTGCCAAGGCGCTCGCGTTCCAGCAGTCGCTCGAACACGGTCTCGGTGTGCAGGCGCGGATGACCGCTTGCCAGCAGTTCGGCCAGCGTTTCGAGCAGGCGTTTTTTGCTCGCGATCTCAAGAGCGCACCCGATTCGGGCTTCGCTGATCAGGTCTGGGCTCAACATGGCTCAACGTCCTAGGATTCGCGGACGCGCATGGCGGCCGCCAGGTCTTCGCGCGCATTCCGCGGGCAGTCTCGCGGGTTCGGCGCGATGGTCGCGCAATCGCTGTCTAGGGTCATGAATTCGGGTCTCCTGCGATCGACCTGTCGGCTGGATCTGAGCCTAATGGTGGTGATCGTCTCTCGTCGTCTCAATAAAAAACACCCCGAACGGTCAGTCAACGAGCCGCCCGAGGTGCCTGGTGCGTGCCTACGGAAGCAACGCGTTCGCCTTCAATGCTCGGCCGCGGCTATTCCTCCGCCTCGGCGATTTTCGCAACAGGACCGCGGTGGCTGCTTTTCTTTTCCTTGTGGCGCAGCACCTGGCGATCAAGCTTGTCGATCAGGGCATCGATCGCCGCGTACATATCTTCGTGGGTAGAGTCGGCAAACACATTACCCCCATTGACATTGAGTGTCGCCTCCGCCTTTTGGGCGAGTTTTTCAACGCTGAGGACGACGTGGGCGTTGATGACGTGGTCAAAATGTCGCCCCAGGCGCTCGAATTTGTTCTCGACATAATCCCTGAGTGCATCGGTAATGTCGATGTGGTGACCCGTCAGGTTGATCTGCATCGTGTGACTCCTTAAGGTTCAAACGGCCTGTCAATCCAGGCGTTTGCGCTCGTTCGAGGGTGGGAGACCCATTGCCTCGCGGTATTTGGCGACTGTCCGGCGCGCGACCTTGATCCCCTGACCCTCAAGCTCCTTGGCGATTTTCTCGTCGCTCAGTGGCTTCCTGGCGGACTCCGCCGCGATCAGTTTGCGAATCAGGGCGCGGATGGCCGTGGACGAACACTCGCCGCCAGAAGCGGTATTGACGTGAGAGGAAAAAAAATATTTGAACTCGAAAGTGCCTCGCGGGGTGTGCATGTATTTCTGCGTGGTGACCCTGGAGACGGTGGATTCGTGCAATTCGAGCGCCTCGGCAATGTCGCGCAGAATCATCGGCCGCATCCCCTCGTCGCCCTGCTCGAAAAAATCCTGCTGCATTTCCACGATCTTGGAACCCACGCGCAGGACGGTATCGTTGCGGCTCGCCAGACTCTTGATGAACCAGCGTGCCTCCTGCAGATGGCTCTTCAGGGTCGTACCGTCGGCGCTCTGATCGGAGCGGCGGATCAAGCGCGCATAGTCCGCGTTCACTCTCAGTTTAGGCGTCGATTCGGGATTCAGCTCGACCAGCCAGCGGCCCTCCAGCTTGCGCACGAAGAGGTCCGGGACAACGTACTCCGAAGGCGCCGCCTCGATCAAGGATCCAGGCCGCGGATTGAGTCGGCGAATGAGTTCGATGGCGCTGACGATCTCCGGCTCCGGCGCATTGAGCAGGCGCGCCAGCGCGGCGATGTCTTTTCTCGGCAGATGCTCGAACCCGTCGCGGCAGATGGCAATGGCCAGGTCGCGGCAAGGCGTCTCCGAGGGCATCTGGCGCAATTGAAGCAGCAGACATTCCCGCGGATCCCGCGCGCCCACCCCGGGCGGATCGAGCGATTGGACGCGATGGAGCAGGGTCTGCACCTCATCGGCACCGATCTCCGGGTGGTCGATCGTGGTCAGCAGATCCTCGATGTGGGTGCGCAGATACCCGTCCGCGTCGATGGCGTCGATGATCGCCTGGGCGATCATGAAATCGCGCTCGTTGAGACGGCTGAGGTTCAGTTGCCAGGCGAGATGATCGTGCAGCGTTTGCGGACGGCTTTGGTGGGCGAAAGGGTCGTAGTCCGCGCCGTCATCGCCGCCTTGAGCGGCGGTGGGCAGATAGCTGTCGTAGACATCCTCCCATTGCGTATCGACCGGAAGCTCGTCGGGCATCTCGCTGGACTCGGACGGAACCTCCCGATCGATCCGCAGATCCTCCTCGGCGCGCGTGCGCGCGACCTCCTCGATCGGCTGGATCCGGCTGTCGCTCGCCTCGCTGGCACTGAATCGCTCGGCATCGTCGCCCTCCTCCAGCATGAGATTGGTATCGAGCGCCTCCTGTATCTCTTTCTGAAGTTCGAGCGTGGACAATTGCAGAAGCTTGATCGCCTGCTGCAACTGGGGCGTCATGGTGAGGTGTTGGCCGAGGCGAAGCTGGATGGATTGCTTCATGGAGCGCGAGTGCGTCTTGAGATGATCCCGTTCGAGTGCGAAAGCGTTAAGCGCGTCTTCGGCGATTCTAGCCCATTTCAATCTCCCGCGTTCGCCGTGTCCGGGCAGGGGGAGTGATGATGATTTTATCTTACACCCTTCCCGATCATGGCGGGGGCGTTAAATCGCAAACTTCCCCCGAGCGGCCGGGAGACCGACGCGGGTTGCGCGCGCGGCATGGCCGATGGCGTTTCAGGGCTACATGGAAAAATCGGCGCCCAGATAGACATCCCGTGCCTGCTGGTTGGCGAGCAGATCGGCCGGCACCCCGGCGGCGATCACCGTCCCGGCGCTGATGATGTAGCTGCGGTCGCAAATGTCGAGCGTCTCGCGCACATTGTGGTCGGTGATGAGCACCCCGATCCGACGGTCGCGCAGATGGGAGACGATGGCCTTGATGTCGCCGACCGCGATGGGATCGACCCCGGCGAAGGGTTCGTCCAGCAACATGACGATCGGGTCCACGGCCAAGGCGCGAGCAATCTCCAGACGCCTGCGCTCCCCGCCCGAGAGACTGAGCGCGAGCGAATCGCTCACATGCGCGATCCCCAGCTCTTCGAGCAGTCGCTCGCACTGTCGCTCGCGCTCGGGACGCTTGAGATCCCGGCGCGTCTCCAGGATCGCCAGGATGTTCTCGCGCGCGGTGAGTTTGCGAAACACCGAGGGCTCCTGAGCCAGATAGCTCAGTCCGGCGCGCGCGCGCGCATGCATCGGCAGCCGCGTGATATCGCGATCGTTCAGCAGGATGCGGCCCTGATCCGCGGCGATCAGACCGACGATGAGATAGAAGCAGGTGGTCTTCCCGGCCCCGTTGGGTCCGAGCAGCCCCACCACCTCGCCTGGATTCACGGCGACGCTGACGTCCTGCAACACCTGGCGACCGCGGTAACTCTTTTTCAGTCGTTCGGCATGCAGCGCGGTCAACTGGATCTCCTCCTACGTGGCTCGAAACCGACATTCGGGACGTTCGCTCCCGCCGGATGCGGCGTGAGCTTAGCGCGATTGCGGGGTGATGGTGATCTTGACCCGTT
This sequence comes from Thiocystis violascens DSM 198, assembly GCF_000227745.2. NCBI lineage: Bacteria > Pseudomonadati > Pseudomonadota > Gammaproteobacteria > Chromatiales > Chromatiaceae > Thiocystis > Thiocystis violascens. The sequence continues at coordinate 2,437,395 of NC_018012.1, read as the reverse complement.
CCGAGCCGCCGGCGCGAAACCGCGCCCGCGCGCGGTCGTAGATGATCCGTTCGCTGGCGAGTCGATCCGCGCCCTGGATCAGCAGACCCTCGCCGATCAGGATCAATTCGTCCTTGTCGGCATCGTATTCCATCCGCCTGGCGAACGCCTGGACCTCGCCCTGGCGGTTGTCGAGTTGCTGTCGATACTTGGCCGGCGCTCCCAACGCGACGAAAAATCTGGGTTGACGGTCTTCCCGATGGTAAACGGTCACATGGTCGGCGAGCAGCCGCATGCTGCCCTGATCAACCTGGACATTGCCGACATAGACGCTGATGCTGTCGGTCTCGCGCACCTCGACATCATCGGCCTCGATGAAGATGGGCTGTTGGGCGTCCTCCTGGAGCGCCCAAGCCGGCGTCCAGATGCTGGCGGCCAGGCAGACGGCCATGAACAGTGCGCGCCGGACGGGGCGCGGCATGCTTGCCTTGAGCCAGATCGCGGGTAAGGACCGCCGCCGACAGGGTGCGAGGATGCTCATGGCGGCGTCTCCCGGGTTAACTCGTCGTCTGGCGCGGACTCCGGCGCGAACCGGATGCGGGCGCGGCCATGGAAGGTGGTCCGCGTCGGCTCGGTATACCAGAGCCGCATGCCATTGGCGGTCAGCGAGTCGCCGTCGCTGAGGATGCGGACCGGAAGATCCGTTTCCGCAAGCGCCTGCTTGCGCCAGACATCGATCCGTTCGGTCTCCAGATGCACCGGACGGGTCTGGCCGTCCCCCTCCCGATCCAACTGGACATCTCCGATGAGCCGAACCTGATCGCCGCCGGTCAGCACAAGACCCTCCTGAGCGCGCGCCTTCCAAGGCGGACCGGCGGACTGAAACAGTTCCAGGTGCGGACGATCGAGTTCGGACCGATCCTCCCTGACGAAATGGCGCAGTTCATCGGCCAGCAGGCGCCGGCTTGGCCGACCGACCTCATCGGTATCCACCGCGGCGAAATTCAGGACGACATAATCCGGCAGGCGCGGACGCGCGTCCAGCACCGGTGCGGTATCGGGAGGCGACTGAAGCTGCCACCAGGCGATCAGGCCCGAGACGACGAAGCAGGCGCCCAGCAAGAGTTGCCGGCGCGACCAGGACGGCCGCGAAAACCGCGAGGCGTTCGGGCTCATGAAAAACGAATGCTCATTGGAAACGACTCATGGCTCGATCCAGAGCGCCCTGGGCATCCAGGATGAATTCGCAGACTTCGCGCGCCGCGCCCTGCCCGCCGCCGGCACGGGTGCGCCAGTGGGCATGCTGCTGGACCCGCGGATGGGCGTCGCCGACGGCGACCGCCAGACCGACCCGACGCATGATCGGCAGATCCACCACATCGTCGCCCACATAGGCAATCAGATCGTCCGTCAACGAAAGGCGCTGCTTAAGTTCCTCATAGGCCGGCAATTTATCCCGGTAGCCCTGGTACACATCGGAGATCCCGAGACTTTCCATGCGCATCCGCACAACCTTCGAGGTACGCCCGGTAATCACCGCCAGACGGATGCCGGCATCCAGGAGCAGGGTCATGCCGAGTCCGTCGCGGGAGTGAAACGCCTTGTATTCCTGACCGTCGTCGCCGAGGAAGAGACTGCCATCGGTCAGCACCCCGTCGACATCGAAGATCACCAGACGGATGCGGGCGGCGCGTTCTTGAATGTCCTGCATACAACGGTACCCTCTTGTAAGCTGACGAAAGGCGACGGGGTCAAACCACCCCAGCCCTGAGCAGATCGTGCATGTTCAAGGCTCCGATCGGGCGCCGGTTCGGGTCGAGCACCAGCAGTCCGTTGATCGACCTGGACTCCATGAGCTGGAGCGCCTCGGCCGCGAGCGCCTCGGCGGCGACGGTCGCGCACTGGCGCGTCATCACCTCGTCGATCGCTGTCCGGTGGACCGAGATCCCGCGATCGAGCGCGCGCCGGAGATCGCCATCGGTAAAGATCCCGGCCAGGGTGCCATCGGCATCGACCACCGCGGTCATCCCCAGCCCCTTGTGCGACATCTCATCCAGGGTTTCCAGCAGCGAGGTGCCGAGCGTCACGCTCGGCAGCCGTTCGCCCCGATGCATGATCTCGCCGACATGCAGCAACAGTCGACGTCCGAGACTGCCGGCCGGGTGCGAGCGAGCGAAGTCCTCGGCGGTGAATCCGCGACTTTCGAGCAACGCGATCGCCAGCGCGTCGCCCATCGCCAACGCGGCGGTCGTGCTCGACGTGGGCGCGAGCCCCAGCGGGCAGGCCTCGCTCGCCACGCCGATATCCAGGCTCGCGTCAGCCTCTCGGGCGAGGGTGGAGTCGCGGCGGCCGGTCATGGTGATCATCGGCACCCCCAGCCGCTTGAGAATCGGCAGGATGGTCAGGAATTCCTCGGTCTCGCCGGAATTGGAAATGGCGAGCACCACATCGCGCGGGGTAATCATCCCCAGGTCGCCGTGGCTCGCCTCGCCGGGATGGACGAAAAAGGCCGGGCTCCCCGTACTGGCCAGAGTCGCGGCGATCTTGCCGCCGATGTGCCCCGATTTGCCCATGCCGAGGACCACGATGCGACCCTCGCAGGCGAGCATGAAGCGGCAGGCAGTCACAAAGTCGGCGTCAATCCGTCCCGCTAGCGCGGCGACCGCGGCGGCCTCGGTCTCGATCACCGCGCGCCCGAGCGCCTGAATCTTCTCCGCCTCCCCTGGCGCGAGGCTGGCCTGTCGCGCGCCCAGTTGTCGTCGTTCTTTGGTCATGCCGAATATCGCTCGGATCTGGTTCAGGGGCGACGCAAAAATACACCAATGCACGTCATACTGTCGCGCCGTCGAGTGATCGCGGGCCTTGCCAGCGGGGAGTGCGATCGAATTCAAGCCTGTTTTTCGTAGGTTCCCACCAGCTCGGCATGGGCGAGAATGTGCTCGTCCATCGCCAGCAGAAGGTCGTCCTTGCCGGGATTGCCCAGCTCGGACGGCAGGCGGGCATCCAGCGCGTAGAGCCGATGGAAATAGCGATGCCGGCCGATGGGCGGACAGGGACCGCCGTAGCCGGTGCGCCCCCAACTGTTGATCCCCTCGCCAGTCCCCGCCGGCAAGGCAGCGGACGCCACGCCCTCCGGCAGCCCCGGAGAGGTCGCGGGCAGGTTATAGAGCACCCAATGGTCCCAAACCATGCGTGGGGCGGCGGGATCGGGAGCATCCGGGTCATCGACGATCAGGACCAGACTTTCGGTGCCGACCGGCAGGTTGTCCCAAGTCAACGGCGGCGAGACATCCTCACCCTCGCAGGTGAATCGACGCGGAATCGGATCGCCATCGACAAATGCATCGGAGTTGAGAACCAGTGCCATCTTTTACCCTCCAGGGATCTGCTAACGTTGCTCACGACATCGGGAAGAATCGGACATGGCGGCGAGACGCCGAAACCAGCGCATCATCCCGCAAGATCCTCCTCAATCGCTGTGCGTCCTTAGGCGGCCAATTGGCCGCCATTTTTTGTCCGCCTGTCGATGACCGCCGCGCATTGAACATTGATCCAACGCAGGCGCCGCGGCATTGCACCGACATACCGCCGGTGCGACATCTCGGTTACAGTATAATTTCGGTTCTTCGAACAATCAGCCGAAAGGGCGCGCCAGCGCCCTGCATTCCACTCAAGCGCCACGACAGGATCACCGATGTCTGACTACAATGCCGAGGACGTCCGCAATATCGCACTGGTCGGCCACGCCGGCTCCGGTAAGACCACGTTGGTAGAGGCACTGCTCGCCGCCACCGGCGTCATCCCCAGCCCTGGAAACGTCGCCAAGGGGACCACCGTCTGCGACTTCGACCCGCTGGAAAAAGAACTGCAACACTCGCTGGACGCGGCTATCACGAGCTTCAGTACCGGCGGCAAACACATCAATCTAATCGACACCCCCGGCTACCCGGATTTCCTCGGACGCAGCATCTCGGTTCTGCCCGCCGTGGAGACCGCCGCCCTGGTCATCAATGCTCAGTCCGGCATCGAGCCAATGAGCATCCGCATGATGAAGGCCGCGCAGAACCGCAAGCTGTGCCGTCTCATCGTCGTCAACCAGATCGACGCCCCGGATCTCGACCTTGCCGGCCTGACCGAGCAGATCCGCGAGACCTTCGGCGCCGAGTGTCTGCCGATCAATCTGCCGGCCGACGGCGGCAAACGGGTCGTCGACTGCTTCTTCCAGCCGACCGGCGAGGGCGCCGATTTCACCTCGGTGGAAGATGCCCACAGCCACATTATCGATCAGGTCGTGGAAGTCGACGAGGCGCTGATGGAGGTGTATCTGGAGCAGGGCCAGGATCTGGCACCCGAACAGCTCCATGATCCCTTCGAGACCGCGCTGCGCGAGTCTCACCTGATCCCGGTCTGTTTCGTGTCCGCGCAGACCGGCGCAGGCATCCCCGAATTGTTGGAGATTCTGGCGCGGCTGATGCCCAACCCATCCGAAGGCAACCCGCCACCCTTCCTGAAAGGCGAAGGTGCCACGCTGCTGCCAGTGACCGTCAAGCCCGATCCGTCGCTGCATGTCGTGGCGCATGTCTTCAAGATCATCAACGATCCCTTCCGGGGCAAGCTCGGCATCTTCCGCATCCATCAGGGCCGCATGACGACGGGCGCTCAGATCCTGATCGGCGACGCCCGCAAGCCGTTCAAGGTCAATCATCTCTACCGACTGCATGGCAGCGAATTGATCGAGGTGAGCGAAGGCGTCCCCGGCGACATCCTCGCCGTCTCGCGGGTCGACGACATTCATTTCGACGCCGTGCTGCACGACTCACACGAAGAAGACCACTTCCACCTCGCCAGCCTGGAATGCCCGCTGCCGCTGTTCGGACTCGCCATCAACACCGCCAAGCGCGGCGACGAGCAGAAGCTGACCGACGCGCTGCATAAGCTGGAGTCGGAAGATCCCTGTTTCCATCTCGAACACAACGCCGCCGCCAACGAGACCATCATCCGCGGTCTTGGCGAGTTGCACCTCAAGGTGCTGCTGCGCCGGCTGACCGAACAATTCCATGTCGAGGTGGAGACTCACCCGCCGAGCATCCCGTACCGCGAGACCATCATGGGCAAGGCGGAGGGGCATCACCGGCACAAGAAGCAGACCGGTGGCGCGGGCCAGTTCGGCGAGGTCTATCTGCGGGTCGAGCCCAACGAACGCGGCGCCGGCTTCGAATTCATCGACGCGGTGGTCGGCGGCGTCATCCCAGGCAACTTCATCCCCTCGATCGAAAAGGGCGTGCGTCAGGTTTTGGATGAAGGCGCCGTCGCCGGTTATCCGCTCCAGGATGTCAAGGTCACCGTCTATGACGGCAAATTTCATCCCGTGGATTCCAAGGACATCGCCTTTGCCACCGCCGGTCGCAAGGCGTTCGTCGACGCCGTGCTCAAGGCCCAACCGGTCATCCTGGAACCGATCGTCAAGATCCGCATCACCGCCCAGGACAGCGCCATGGGCGATCTGGCGGGGGATCTGTCGAGCCGGCGCGGCCGCATCAACGGCAGCGAGACCAAGAGTCGCGGCCGCATCCTGCTCGAAGGCGAGGCGCCGCTAGCGGAGCTGTCGGGCTATGACGCCCGACTCAAGGCCATGACCGGCGGCGAGGGCACCTACAGTATCGAACTCAGTCATTACGACCCGGTGCCCGCCAACATCCAGAAGCAGATGGCCGACGCCTATCAGCGGGCGGAAGACTGAGAGCTTGTGAACAAACCTCCCGACCCTGTGCGAGGCGGTGGGTGGGGAGTATAATGGCCCCATTGAATTGACAGTCGGTAATCGACGAGCGATGTCCAACGAGCGGCAACCAAGTCTGTTTGACGCTGCCCCCAGTCTTGCGGAACGGCCCCCGCCCGTCGCGACGACGGTGGCCGCGGGTGTGGCGCGGATCCTGATGCCGAATCGGACGCAACTGGAACGGCGCCCGTGCGACCTGGAGGCGCCGTTGCCCGCAGGGCATCGGGCGCGCCTGGTCTGGGCGTGGGTCGAGCGGGCGGACGTGAGCGGCATGTATGCGGTCATCCGTGCGTTCGAAGGCGGTAGCGGACGCCCCGGAGATCCTGTTCGCGCTGTGGCTGTATGCGACGCTGGAGGGGGTTGGCAGCGCGCGGGCGGTGGCGAGGCTGACCCAGGAGCACGACGCCTACCGGTGGATCTGCGGCGGGGTGCAGGTGAACGACCACACCCTGTCGGATTTTCGCACGGCGCATGGCGAGGTGCTCGACGCCTTGTTGACCGACAGCGTGGCGGCCTTGCTGGCGGTGGGGGCGGTGACGCTCAAGCGGGTGGCCCAAGATGGGATACGCATCCGCGCCAGTGCCGGGGCGGCCTCGTTCCGGCGTGGCGAGACGCTGGAGCGGTGTCTGGAGGCGGCGCAGGCACAGGTCGAGGCGCTCAAGCGTCAGTGCGAGGATGACCCCGGCGCTACGACCCGGCGACAACAGGCGGCCCGTGAACGCGCGGCCCGTGAGCGGCAAGAACGCATTGAGCAGGCGCTCACGCGTCTGCCGCAGATGGCCGAGATCAAAACCAAACAGGGCAAGAAGGCAGAGGCGGCGCGGGTTTCCACGACCGATGCCGAGGCGACGGTGATGACGATGGCTGACGGCGGTTATCGTCCCGCCGACAACGGCCAGTTCGTCAGCGACACGGCATCACACGTCGTTGTCGGCGTGGAAGCGGCCACGGCGGGAACGGACATGGCGCAACTGACCCCCATGATTGAGCAGGTCAACGAGCGCTATGGGCAGGCCCCTGACGAGTGGCTGGTCGACGGTGGCTACCCGGCCCACGAGCAACTCGAACAAGCCGCCGCGTCGACCGTTGTGTATGCCCCGCGCCGAAAGACGCGCAGACCGATCCGCACGTCGCCAAAGCGGGCGCCAGCGAACCCGTCGCCGCGTGGCGCGAACGCATGGGCACCGACGCGGCGAAGGACCTCTACAAAGAACGGGCATCCACGCCCGAGTGCGTCAACGCCCAGGCGCGCGAGCGCGGCCTCACCCGTGTGCGGGTCCGCGGCACCCCCAAAGCGCGCTGTGTGCTGCTACTGCATGCCCTGGCTCATAACCTGATGCGCACCTTCGCCCTGGCGCCCGATCTGCTCGGGTACGGGAGCGGTGCGTCTGCGGAACCGGCTATGGCCACATAACAGATTGATATAACGTGAAGCGCCGTGTGGGGCCGCCAATCGGCCCGTGACGGACCACCGTTTCGCGACGCCCAGGCGGATAATCGTGTACGAGACCATCTCGTCAGGACTGGGGCGTTTGCATCGCCGCGATGCCGCGAAAATCGAATTGTTCACAACCTCTGAGAGGGTGTAGACAAAATCAAACCGTTGTGGTCAACCGCCGCAGCAGGATGCGCGCCTCCGCCAGCCAAACCCAGGTTTCGGAGACCGCTGGCAGACGGTCATGATGCATGATCAATCGACGGGCACGCTCATTCCACGCATGGGTGCGCTCGACAACCCAGCGCTTCGGCAGCGGAACGAAGCCGTCGGCGTTGGCGATCACCACTCGGTCAGGCGCCCCGTCCACGTGCCAGGAGCCAACGCTTTTGTTGGCTGGATGGCGCACGACTTCCACGCGGATCGCGTGGGTCTGCTCGGTGGTTTGGGCAAATTGACCGGCGTAGGCGCTATCGACAAACAGCGTGTTGATCTGGGGGTACTTGGCGGCCGCGTCAGCGACGGCGCCCGAGGCGGCATCGCGGTCCTGAAGATTGGCCGCGACCACGCTCACCGCCAACACGAACCCCAAGGTATCGACCACCAGGCTGCGCTTGCGCCCCTTGACCTGCTTGCCCGCATCAAAGCCGCTCGGTCCACCCTGCGGCGAGCCGCGGGTCGATTGCGCATCCAGCACCGCCGCCGTCGGCGCGATCTCACGCCCCTCGCGTTCGCGCCATTGCCCCCGCAGTCGATCATGCATCTGCTCAAACTTCCCAGCCGCACTCCAACGGCGAAACGTCTTGTAGACATTCTGCCAAGGCGCGAAATCGTGCGGCAGCATCCGCCACGCGCACCCCGTGCGCACCACGTAGCAACACGCCTCCAGGATGCTCCGGCGCGACACGCGGGGCGGTTGACCCCGCCCGCCCGGCATCTCAAAGAGAGCGGCGACCAAGTCCCACTCCGCATCGGTCAGACAACTTGGGTAGCTTTGGTCGGGGTCGTGGCGACGATGCGCATCCGTATACCCATACCGACGCGGCGTTGCGCGCGCTTGCGCCTCGAGACCACTCTCGCCCCGGAGGCGCGTGACGCCCGCCTCCCGCAAGGACTTGCGAATCGTTGCTTCATGAGCCTCGATTCCCGTCCGTGCCGCGAGTTCCCGGGCAATCTCTGACAGCGTGGAGGTCGGGCGATCCGTGACAATTTGACGCAATACCGCTTGCTCCGCCTCGTGAATCTTGGGGGGACGACCAGCTTTCGACATCAGCGCACACCAGCTCAGTTGTAGACTGGTATACAAATAGCAGCTCAATTATTTTTGTCTACACCCTCTGAGCGGCAGTTTGCCAGAATGTGATAGGTGATGAGGGCGGTGCGGTTTAAAGTGTGTCGTCAACCTGGAACTGGAAGGCACGAGCCAGATAGCGGGCAACCGATTCATCCGTGTTCGATCCGATCACCTCCAAATCGGGCAACGCGTCTTTCAACTCCGGCGCGGCGTTGCCCATCAAGACCCCTTTACCCACGTCGCGCAGCATTTCCAGATCGTTACGACCGTCGCCGAAGGCGATCACGTTCGCGGGTTGGATGCCACGCTGCTCCAGCGCGCGGGCGAGCGCCGCGCCCTTGGAAACCCCCTGGGCCATGACTTCCAGCACGTTCGGGAGCGAATAGGTGATGGTGAGCCGGTCGCCATGACCATCAAGGATCAGACGCTCCAGGCCGCGCAGATACGCAGCGTCGTCATGGAAATAGAAGACCTTCAGCACGGGCGCGTCGTCGAGCGCGGCGAAGTCGCTGACTCGATAGGCGAAACCTGATTCCCGGTGATACTGGAGCAGGCTCGGTTCAGGCGTCTCGACGACCCAGTCGTCGATCCGGTACACATTCGTCTGCGCCCGAGCGAAGGCCGGACCGGACAACAGAAAGGGGAGGCAATCGGGGTCGATCGCACGGCAATGCAGCAGCTGGTCCAGGCGGTCATGTACCGCCGCGCCATTGCTGGAAATCAGGCCGTCCGGACCACCCAACCGCCCGGAAAGTCCGCGGATGTCTTGATAATGACGCCCGGAGGCGAGCATGATCTCGATCCCCTGCCGCCGCAGGGCGCTCAAGATCTCGCGGGTATAATCGCCCAGCCGATGCTCGGCATTGAGCAGGGTTCCGTCGAGATCCGAAACGATGAGTTTGTACATTTTAAAGCGCGTCCATCGTGGAGACTTTGGGTGTCAATGGTAGGCTGACACCTTAGCGCAACCTGGAGTCTCGTGCTGGACGCGCTTTAAAGTTGATGGACACTGTCTAAGTTTCACGCGGAGACGCGGAGCACGCGGAGAGTCGGAAGCGGTCCGACGGCTCACGCCGAGCGATTGCCATCGGGAGGCCCCTTGGAGCCCTTCCCCATCATTCATCCTGTCTTTCTCCGCGCACTCCGCGCACTCCGCGCCTCCGCGTGAGATCGTCATTCAGCAACTGTCCATTTTCGACGTCTCGACTGCTGCCAGACAGTGCCGCTCACGTCGGGAAACAGTTGATGGACACTTTCTAACCACTAACCACTAACCACTAACCACTAACCACCACCATCGACGACATGCGCGCGACCCTTCAATTTTTCCTCTATCTCCTCGTCTGCCTGATTCTGGCTGCGCTGCTCGCCCCCGCGCTGCTGGCGACCGGCTGGATCGATCTGGAGCCCCAGCGGGCGATGGGCCGTCTCGCCCAGATCTTCATGCTGCTCGGCATCTGGCCTTTGCTGCGCTGGCTGTCGCTCGCCGATCGCGGTGCGCTGGGCTATGCCGTGAGCGGGCGGGTCTGGCGCCGCTCGGTGGGACTGGGCTGGTTGCAGGGCGTGGCAATTCTGCTGGCCCTGGTGCTGGTTCTGCTCGCGCTGGACATCCGGATTCCGGACCCGAATCCCTGGCCAGGCATTGCCGGTAAAGCCGCGCAGGCGCTGATCGGCGGTTTGCTGATCGGATTTCTGGAGGAAACCTTTTTTCGCGGCGCGCTCTATAGCGCGATCCGGCGCCGCGACGGCATGCGCTCCGCCATCGTCTGGTCCGCGCTGCTCTACGCCCTGGTGCACTTCATGAAACCGGGCGCGCTGCCCGCCGGCATGGTCTTCGACTGGACCGGTGCGCTCTGGATGTTCGCCCATGTCTTCGGCGATCTCTTTCAATGGAACAACCTGGATTCCATGGTCGCGCTCTTTTGCGTGGGCGTGTTCCTGGCGCTGGTTCGCGAGCGCACCGGGCAAATCGGCTGGTGTATCGGGCTGCATGCCGGCTGGGTCTTCGTGATCCAGATGACACGCCGGGTCACGGACGGCAACGATGCGTCCAACGTCGCCTTTCTGGTGGGCGAGTATGACGGCACCATCGGCTGGCTCGCGGCGCTTTGGATCGGGCTGTTGGCCTTTGGCTTTTGGACGCTCACGCGCCGGTCATTCTGATGGTTCAAGGGTTCGCTCGCGCAGCCAACGGCGGACCTTCGCCACATGTCGACGGCTCACGGGCAGGCGTTCGTCGCAGTCGCTCAATCTTGCCTGAAAGTGACCCTGACCGGTTTTCTCCAAACCGACCAGCCGCGCGCGCGCCACCAGTGCATTGCGATGAATGCGCACAAAAAGATCCCCGAATTCCTGCTCGAAGGTGCGTAGCGATTCGTCGACCAGCAATTCGCCGCCGGGATGGCGAATCGCGACATATTTCTGATCCGCCCGCAGAAAGAGGATGTCGCGGACTGGCGCCGTACACACTTGACCGCGATAGCGCGCGCTGATCTGGCGACGACGGCCCGGATACGGGGCGACCGGGGATTCGACTCCAACCACCGGGACGGCTGACTGGTTCAACTGACGGCTGATCCGTGCGAGTTCCTCTTCCAATCGTTCGCGCTGTACGGGTTTGGGCAGACAGGCCGCCCCCTGACTACCTGTGACGGCTGAGGTTGACGGTTCGTCGGCCGCCATCAGAATGACCGCTGGCGGCGCGTCTAGTTGAGCCAGTCGCCGGACGACCTCGGTCCCGCTCATGCCGGGCATTCGCGCATCCAGCAGAACGAGATCGATCGGCTGCGACCGGCAGCAGGAAATCGCCTCCCACCCGTCCGCGGCCTCTCCGGCCAGCGCATGATCGCCATCGAACTCGGCGAGCAGATGCCGGAGCTGGTCTCGGGCGGAGGAATCATCGTCAACAACCAGAATCCGCATCGCCGTTGCCATTCCCGTTGGTGATCGAAAACAGTGCGCCAACCGCGCTCAAGCCGGAGCGTTCGCGCTGGATGCGCTTTCACAAGATAGACCAGAAAAACGACTTGTACTTGGTGGCTGTAGACAGGGTAACGCTGAGCGGCTCCAGGGTGACTGTTCGCCTTAGGTTGGCCGGAACGACGATCCTGGTCTAGGATGCATCCGGTGACACCAGGTCCGATACGGGAAAGACAGCGTGTAGAATCGAACCTTTGCCACTTGCCGGATCTTCTGAATGAATGAACCAAACCCCTCCGCCAAGCCCTGGGCCGGGCGCTTCAATGCGCCGACCGATGCCTTCGTCGAGGCCTTCACCGCCTCCGTCGACTTCGATCGGCGGCTGTACCGCTACGACATTCAGGGTTCGATCGCCCATGCGACCATGCTGTCCCGTCAGGGCATCCTGACCGCCACCGAGCGCGACGCCATTGTGAGCGGGCTGGAGGCGGTGCGCGCGCGGATCGATGCCGGCGAATTTGTCTGGTCGATCCCGTTGGAGGATGTTCACATGAACGTGGAGTCCGCGCTCACCGCCGACATCGGCGAGGCCGGCAAGAAGCTGCACACCGGGCGCTCGCGCAACGATCAGGTCGCCACCGACGTGCGGCTCTGGCTGCGCGACGAGATCGACGCCATCCGCGCCGCCATCCTGCGGCTCCAGCAGGCGCTGCTCGATCTGGCCGAACGCGAGGTCGACACCATCCTGCCCGGCTTCACCCATCTTCAGGTCGCCCAGCCCATCACCTTCGGTCATCACCTGCTGGCCTGGTTCGAGATGCTGGAGCGCGACCGCGAGCGCCTCGCCGACTGCCGCCGGCGGATGAATGTGATGCCGCTCGGCGCCGCCGCCCTGGCCGGGACGACCTATCCCATCGATCGCCACTACACCGCCGAACTGCTTGGCTTCGACCGCCCGGCCGAAAACTCGCTCGATGCCGTCTCGGATCGCGACTTCGCCATCGAATTCGCCGCCGACGCCGCCATCCTCATGATGCATCTGTCGCGCTTTTCGGAGGAACTTATCCTCTGGTCCTCGGCTCAGTTCGGCTTCGTCGAGCTTGCGGACAGCTTCTGTACCGGCTCCTCGATCATGCCGCAGAAGAAAAACCCGGACGTGCCCGAACTGGTCCGCGGCAAGAGCGGACGCGTCTTCGGTCATCTGATGGGGCTGTTGACCCTGATGAAAGGCCAGCCGTTGGCCTACAACAAGGACAATCAGGAAGACAAGGAACCGCTGTTCGACACCGTCGACAACCTCAAGGGTTCGCTCAAGGTCTACGCGGACATGATGGGCAACCTGACCTGCAACCGCGAGCGGATGCGCGCCGCCGCCAAACAGGGCTTCAGCACCGCCACCGATCTGGCCGATTATTTGGTCCGCCGGGGCATTCCCTTTCGCGACGCCCATGAAATCGTCGGCAAGGCGGTCGCGCTCGGCGTGCGCGAGGGGCGCGATCTGGCCGAACTGACGCTGGCCGAACTGCGCCAGTTCTCGGACGCCATCGGCGAGGAGGTCTTTGCGGTGTTGACGCTGGAGGGTTCGGTCGCGGCGCGCGATCACCTCGGCGGCACGGCCCCGGCCCAGGTGCGCGCGGCGATTGCGCGCGGGCGGGAGCGGTTGGGTGCGTCTGAGGATGACGATACCGCCCGAGAATCTCAATTTCGTCAACTCGTTTCAGAGACATCGGAAACATTGGAAAAATGGCGGCAGAGCCAGGATATTTCGGAGAGTTCTAACCCGCATCCAGCATGAATGCGCTGTTTTCGAATGAGTACGACCTCGGATCAATCAAGGGCAATCCTGACAAATGCGATTTAAATTATTGAATTTCAATATATTAAATCGCGTCTAGCACCGGCTCTTTGGGTTGCCGGAGAGGCTGCCTATCGCTCAAACGTCATCTATCACTCAGGACGCAATTTAATGCCCGATAGTCTCCACCAGCTCAACGCCCGTCTGCTCCAGTTCGCCCGCGAGCGCGACTGGGAACAGTTTCATTCGCCTAAGAACCTCGCCATGGCGCTCGCCGGGGAGGCCGGCGAGTTGCTGGAGCATTTTCAGTGGCTCACGGAGGCGCAGAGCGCCGCGCTGGAGGACGAAAAAAAGCGGCGGGTGGCCCATGAACTGGCGGATATTCTGCTGTATCTGATCCGTCTGTCCGAACGGCTTGGGGTGGATCTGATCGCCGCGGCCGAGGAGAAGATCGCGATCAACGAACAACGGTATCCGGCGGAGAAGGTGCGCGGGGATGCGCGGCGGGCGGAAGAGTATCCTGAATGAGGATTCTATGAACAATAGCCCGCTGATCGCCGCGCTGCTGTTGGCGCTCCATCTGTCGCTGCAGATCGCGCTCATCGTGCGGGCGCTGCTGCGTCCGCATCGGGATCCGGCTTCGCGCATCGCCTGGGTCGTCGTCATGGCCGCGTTGCCGCTCGTCGGCATCGTCGCCTACGTCCTGCTCGGCGAAGTCAATCTCGGCCGCCGGCGAATCGAGCGGATGCGCGCGACACTGGCGCGGTTGCCAAATTTGACGACCGCGCCAGGGATGGCGCGGGCCATCGTGCTTGCACAGCCTCCGGAACGCATGGCACATCTGTTCAGCGTGGGCCAATCCATCAGCGGCTTCGCACCCGTTGGCGGTAACCGCGCGAGCCTGTTGCCGGATTCCGATGCCGCCATCGAGGCGATCGTGGCCGACATCGACGCGGCGCGGGACACGGTCCATCTGATTTTCTACATCTGGCTGCCGGATGGAAATGGCGGCAAGGTCGTCGCGGCGCTGAAGCGTGCCGCCGCGCGCGGCGTGATCTGCCGCGCCATGGCCGATGATCTCGGCTCGAAGCTGATGATCCGTTCGCCGCACTGGGAGTCGATGCGACACGCCGGTATTCGGCTGGCCCGCGCGCTGCCCATCGGCAACCCCTTGCTGCGCCCGATGAAGGGTCGGATCGATCTGCGCAACCACCGTAAGATCGTCGTCATCGATAACCGGATTACCTATTGCGGCAGTCAGAACTGTGCCGACCCCGCGTTTCGGGTCAAGCCGAAATACGCGCCTTGGGTGGATGCGATGATGCGCTTCGAGGGTCCGGTGGCGCGGCAGAATCAGTTTCTCTTCGCCGCCGACTGGATGTCGCATGTGGACGAGGATCTCGGCGAACTGCTGCTGCGTTCGGTGGATGCGCCGGAAATCGGCTTTGCCGCCCAGGTGATCGGTACCGGCCCAACCGTGCGTTACGCGGCCATGCCGGAACTGTTCGAGACGCTGATGTTCAGCGCGCGGCGCGAACTCGTCATCACCACGCCCTACTATGTGCCGGACGAGTCCATTCAAGCCGCGCTGTGCGCCAGCGCCCGCCGTGGCGTTTCCACGACCATCGTCTTTCCGGCCCGCAATGACAGTTGGGTTGTCGGCGCGGCGAGCCGCAGCTATTACGCCGACCTGTTGGATGCCGGGGTCAAGATTTACGAATACCTGGGCGGTCTGCTGCACACCAAGTCGCTGACCCTGGACGGCGAGGTGACGCTGATCGGCTCGGCCAATATGGATCGGCGCAGCTTCGATCTGAATTACGAGAACAACATTCTGCTCCACGACCCGGTACTGACCGCCGCGATGCGCCAGCGTCAGGACAGCTACATCGCCAAGGCGCGGGCGGTGACGCCGGCCAGTGTCGCCGGCTGGACCCGCCACCGCCGGTTATGGAACAACACCATCGCGATGCTCGGCCCCGTGCTTTGACCTTCGCGGCGGGTCCAGGGACTGGCAAGGCCGTTGGGGAATGCACTACTTATAACCGCTCGGCCGCAAAGGTATCGCAGGCCGCGAGCGTACCCTCCTGTAGACCGCGCTTGAACCAGCTTACCCGCTGGGTCGAACTGCCGTGCGTGAAGCTGTCCGGACGGACATAGCCGCGGCTCTGGCGCTGAAGGCGGTCGTCGCCGATGGCCGAGGCGGCGTTCAGGCCCTCCTCAATGTCGCCCTGTTCCAGGATATTGCGGGCCTGATGGGCACGTTTCGCCCAGAGTCCGGCGAAACAGTCGGCCTGGAGTTCCAGTCGCACCGAGAGCGCATTGGCCTCGGTCTGACTCGCCCGCTCGCGCAGCGCGTCGACCTGATCGGAGATGCCGAGCAGATTCTGGACGTGATGGCCGATCTCATGCGCGATCACGTAGGCCTGCGCGAAGTCGCCATCGGCGCCCAGACCGTCGCGCAACTCGCGATAAAAATCCAGATCGATATAGACCTTGCGGTCGGCGGGGCAGTAGAAGGGGCCCATGGCGGCCTTGCCGAGTCCGCAGGCGGAGCGGGTCATGCCGCTGTACATAACCAATTTGGGGTCGCTGTAGCGTTCCCCTCGCTCCCTGAAGATCGTGCTCCAGGTATCCTCTGTATCGGCGAGGATCACCGAGACGAAATCCGCCAGCTCGTCCTGACCCGAGGCGCGTCGATTCGGGGTTTCAGACGGACCGGCATCGAATGGCGACGGACCGCTTTGCCCCATCGGCGCCTGCTGGGGAACGGCGATCTGGCCGGAGTCGGTGAGCAGAAGGCTGGGGTCGACACCCAGGAACAACAGGACAACGATCAGGAGCAATCCCCCGAGACCGCCGCCGACACCGACCCTGCGTCCCACGCGCAGCGGGCGTTGGGTTCCGAAAGGGAGGTTCCCGGAACCGCCGTCCCGGCGATCCTCGATATTGTCGCTTCGTCTGCCTGTTCGCCAACGCATGAGGTGTCTTCCTGGATGGGTTGATGCCGACTTGATCGATGACTCGAAACGACGCCTTCATGATCCAGGCGATTTCGGCTTATCCTTCCGAAAGCGGCTGGACGATGTCAAGGACGATGAGAAATCCGTCGGCCAACGGTTGGCCGGACATCGCCTCCACCGTCATGACTGGCAGAACTGTCTGATTAAGGCGCGTAGCAGTTCCAGGGTCGGCGCGATCCGATCGAGCGCCAGATATTCGTCGGGCTGATGCGCCTGGGCGATGTCGCCCGGACCGAGCACCACGGTGTCCATCCCGAGCCGGTTGAAGAAAGGCGCTTCGGTGCCGAAACTGACCGCCTCGGCGGCGTGTCCGGTCAAGGCTTCGCTGACGCGCACGATGGCGGAGTCGGCGGGTGTCTCCGCCGCCGGAATCGCCTCGAACAAGGGCGCGACCGACCAGCGCAACCCGCGCCGCAGGCCAATCGTCTCGACCCGTCTAGACAGCTCGGCGCGCAGATCGGCGGGGTCGAGTCCGGGCAGGACGCGCAGGTCCAGATGCAGTTCGCACTCGCCACAGATGCGGTTGGGATTGTCCCCGCCATGGATGTGGCCGAGATTGAGGGTGGGGTAGGGGACCGCGAAGGCCGGATGACGATGGGCGCGTTGCAACTCCTCGCGCCAGGCGAGCACGGCGGTCAGAACCTCATGCATTCCGTCCATGGCGTTATTGCCCAGACTCGGATCGCTGGCGTGTCCGCTGCGACCGATCAGTCGTACCGCCTCGCCCATCACGCCCTTGTGCAGCCGCACCGGCCGAAGTCCGGTCGGCTCGCCGATGACGGCATAGCGGCCGAGCGGGCGTCCGGCCTCGACCAGGGCGCGGGCACCGTGCATGGCGGACTCCTCGTCGGCGGTGGCCAGGATCATGAGCGGACAGGTCAGATCCTTCGCCGTCAGACCGCGCGCGGCCTCGATGGCGAGCGCGAGAAAAGACTTCATGTCCGAGGTGCCGAGCCCGTAATAGCGCCCATCCGCCTCGGTGAGCTTGAGTGGATCGTGGTTCCAGAGCGGCGCGTCGAAGGGGACGGTGTCGCTATGACCGGAGAGCACCAGTCCGCCGGGGCCGCTGCCCAATGTCCCTAGCAGATTGAATTTGTCCGGGTGACCGGGGATGGCAAGAATCTCGACCCGGAAACCGGCGGACTCCAGCCAGCCGGCCAGCAGGTCGATCAATGGGCGGTTGCCGTGATCGAAAGCGGGCGTGACGCTGCTGACCGACAGGGTGCCGATGAGATCATGGAGCATGCGCAAGAGGGGCGGGGCTTGGGTGACCATGGATGCGGGGGGCTCCGACAGTAGTTGGATTACAACGCCTTCAGTTCGGTCGAATCGCCATAGGTTTCGATCCCCAGGCGTTCGGCGACCTTGGCGGCGCGGGCGTCGATCATCGGCGAGATCACGATCAGCCGGTTGGCCGTGCGCCCATGCCGGCGCTCGTAGAAGCGCGCCTTGCGCTCGAAGCTGTACATCCCCGCCTTGTCGATCGAGGATTTCAGTTCGCAGATCAGCAGCAGGCCATTCTGGATGATGACATCCAACTCGACTTGGTCGGGACGCCCGAAGACCTCGCCCTGGTCGTCATACTCGTTGACGTTGATCACCTGCACGCCAAAGCTGTCCTCCAGGATGCCCGCCAGGGCGTCGCGGAAGGCTTTCTCCGATTGCAGACCCCAGCGCGCGCCCAGCGCGCCGATCGAGCGGTCGAACTTTTTGGCCTGGGCCATGATTTCCTCATGGACCAGTCTGAATTCCTCGCGAGCCGCCGCCTGATCCTCGCGCCATTGGCGATTTTGTTCCGCCCATTTGAGGTTGTTTTCATCCCACTTCCGTTTGTCTTCCCGCTGCTGCTCGTCCCATTTGCGGTTATTTTCTTCCCATTTCCGCTCGTTCTTCTCGCGATCGCGGCGCAACTCGCCCAGGAGTTCGTAAAAGCGGTCGTTCGTCTCTGTCCTTCCGGCATATTCCTCGCGGGTCAGATTCAGGAGGTAGGCACGGAACTCCGGGTCGGTGCGCAGGATTTCCGGCAATTCGCGTCGGATCGATTCTTTCAAGGATTCCGCGTTCATCTGTCTTGCTTTTTTTCGTCCGCCCTGTAGATTGCGCCAGCTTATCCCCTCGTTCCGTCCATCGCCAGTGTCCCGCGAGCCATCCACATTCAGTCTTCCCGCCGACCCGGCATCCCCGCCGCCGTGTATCCGCTTGGCTCGATTAAGCGATCTTGGCGCTCTGCTGAGTTTGGAGAATCGCTGTTTCGAGACAGACCGGATCAGCCGCCGCCAGTTCCGTTACCTGTTGACGCGCGGGCGCGCCCAGACCCTGGTGGCGGAAGATGACGAGGGCCTGCTCGGCTATGTCCTCTTGCTGTTCAGTCGAGCCACCTCGGTCGCCCGGCTGTACTCGATCGCCGTGCTTTCCCAGGCGCGCGGACGCGGCATCGGCCGGAAGCTGGTGGTGGCCGCCGAGGACGCCGCCTGGGAGCGGGAGCGCGCCTACCTTCGACTGGAGATCCGCCGCGACAATCTGGCCTCCCAGGCGTTGTTCGAGGGGGCCGGTTACCGGCGTTTCGGGATCCTTTCGGACTATTACGAAGACCACATGGAGGCGCTGCGCTACGAGAAGACACTCTCGCCCGGCCTCAAGCCCGAGCTGAAGCGGGTGCCTTTCTACGAGCAGACGCTGGATTTCACCTGCGGCTCGTCCTCCTTGATGATGGCCATGCAGGCGCTGCGTCCAAGCCTGGAACTGAACCGCACGCTCGAATTGCGCATCTGGCGCGAGTCCACCACCATTTTCATGACCTCCGGGCATGGCGGCTGCGGTCCGTTGGGTCTGGCGCTGGCGGCCCATCATCGCGGCTTCGGCGTGGAAGTCTTCGTTAATGACCCCGGCGTGCCGCTGGTCGCCTCGGTACGCAGCCCGGAGAAGAAGGAGGTCATGCGTCTGGTCCACGAGGACATGCTCGCCGAGGCTGGACGCCTGGGCATCCCGGTCACGCAGGGAACCCTTTCGCTCGATGACC
Organism: Thiocystis violascens DSM 198; assembly: GCF_000227745.2. Classification (NCBI taxonomy): domain Bacteria; kingdom Pseudomonadati; phylum Pseudomonadota; class Gammaproteobacteria; order Chromatiales; family Chromatiaceae; genus Thiocystis; species Thiocystis violascens. The sequence goes on along the minus strand of NC_018012.1, from coordinate 2,418,152 downwards.
TTCAGCGGCGCTGGGATGCTGGCGCCGTGCCCCTGGTGCTCATCAGTTCCTACCGCATCTATCAGGAAAAATTCCCCCACTGGGTTGTGATTACGGGCTTCGACGAACACTTCGTCTATGTCCACGACCCCTATGTCGACTACGACAACGGAGAGACGACGCTGGACTCGATCGATATGCCGATTCAACGCGACGAATTCACCCGCATGGCCCGCTATGGCCGAGTCGGATTGCAGGCCGTCGTTCTGGTGTCACACCTCGCGGGAGCCAGCCGGGATGGCTGAGCACCTGCTGCTGGTGGAGCAACAGGGCGACTGGAAACCGGAGTTTCCGCGCCTGCCGGTGGTCACCGCGCGCGACTATCTGGCGGGCGGCGAGCTGGCCGCCAAGCGCGATCTGCGCGTCATCAACCTGTGTCGGAGCTATCGCTATCTGTCGGTGGGCTATTACTGCTCGCTGCTTGCCGAGGCGCGTGGACATAAGGTCATCCCGAGCGTGCGCACCATTCAGGAACTCTCCAGTCGGGAGATCTACAGTCTGGCGACCGAGGAGTTGGACGGTCTGGCGCAGCGACTGCTGGCCCGTCGCAAGACATCTGCCCTGGCCCCGACCGCCTATGAGCTGACCATTTGTTTTGGCCAGTGCGATGTAAAGGAATTGCAGCCGCTGGCTCGGCTCATCTTCGAGACCTTCCGCTGTCCGATCTTGAAGGTCGAGTTCAAGCTCCAGGGCACCTGGCGCATCGGCGCCATCAAGGCGCTGCCGCTGGCGGCGGTCACCGGCGCTGGCGAAGCGCCGTTGTTTTCCGCCATGGAAGGGTATCTCTCCCAACGTTGGCGCCAGCCGCGGGCGCGCCTGTCCTACCGCTACGATCTCGCGATCCTGCACGATCCGGCCGAGGATCTGCCGCCGTCCGATCCCAAGGCGCTCGCGCGCTTCGTCAAGGCCGGTAAGGCGCTGGGCGTCAACGTGGAACTGATTCAGCGCAAGGATTACAGCCGGCTCGCCGAATACGATGCGCTTTTCATCCGCGAGACGACTCGGATTGGGCATCACACCTTTCGGTTCGCGAAAAAGGCCGATAGCGAGGGCATGGTCGTCATCGATGACCCGGAGTCCATTCTGCGCTGCACCAACAAGGTCTATCTGGCCGAACTGCTGGCCGCCCATCGTATTCCCCGGCCTAAAACACTAGTGTTGCGCAAGGAGAGCCTGATGGAGGCCGAGGAGCGGATCGGCTACCCGGTGGTGTTGAAGATTCCGGAAGGGTCTTTCTCGCGAGGTGTGTTCAAGGCCGATGAGCGCGCCGGGTTGACCCGGATTGCGGCCAAGCTGTTCAAGGAATCGGATCTGATCCTGGCGCAGGAGTATCTCTACACGCCGTTTGACTGGCGCATTGGCGTCCTCGGTCGCACGCCTTTCTATGCCTGCAAGTATCTGATGAGCCGGGATCACTGGCAGATCGTCAAGCATGGCGTCGACGGCGGGCATGAGCAGGGTGGCTTCGAGACCCTGGCCATGGATCAGGTGCCGCAATCGGTCGTGAAAGCCGCGCTCAAGGCGGCCGATCTGATTGGCGACGGGCTGTATGGGGTCGACCTTAAGGAAACTCCCGCAGGTCCGGTGGTGATCGAGGTCAACGATAATCCGAGTCTGGACGCGGGAGTCGAGGACAAGGTGCTTGGCGATCAACTCTACTCGCGTCTGATCGCCGAGTTCGTCGAGCGGCTTGATCGGCGGCGGGTGGGGAAGCGTTGATGGAACGGTGGTCAGTTGTCAGTTGTCAGTTGTCAGTTGTTAGCTGTTAGGCGATTTCCGGGAAAGACTTTACCGATTTTCCGTTCGTCCTGAGCTTGTCGAAGGATGATCGGAAAATCGCGCTCCGAGGCCGACATTGAATCCGTTCATGGTTCGACATGCTCACCACGAACGGATTCAATGTCACCGCGAACGGATGCAATTCCGGTATGCGCTTGTCCGGAAATCACCTTAGCTGTTAGCTGGACATGGTCGAACGGCGTGCATTGTCTTTGCGCGACTCAATTGGGATACACTGAGCCGAACGGGATTGCCTGATATCGGGCGGGAGATCGGGCCGCGATCAAGCGCCTTTGTACTGAATTCATGCGGAGATCGCCTTGATGCGACACCTCGGAACCGACTTGCTGACACCGCTCTTCGCGGCCTGCTGTCTGGCTGCACCCGCTTTCGCGCAAGAGGGCGCGCCGATGGAGCCGGCGCCCGCCCAATGGGAGATCGCTCCGCCCGGCGCGGTCGCGCCGACCGGTATGGAGTTGCCCGCAGAGATGATTTTATCCGAGGAGACGATTCTGCCGGGCGGGATCGTGTTACCCGCGGGAACCGTCCTGCCTGCGGGCACGGTGCTGCCGGCGGGGACGATTCTGCCGCTGTCGACGCCCGTGTCCGAGTCCGCGACGGCACCCGAGGCGCCGAGCGTTCCCGTGACGACAGAGGCGCCCCCGATGACCGCGGAGCCGGCACCGTCAACCGTGCCAGCACCGAGCACGATCCCCGCACAGGTGCCGCCATCCGAGCCGGCGGTCGGAATCCCCTACGTTAGCGGCGGGATCGGCTCATCCGAGCGAGAAGAGATGGCGCTGGTCAAGTCCAACTACAATCTGCGGCTCCTGTTCGCCGTGCAGGGCTCGGGCGCCTATCTGGCGGACATCAAGGTGCGGGTCAGCGACATGGCTGGACCGACATTGCTGACGGCCGTCTCGAAAGGCCCTTGGTTCTACGTCAATCTCGCGCCGGGCCGGTATCTCCTGACCCTCGATAAAGCCGGTCAGATCCAGACTCGCGAGGTGACGGTGCCGGCAACCGGAGCGATCCAGGAAGCCTTCTATTGGGCGCCCTGACCCACTGACCACTCAGAATCGACATGACTTCATCCACTCGTTTGCGGGAGGCGCTGGATGCGCTGGGTGCGGCTGCCTATGCGAACCGAATCCGGGGCGTCAACACCCTGGAGCAGGCCGGGCCGCATGATCTCTGTTTCGCCGAGGATGCCGGTCAGTCAGTGGCGGTCGCGCGGAGTCAGGCGGCGCTCATTTTCGTCGGCGAAAATTTCCCTGTCGTCGCGGACAAACCGCTTCTGCGGGTCGCGGATCCGCGCGCGCGTTTTTTCGAGATCGCGGCTTTTTTTCTTCCCGCGCCCGAAATCGAGGGTCGTCATCCGAGCGCGACGATTCACCCGGCTGCCGAACTGGGCGCGGACGTGGCGGTCGGTGCTTGCGCGGTCATCGCCGCTGGCGCGGTGGTCGGGAGCGGTTCGCGCATCGGTCCGGGCGTCTCTCTCGGGCCGGGCGTCCGCATCGGCGACGACTGCCTGATCGGCGCCAACGTCAGCATCCTGCGCGATTGCGAACTCGGCGATCGCTGCATCGTGCATCCGGGCGCGGTGATCGGCGGCGACGGTTTCGGCTTTCGCTGGGACGGGAGCGGACACCGCAAGGTGCCGCAACTCGGTCGGGTCGTTGTCGAGGATGACGTGGAAATTGGCTGCAATAGCTGTATCGATCGCGCCACCCTGGGCGTCACCCGGATCGGGTGCGGCAGCAAGATCGACAACCTGGTCCAGGTGGCCCATAACGTCTCGGTGGGTTGCCATACCATCCTGGTCAGCCAATCCGGAATCGCCGGGAGTTCCACGGTTGGCGATGGCGTGGTGGTTGCGGGGCAGGTGGCGATCTCCGATCATCTGCGCGTCGGCGATGGCGCCCGGATCGGCGGGCAGTCAGGCGTCGTTAAGGACGTGCCGCCCGGCGCGGCGGTGTTCGGCACACCCGCCCGGGGGTTGAAACAGTCGCTGCGGGAAAATGCGGCACTGGCTCGTTTGCCGGATTTGCTGAAGCAGGTCAAGCGCCAACAAGAGATGCTCGAACGGCTGGAGGCTCGCTTGGCTAGGTTTGAAAGCGAGCTTGAGAATGATCTGGAAAAGGGCGATGACGAGTCCGCGGCAAGTTGAGCGGTCGCGAAATCACGTCGGTCGGCAATCCCTGATTGTGCATTGCCTTGCCTTGCGCGTCGCGGAGGAGTCAGCAATTGGATATCTTTATTGGCAATCTGCCGGGAACGGCGACCCTGGTCGAACTCACGGATTTTCTGCATGGGGTCGACTTGCGCACCCACTTTCAATGTCATGAGGGTTACGACGAGCATGCGCGGAATTATCATTTCGTCGTTGCCCGAACCGCGACTCCGGAGGAAGGTCTGGCGCTGATCGAACGTCTGAACGGTCGGTTGTTCGAGGGCCAGCGGGTCGAGGCTCGCGAATACTTGCCGCGCGGCCCTGGTCAAATCTGGGATGCGGCGGAACGGCGGGTCAACCGCCAGTTCGGCCAGGTCGGCGCTTAGTCGTGTGATCGGACTTATTCGTCAAGGGTTTGCGCAAGCAGACGCACCCGTTGCACGGCATGCACATGGTGAATGATGGCCTCGCGATCCGCTTCTCGCAGGTGGGTGAATTCGAGCGCGGTTTCCGCCCCGTTTTCTCCGCCGTCGAGCTTGACGATGCGCGCGAGCGCGTTGATTCGACTGCGGTCGGGAAACAGCGCTAGTTTGACCTCGACGAGCGATCCGACCGCTAGGCCCAAATCGGTCAGCAGACTCAACCCCTGTCCGCTGAGGTTGACGGGCGTATCCGGGTTGCGCGGAAAATCGTCCCGGTCATCGAGCGCGAACGCCAGGGTGTCGATCTGTCGTTCCAGCGAACCGATGTAGGCGGCGACTGTCGGAAATCGGCTCTCAAGGCTTCTGCGCTGCGACAGGTGCGTTTCGCGGATGGCGCGCAATTCATTGATCAGGCCGGCACGCGCGCTGGCGTCGGCGAAATTCCGAATCGCGGCAGCCTCGTCTGCGGCCGGAATCGCCGTCAATTGCAGTCCAACGTGATCGTCGATCCGAAAATATCGGCGTCTTTCCTGTTCTGACATGGTTTCGTGGACCTTCAGGGACGTGATCTGGTTGGCGTCACTTGGGTAGTATCGGACTCGATGGCATCCTTCAGCAAGGAGGCCGCGTCGCGATCGCCGAGTACGATGATTTCCACACGCCGGTTGCTCGCTCGACCCTCGGGCAAGTTGTTCGGTTCCAGCGGGCGATTGTCGGCATAGGCGCGAATCTCCACCCGTGCGGGCTCGATGTCGCCGCGATCGGTCATGGTATAAGCGACCGCCGCCGCGCGCGCGGCCGACAGAATCCAGTTGGACGGGAATTCGCGGGTCTCGATCGGGATATCGTCGGTATGGCCGGCAACGATGATCCGGCCTTGCACCTGATTCAGCGCATCGCCGATTTTCGTCAGCACCTTCAGGAAATCAGGACCGATGGCCGCGGATGCCGACGCAAAGGAGCCTTTTTCCCGGATGCGGATGATGACCTGGTCGTCGATGGTACTGATCTCCAGGAGACCATCGGCGACTTCTTTTTTGAGGGCCTCTTCAAGTTCCTCCTCTTTATTCTTGGCATCCTCGACTGCCGGATCCTTGATCTCAAGGTACTGTTTGGAAGTATCCGTGGTCTGTTGACGGACTTCGTTGATCACAGTGGGCTCGGGTTGAGCCGACGAAAATTCCTGGGCGATGATACTGGTGCCCATCGGAATATTCATCGCGTCCCGATCCTCGCGCTGGACGCCGAAGGCGACCTTCATCGAACCGGCGATCTGCTTGAATTTCAGCACGTCCATTTCGGAAAAGGACAGCAGCAGCACGAAGAACACCATCAGCAGCGACATCAAATCGGCGAAGGTCATCACCCATTCGGGAATGCTGGCTGGCGGTTCGGGGCATTCGCATTCTTCGTCCATCGTTGACCTCGTCTTGCCGGATGGGTGCGCTTAGCTCTTGCTGCTTTGCCGCTGACTTTCCGGCAGATAGGCCATCAGAAGCTGCTCCAGCACGCGCGGATTCAGACCTTCCTGAATGCCTGAAATAGACTCAAGGATGAGCGTTTTGGACAGTTTTTCCTCGTTGCTGCGCAATTTGACCTTTTCCGCAATGGGCGTGGCGACCGCGTTGGCGATCACCGCGCCATAGAGTGTGGTCAGCAGCGCCACCGCCATGGCGGGGCCGATACTTTTCGGGTCGGACATGTTTGCCAGCATCTGCACCAGACCGATGAGGGTGCCGATCATGCCCATCGCCGGGGCGACCTCGGCGACCGCCTTGAAGACGCCGTAACCGGCTTCCTGCCGCTGAATCGTGAGATTGATGTCCTTCGACAGTACCTTGCTGACCACGTCCGGGGCGTGGCCGTCGATGCAAAGGCTGATGCCGGTCTTCAGGAAGGGATGCGAGATCTCTTTGCCTTCCAGGGCCAGCAAACCTTCCTTGCGGGCGACATTGGCGAGACTGACCGCCTCCTCAATCAGCTTCAGCGGCGCGGTACCCTTGTGGAGAAAGGCGCCTAGTGCGACCTTGAAGCTGCCGAGGAACTGGCCCATGGTGGTGCGGAACAGCACGACAAAGGCGGTGCCGCCAACGACGATGACGATCGATGGCACATCGACGAACCCCATCACATCGCCGCCAAGCACAATTGCGCCGATCATGACGCCCATTGCGCCGACCAAACCCAGTAAGGTTGCCAGATCCACTTATCATCCCCTTTCGCATCGGCTGCGACGATCTTGTCGGAGCTGCGGGCGTGTCAAAAAATCGGTTGCATCGCCACGGGCCAGAGCGGTCCGCGACCGTGCATTTTGGATGATACCGTGGCGCAGGTCCAGCGACAGCGATGAGTCTACAATAGCGGTTTGCCCTCTCCCGCCCGGTATCCGCATCGATGAACCACACACCCGACCTGTTCTCCTATCGGAAACACTGGGCGCATAAATTCGGCACCGCGCCTGAGTTACCCATTTCGCGCGCCGAAATGGATCTGCTCGGCTGGGACAGTTGCGATATCGTCATCGTCACCGGCGATGCCTATGTCGATCATCCGTCGTTCGGCATGGCGATCATCGGCCGCTTGCTGGAGTCGCAGGGGTTTCGGGTCGGGATCCTCGCCCAGCCGGACTGGACCTCGGCGGCGGATTTCCAGCGACTGGGACGGCCGAACCTCTTCTTCGGCATCACCGCCGGCAACATGGATTCGATGGTGAACCGCTATACCGCCGACCGGCGTCCGCGTTCCGACGATGCCTACACTCCGGACGCGGCGCCCGACCGACGCCCGGATCGTTCGGTGACGGTCTATGCGCAGCGCGCCCACGAAGCCTTTAAGGGGGTGCCGATCGTGATCGGCGGGATCGAGGCCAGTCTGCGCCGCATCGCCCATTTCGATTATTGGTCGGAGACCGTCCGCCGTTCGGTGCTACTGGATGCCAAGGCCGATCTGCTGATTTTCGGCAACGCGGAACGGGCCGTGGTCGAACTGGCCCATCGGCTGGCGCGCGGCGAACCCATCGCGCAGATCCGCGATCTGCGCGGGACGGCCTTCGTGAGCCGTGGCCTGCCCGAGGGCTGGTCCGAGATCGATGCCAGCCGGCTCGATGGGGAGGGGCGCAAGGGGTTATCTCCGTGTCCCGACCCGAACCCCTACGAGGACGAGCCGGCCTGTCCGGATGGCGCGAGCCCCAGCCGGGGAGCGGGCGCCACGACCGCCGGGAGCGACGGGCAGGCCCGCTCCCCACGCCTGGAGCGCGCGACGACGGTGGTCCGGCTGCCCTCCTTCGAGCAGGTCCGCGCCGATCCGGTGCTCTACGCCCATGCCTCGCGCGTTTTTCATCTGGAGACCAATCCGGGCAATGCCCGCGCGCTGGTCCAGGCCCATGGCGAGCGCGATGTCTGGCTCAATCCGCCGCCGATTCCATTGACCGACGCGGAGTTTGACCGGGTCTACGAACTGCCCTTCAGCCGCTGCCCGCATTCGAGCTATGGTGCGGCGCGGCTGCCAGCCTGGGAGATGATCCGTCACTCGGTGAACATCCTGCGCGGCTGCTTCGGCGGCTGTACCTTCTGCTCCATCACCGAGCACGAGGGCCGCATTATTCAGAGTCGCTCGGAAGACTCCATCCTGCGCGAGGTTGCCGACATCCGCGACCGCGCGCCCGGTTTCACCGGTACCATCTCGGACCTGGGCGGCCCGACCGCCAACATGTGGCGTTTGGCCTGCCGCGACCGGCGCATCGAGGCCGCTTGCCGCCGTCTGTCCTGTGTCTATCCCGACATCTGCCGTAATCTCAACACCGACCACGGGCCGCTGATCCAGCTTTACCGCAAGGCGCGCGCCGTCCCCGGCATCAAGCGCGTCCTCATCGCGTCCGGTCTGCGTTATGACCTGGCGGTGCGCTCGCCGGCCTATATCCGCGAACTCGTGACGCACCATGTCGGCGGCTATCTCAAGATCGCCCCGGAGCACACCGAGGCAGGGCCGCTCGGTCAGATGATGAAACCCGGCATCGGTGCCTATGATCGCTTCAAGGATCTCTTCGACCGCGCGTCGCGCGAGGCCGGCAAAGAGCAGTACCTGATTCCCTATTTCATCTCCGCGCATCCGGGCACCACCGACGAGGACATGCTGAATCTGGCGCTTTGGCTCAAGCGCAACGGTTTCCGTCTGGATCAGGTGCAAGCCTTTCTGCCCACCCCGCTGGCGCTCGCCTCGGCGATGCATCACAGCGAGCGGAATCCGCTGAAACGGGTCACGCGGCACTCGGAACGGGTGCCGGTGGTGCGCGGACAACGGCAGCGGCGGTTGCAAAAAGCCTTCCTGCGCTATCACGATCCCGAGAACTGGCCGCTGCTGCGCCAGGCGCTGAAAGACATGGGCCGGGCCGATCTGATCGGCAACGGCAAGCGGCATCTGGTGCCGAGCTTTCAGCCCGCCGGTACCGGCGGAGTGCGAGAGTCGCGCCAGACTCCGTCGCCGCGGAGCCCGTCCGCGCGCGCGGACTCCAGCCGTGCGAAGCCGTCGGCTCCGAAACGGCGGGGGCGGCCGCGTTAGGCGAAGCGCGGGTTTTTTACACGTTATGATAGAATCGTTGTGAACGTCGAGTGGCGGGCGATGCGCGCGGCGTGTTGACGTAGGAGCCCGCTTGCGGGCGACGGGGGGTGGCAGACCCGCGAAGGTTTTGGCGGGTTATGTCGCCCGCAAGCGGGCTCCTACGGTGGTGGGTGACGCCAACTTGATCTAATCGCCCCCGCATTGCGCAACGAACTCGCAGTCATCGCTCTGACAGGCGCCGTCCGCACTCGACTCCCAACCTTGCTGGCAGCAGGCATCCGAGCAATCGGGGTGACTGCTGCGGTTGTCGAGTCGCGCCTGCTGGTCGAAGCCGCTGCGTTGGCAGATGCAGGTCGCTAGCGGAACGGGTTCGATTTCCTCCCTGTCCGTGTCCGAATCGGTGTCGGAACGATCCACCCCGTCCTCGTCCTCGTCCTCGTCAGGATCGCGCCGTTCCTAATCCTCGGTCGTTCCGCCGCTGGCGGGCGGGGGATTGAGAGTGCCGGTATAAGGCGCGCCGGGGGCCAGAAAAGAGCTGATCGTCACCGCTTGTGCCGTGCCGTCGAATGCCTGCCAGTCGGTGGTGACGCTGACTTCCTTGTAGGCCGGCGAGGCGTGGGAGGCTACGCTCCAGCGGCGGCTGAAACTGGTGTTGTCGCCGGGGTGAGTCGGGGGCGTGTCCTGACTGTCGACGATGCCGGAATAGTCGGTGGATGCCAGCGCGCGCAGCGCTTCGAGTTTCTGTTGCGCTAGGTTGACGGCCGTGGTCTGGGTCTTGGTTTGACTGCTGTTTTCGTGCATCTGCCCCTGGAATTGGGCGAGCGAGAGGAGTCCCGAGGACAGCACCGCGAGCGAGATCAATGCCTCGTCGAGGCTGAAACCCCGTTGTTTTCCTTTGATCTGTCCGAGCATCGTTGCCTCCGTCGGTGTGGTCGTCAGTCCGAGTCCCAATCGCGCCAAGTGCCGGGAATGCGGGTCGCTCCCCGGATCGTTTGAAAGGCGTCGTTCAAATGGCTGCCGGTTCCATAATCGGTCTCGACGAAGCGGGCGTTCGCCGCGGGCGCGCCGGCGTCGCCTTCCCAGATCACCGCGCCATGAACCCTGGCGCCTCCCCACCCATGAGTCGCGCAGGCGCTGGCCGATTCATAGTAGACAATCCCGTGGATATCGATGCCGTCATTGAAGGACGGACAGCCGCTGGCTTCGGGGACGATCAGGAGGATGGGATGTTGCGGCGTGCCGATGCTGTGGTCGCCGCCGCCCGCCCCCGAGCAGGTGCCGGCGAGATCCACCGCCTCGATGGGGCCGGTCGTCTCGATGAGATAGAGGCCCGGCGGCGCGGCGGCTCCGCAGGGGATATGGTTGGTATACACATGACCGGACGCGGTGGCGGCCGCTTTGGCGTCCTCAAGCGACATGTCGAAGAGGCGGTTCCAGGCGCAGAGCGCACCGGGGCAACCGCCGAACGCCGTCCGATCGAAGGGTGCGCTCGCGCCTTCCTCCAGGAGATCCAGGAGGCGGTTGTCGTTGCCATCGTTCCAGGCGGAGATGTCGAGACTGCCCTGGGGCAGGCAGCTCGCGTTGGCGGCGCGCCCGGTCATGACCGCGCCGGCGTTGAGGACGAAGAGTTCCGCGGGCTCGGTCGGCTCCGCCAGACAGCCCGCCAACACCAGCGGCGGAGGCATGGCGGTGGCGCTGGTCGAATCGAAGAGACCGGTCTGATTGAAGCATTCCCAGGCGTTCGCGAGGATCTCCGGCTCGGCGGTGGCGGTGGCCTGTGCCCGCGCGCAGACGCCATGGAGCTGTTTCGCGAAGGTCAGCCGGGTTTGATAGACATAACCGCTGGCGGCGACGACGGGCGGCGGGGTCGGCTCGGCGTCTCCCGTGGTCCAGAGGTTTTCGGCCAGCCACGCCAGGGCGTATTCGAGTCCCGCCTGAGCGGCCTGCTGGGCCTCCCTGGCGCGGAATTCGTTGTTGGCGATGCGTTGCTCGATGACGCCGGTGCGGGTGGCGCTGAAGGTGAGGATCCCCGCGCCGACAAGCAGAAGCAGCCCGACCAGCAGGGTCATGGCACCGGACTGGCGGCGACGCGGGCGGGATTTCCGGGGGCTCATCGCACGCTCCGTCTCATGGCTCAGGGCGCCTGGAGATAGCGGTCGTTGCGCACGGCGACCAGCGCGGAGAGGGTCTGGCGCGTACTCTCGTCCTGGGCGAGATGGCCGGTGAGGGTGATCCCGACCGAACGAATCCGCTGGCAGAGATCGCCGGTCGCGCAGGTATCGGTTCTCGATTTGGCCGGATTGGCGTTGCGCAGCAGAGTCGTGAGCGTGAATTCAAGGTGGGCGACGGTGATCTCCGAACTGGTGATGCCCTCCCAGCGTCCGCTGTCGCAGCCGAAGCTGACATCGCTGTGATTGGACCAGCCGACGCGCATGTCGATGCCGCCGCCACGCAGACGATAGCCGAACATCTCCATGGCGATCGCCTTCGTCTTCTCCTCGTCGGCGGGCGGATACCAGGGGCGCCAGGCATAGGGTTCGTGGTTGGCCGTGTCGAATGGCGGGCCGGCGGGCCGAGGACAGTCGGCCTCGTCCGCGTCAAGGTCGCAGGCGCGCACGCCGATCCGCCCATCCTGGTCCGAGTCGTAGGTGTAGGTGATGCAGCTTCCGGTCTGGATCCCGGTCAGGCAATCGCCCGTCGCATTCGTCGCGGTACAGTCCTCGGCGACGCAGGCTCCGGTGCTGGAGTCGGTGCCGATGCACAGGTCGTTGTTGATCGGGCCGTATTGACGCTGGAACGGATTGTTGAGGGGATGGAGATCCTGATCGTCGGTCGTGCCGTCGCCGTTGGTATCGAAGGCGCCGGAGCCGCCCGCGTTGACGCCGAGATCGCGCCAGGTCAGGGCGCCGTCTCCGTTGCTGTCGCCGTCCTGATTGGTGTCGGCGAAATCCCAATAGCCCGCCCGCCGAATGTCCTGCTGCATCACTTCCAGGGCCGCGCGCAGTTCCTGATTCAGACGCGCCTGCTGGATGTTCGCGCGCGCGCCTTTCGCGATCAGTAGATAGACCGACAGCGCTCCGGTCAGGACCAGGATTCCGACGAGCATGCCGATCATCAGGCCGATCAGGGTGACGCCGGATTGGCGGGGTCGGTCGCCGCCGCCACGCAGCCGCTGGCGCTTGGCGCGAAACGGGCGAGCGTGGCGCCATGCCGGGGGCATCAGGTGCCGCATGCGTCATAGCCTGCGGCAGCGCCCGCGGGCGAGCAGATCCGCACGCGGCCCAAGCGCGACAGCACCACTTTCAGGCTCGTGCCGTTCGTGGCGGTCAGGGTCAAGGTGCCGTTGTTCGACGTGGCGCGGAGTGGGTCGAAGCGGGTGCCGGCAAAGGTTGCCGACAGGCCGATGCCGGGAAAATCGAGCCCGGAGCGTCGTTTCAGCGAGCAGGCGCCTGCTTCTTCCGGGGCCAGCCGACAGTCGCAGTTGGCGGTTGCATCCTCGCCGACGCCATAGCACCAGTGCTCGACATCGAAGGCGAACCGCAGGATTCGGTTGCGTTTGATCGCCTCGGAGCGGGTCCATTGCAGATCCTCCGCGATCGACTGCGCCGCCGCCTTGAGATGATTGCGCGTGAGCATGGCCTGCATGGAGGGGACGGCGATGAGCATCAGGACGGTCAGCACGGACACGGTCACCAGCAGTTCCAGGAGCGTGAAACCTCGGGGGCCGGTCGCGCCGCGATGGCGCGCCGAAGACGCCCCACCGGGTGTGGCGCGCGCGCGCGGCAGGAAGGCCATGGGCCGCTTCACCAGCATTCCCTCGGCTCCCGGTTGCTGTCCTGGTCGATGGTCAGAGGATTGCAGGAGATGTCGCCCGCGGTATCACGCGCCTGATGGCCGGTAGGGATTGCGGTGGCCGTGAATCCGGCGGAACTCACCCCGGAGAGCGACAGACGGTAATAACCCTCGGAGCTGGTCGCGTCGATGCCGAGCACGGCGTTCGCTCCCTCCGCATCGCAGTTCGCCGTGCCGGACAGGGTGCTGGCATACTGGATGCAGTGGCCGCGCAGCTTTTCCTGCGCGATGGCGATCGCCATCAGGGCGACTTGGCCGTCCGAGCGTCTGGAGCGCCGGATCTGTTCCTGATACGAGGGCAGGGCGATCGCGGCGAGGATAGCGACGATGGACACGGCGATCATGAGTTCGATCAGGGTGAACCCATGGTTCTCCTTGGATCTTTTTGTGTGCATCGCCCGCTCTCCATCGCAGAATGATTGGTCGCTTGGTTCGGTGTTGCTCAACCGCGCGTCGCCGATTGCCGTTGGCCGTCGCGAGTTTGGGGGCGACTCGCGACCACGCATGTCGCTCTGGACGCGCTTCCGACCGAATCGTGTTGTTTATCGGGATTGATGTCAAGGCCGAAACCGGCCCGGATGGTCCGCGTGCGTCAGCAATTCTCAGCATGGCTTGACGTTCGCCGTCTCTGGTATTCCGGGCGCGAGTCCAGACATACTGCCATGGCTGGCCCGCCTGCTGGCGCAATGCCTTCATTCCATAACCACTAAGCGGAGGAATCGGTCCAATGTCACTTTCCCGACGCGAATTCATCAGACTCCTGGGGCTGGCCGGCGCGGCCGGTATGCTGCCCGTATCCACCTTTGCCGCCAGGCGCCTGCCCACGGATCTGTATGAGGTGCCCAAGTTCGGCAACCTGACGCTCCTGCACATCACCGATACGCATGCCCAACTGAACCCCATCCATTTCCGTGAACCGAATGTGAATATCGGGATCGGTGGCGCGTTCGGCAAGGCGCCCCATCTGGTCGGGGAGGCATTCCTGAAACACTTCGGCATCGAGCCCGGTGGCATCGAAGCGCATGCCTTCACCTATCTGAACTTCGACGAGGACGCAGCGAAATTCGGCAGCGTCGGCGGCTTCGCGCATCTGAAAACGCTGGTGGATCGTCTGCGCGCGGAGCGCGGGGACGGTAACAGTCTGCTGCTCGATGGCGGCGATACCTGGCAGGGCTCGGGCACCGCCTACTGGACGCGCGGCATGGACATGGTCGGCGCCGGCAATCTGCTTGGGGTCGATGTCATGACCGGGCACTGGGAATTCACCTATCGGGATGACGAGGTCATCCGCAACATCGGCGCCTTCAAGGGCGATTTCGTGGCGCAGAACGTCAAGGTCCGCGAGGAGGCGCTGTTCGATTATCGCTTCGCCGATTTCGCCGGGTTCGACGAGGATCTGGGGCTGGCCTTCAAGCCTTACACGGTCAAGGAAGTCGGCGGGGTCAAGGTCGCGGTCATCGGACAGGCGTTCCCCTATACCCCGATCGCCAATCCGTCGCGGTTCATCCCGGATTGGACCTTCGGCATCGAGGACGGACGGATGCAGGAAATGGTCGACAAGGTGCGCGAGGAGGAGACGCCGGATCTGGTGGTGGTGCTCTCGCACAACGGCATGGATGTGGATCTGAAGATGGCCTCGCGGGTCACCGGGATCGATGTCATCTTCGGCGGGCACACCCATGACGGTATGCCGGCCCCGACCCTGGTCGAGAACGCCAGCGGCAAGACGCTGGTTACCAACGCCGGTTCCAATGGTAAATTCTTGGGCGTGATGGATCTGGACGTGAAGGATGGCAAGCTGCGCGATTTCCGCTATCGACTGCTGCCGGTCTTCTCGAATCTGCTCAAGCCCGATCAGGGGATGCTCGACTACATCGCCGGGGTGCGCGCGCCTTACCGGGACAAACTCGAAGAGAAACTCGCCACCGCCGGCGAGACGCTGTTCCGGCGCGGCAATTTCAACGGCACCTTCGATCAGGTCATCTGCGATGCGCTCATCAAGGTACAGGACGCCCAGATCAGCCTGTCGCCCGGTTTCCGCTGGGGCACGACCGTGCTGCCCGGTCAGGCGATCACCATGGACAACGTGATGGATCAGACCTGCATCACCTATCCCGAAACCTACCGTCGGGAAATGACCGGCGCCGAGATCAAGGCGATCCTGGAGGATGTGGGCGACAACCTGTTCAACCCCGATCCCTACGTGCAGCAGGGCGGCGACATGGTGCGCGTGGGAGGACTGGATTATGTCTGCGATCCCACGGCGAGCATGGGCGAGCGGATTCAGGAGATGACGCTGAACGATGGCACCCGTATCGATGCCGATAAAAGCTACGTGGTCGCCGGTTGGGCCACGGTCGGCAGTCAGGCGCCGGGCGAGCCGATCTGGGAGACGGTCGCCACCTATCTGCGCGATGTCAAGACGGTCAAGATCGAGCGGCTGAATACGCCCAAGCTCAAAAATGTCGCGGGGAATCCGGGGATTTCCAGCTATCCGTCCATGCTTTGATGAGGTGACGGTAGTCGTCCTCGACGTGTTCGTCGTGGCGTGCTGTGCAAAGGGCGGGCATGGACAGTGGATAGCGTTTGCCCGTCTTGCTGACCCGTGGCGGTTTGTTGACGCCGGTTCAGTAAAAAAAACCCCGCGAATGCGGGGTTAATCACCACTGAGGAGGTCAGAATACGGAGAAAACAAGACGCTGGGTCTTGATGAAATATAAGCAGTATCGGTGCCAGAATAATCTACAATAAAAATTTCTTTTTAATTCTACTTTGTTACTTTAATTCAAACGCATTGACTATCCCGTCGCGGTCAGCTTGTAATAACGCTCGATATCCTTGCGCCTTTGCTCATGCCTGACCCGCATTTGCTGGATTCTTTTTTCGACCGCATCCGGATCGTTGAGTAGTAAAGCGATGATGAGAAGCCGAAGATCACGGCAACTCACCAATGGATAATCGGTTTTGTGCAAAAGACGCTCTTTAACAATAAAGGACAGCGACAACATCACCAGCGCCATATGGTGGTGCCAGGCATTCCATTTTCTGACTTGATAATCTGACATTCCTAATTCGCTTTTGGCTTCTTGAAATGCCCGTTCAACCCAATAGCGCTGTGCTTGCATGTAAGCCAGCCTTTCGATCGGGGTGCTCCGATAATCGACATTACTGAGTGAGTATTTGATCTTGTTGTCCGCGTGATTTCGGCTGATGACCAATACCCGCTCGGTCACGCGCTCCGACTTGCCATCCCAAACCCACACGGGAGCGGTATGAACGGACAGCGTGATCGGCCCTTTGGCCCCATTGCGAACGGCCATCGTGCGCCATTGGAAAGGATAAAGATGGTCGGCATACCATCTCACTTGCGTGGGGTCGCGATCAGCTTGAAGTTTGGTTGGCTTTCGTCCTCGCCCAGCGGATTCCGGAACCGATAGAATGGGTTTGAGGGGATAGATCATCTGATCGCAATGAACATCAAGCAGAAAATTTAACCCTATGTTATCTAAAGAAACACCAAGCTCTAACCCGTGTCCGTACAGGCCATCACCGCCCACCCAACCAATGTCTACGCCCGCCGCCAGATCGGATTGAATCATCTCCAGTGCGAGTTCGATCTTCGTTTTAAACTGACGTGCCTCTTCAGGAATACCCGCTTGGTCACATCGCTTTAAATCAGCGGTCCAGGACGTTGGAAGGAACAACCGCTCATTAATTAACGTGCTCTGTGATTCCCAAACTAAGCTGGCATAAACGCCCACCTGGCAATTCTCAACCTTACCAATGACACCGGCATATTGCCGCGCGACGCCAACGGAATACTTGCCTTTCTTGAGATGCGCTGACTCATCAATGATGTAGCCGACATCCCGACCGCGATAATTCGGCTGATTCGCATACAGACTTGAGGTGTCTTGGGCGATCGCACCGATGAGGTTTCCCGCCGACCACGGTGAATCTGTGATGAACTGTTGGATCCGTTGATAACCATCACCACCGGACACATCAATTTCTTCGTTGGGTAGTGCCCCAATCTATAGGATCTAAAATCTGACTGGATTTATTCAAACATGAATCACTGCCCAACTTGCAACACCACCAAGATCGTGAAGAATGGATTTAATGCAACCGGAAAGCAAAACCATCTTTGTCGGGAATGTGGCCGTCAATTCGTGATTGACCCCTTAGTTTCAGCGATTTCTGAAGAGACCAAATCGCTGATCGATCGACTGCTTCTTGAACGGATTGCGCTTGCTGGTATCGCGCGTGTTGCAAATGTCTCTGAATCCTGGTTGCAAATCTATGTCAATCAAAAATACGAGGGCGTTCCGCGCCAATTAAACGTGCCAAAGTTGTCTGATTTTCGACTGGTTGTCGAGTGCGACGAACTGTGGTCATTTGTTTTGAAAAAAGATGAAAAACAATGGGTTTGGATCGCGAAAGATCGTGACTCTGGATATGTTGTCGGACTTTATATCGGATCTCGTGGCATTAAGGGTGCGCAAGGATTATGGAATTCATTGCCACGCGATTATCAAGAATTGGCCGATTTCTACACCGATTTTTGGGAAGCTTATCAATCCGTTTTTCCAGAATTCCGTCATTACGCTGTCGGTAAGGAATCGGGAAAGACAAATCATATCGAACGATACAACTGCACACTCAGGCAACGTATTTCCAGGCTCGTACGAAAAGCACTTTCTTTCTCAAAAAAGCTTGAGAACCATATTGGAGCTATTTGGCATTTTGTCCATCATTATAATAGCACTCTCTCAGTTAAAGCTCATTCGTGAAATCATATAGAGAAGGGCACTACCCTTCGTTGATGCGTTCGAGATTCCGTTTTCCGGCTTCAGTTTTGAGAAGACCCATGATGTAAGCTCGACTCAGTTCATGACCATCAGCTGTTTCGTTTTGAAAAAATTCGTGATAATCCTCCAGATGAGCGGAGAGGTTACCAACCATGTTTTTTAACATCGCATCGGTTTCGCTACCAATCGCGTTAGCCATGATCTGCCATTTCCAAATAAAATTTTCCCTGAAAATAATATTTGAAAATCATAAGCTTATGTCAAGCTAACAAAGTAGAATTAATCAATTTCCTTTATATCCATTGCGCAGTTTTCTACACAAATATCAGTCAACATCGACACAATTCAGATGACTGAATCCATGTTTTGCGCCAAATCAGTGCGAATCAGGTTGGAAATGACACGGAGATGTCTTCTCGCAACACTTTGTTTTTTGTTTGCTCCGATTCGCTCGGATCTGGCGACGGCGGACGCGACCGGACAGCAGGCGAGTCGAGCGGCTTCCGGCTGGCTGCAACTGGAGCGGGACCGGCGCGCGATTCGACAGGAAACCGGACCGGTGTCGTCCGAAGATGAGATGCGTTTTCAGTCTCTGCGGCAACGGCAGGATGCGCGTTATCGCGAATTGCTCCAAAATCAGATCGGGAGTTACAGGGTGTGCGGCGCCAGGTAAGACGCGGTGCGTCTCGATCCAGCGGCCATCCTCACGCCAGTTCGGCGACAAATCCGGCGCGCGTCCAGGGTTTGTCGATCAAGCAGAAAAGGGCGTGGGAGGCAATGCGCCTGAGAATGTCCGTGGAGGGGCGGGCGCAATAAGACGGGGCAGGTTGCTGTCGCCGCGGCCTGACCGCCGGTGTAAGCCTTCTTTAGGTGATTTCCGGAAATCGCATTAACGTTTTCATGCTCGCTGCGCCTTTGCCGCTCAACGGCGCTTGTTTCGTTCTATTCTTTGGTGACTGTCGATGATGAGCAAAACCGCGAAAGTTAAAGTCCTGTTCGTGTGCATGGGCAATATCTGTCGATCGCCAACGGCTCACGGGGTTTTCCGTCAAATGGTCATGGACGAGGGGTTGTCGCATCTGGTCGAGATCGATTCGGCGGGAACCCATGCCTATCATCTCAGCGAGCCGCCGGATCGACGTGCCCGCGAAACGGCCCTGGGGCGGGGCGTCGATATCGGCGATTTGCGCGCCCGTCGCGCGGTTGCCGAGGATTTTCTGTACTTCGACTATATCCTGGCCATGGATCAGGATAATTATCTAAACCTGAACGAGATTTGTCCGCCTGGCATGGCGGATAAGCTCAAGCTGTTCATGGATTTCGCGCCGGAGCTTCAGGTACGGGATGTGCCCGATCCCTATTATGGCGGACAGCGCGGTTTTGAACGGGTCTTCGATCTGCTGGAGTCGGCCTCGCGGGGACTGCTGGCGGATCTGAAGACGCGGTTTCTTTAAATGCCAGTGTCGCCCACTGCAGCATAGTCGGCATGCAGACGAAACTGGCGCAGATCCCGCCGTAGATCCTCGGCAAGTCGCAAATCGAGGTCGCGCGGGTGAATGCCGATGCGCAACCAGCCATTGTTTCTGGCGCGGTGTCGGTTGAGACGGTTCCAGAGTCGTAACAGCGGCGTCCGCAGCGCGGTATCCGCCTCATACCCGAGCAAGGGCATGGGATGGAGACGTCCCGTTTGGGCGGAGAGGATGCCGGAGAACAGTTCGTAGCTCAGGAAAGGCAATTCGGCGAGCGCGCTGCGCTCGATGTCGCCCATGGCCCAGGCGGGGGGGACGTAAAGCGAGGGTGCGCGGAGGTTCTGCTGCGCGAACCAGTCATGGCAGCGACCCATGAGGTCGATGATGCCCGCGCTGTCGAGCGCCAGGTGCTCGGCGACATTGCGTGAGATGAACTGGCCGTGAAGCCGATGGCGGAGTCCGCCGAAGCGCTCCACCCGGTGCCGCCAGCCATGGCCGGCGAGTTCGTAGCCGCGTGCCTCGTAGTCGCGCAGGGTGTCCAGGTCGCGGGCTGTCCAACTGGCGCCTGGCACGACCAGGAGCGTCACCGCGCTGACCTGCTCGGCGGCGAGCAGCGCGAGGATGCGGTTGACCTGGGGCAGCGTCTCGGGCATGACATCATGCACCGAGACCAGCGCGCGGACCCATCGGTGGCGCTCGCGGCGCGACGCTTCAGTGCTCGACATCGATGGTGCTGTCATGGTTGCCGCGCAGAACCCCGAGCCAGTGCTCCAGATTGCGCCGGTTGATTTCGATCGCGGCTTCGCGGGCGATGCGCGATTTGCGCTCGCGGATCGCGGGGTCGAGGTCGCGCACGCGCGCGAGGGTGTCGGCCAGGTGTTCGTCGTCGCGGATCTGGAAGATGCCGCGATTCAGCAGTTCCCAACTCAGAATGCCGCAGGCCGGCGAGACCAGCACGGGGCGCGCGCGTGCCATGGCTTCCAGCGCGATGGTGCCAAAGGACTCGATTTTGGAAGGCAGCACCAGTGCATCGACACTATCGATCAACGCCAGAATACGGGCTCGCTTGACCCATCCGACATGATTGAGATTGGGTAGCATGTTGCAGTGTCCCGCCAGCCAGGGCCGCAGCGGGCCATCGCCGGCCACCAGGAACTCCATGTCGGGCAGGCGGCGCGCGGCCTCGACGATGACGTCGAGATTCTTCTCGGGGGCGAGACGGCCGGCGAACAGAACCCGCTTCAGGTTGGGGTTGGCGTCGACGACCGGTCGGTCGAGGAAGCGTTTTGGGATGGGCGTGGCCATCAGGCCGATCCGCAGTGCGCCGATTTCCCGGGCAATCTCGATCATGTCGGTGGAATTGGCGAGCACCAGGCGACTGTGGCGGAAGAGCAGGCGATGGCAGGTGCGCAGATAGGCGTTGGCGATGCGGGCGCGTAGTCCCCAATGCTGAAACAGGTCGGTCAGTGCCTCGAAATGGGTGTGGAAACCGACCACCAGGTTGACGCCCAGGCGTCCGGCCAGATGCATGCCAAGCATGCCATAGGGACCGGGTGTCGGTACCACGATGACGTTGGGGCGCAGGCGGTCAAGCCGTCGGCTCACGCGCGACCAGGAGGGGACGAGAATCTTTTGCGTGGGATCGCCGGGGAGCGGCAGCCGGAATCCGCCATGCCAGGTTCCGGTGCGATAGCGTGGCGCGATCAGGCCGACCTGTGCACCGCGGGCCTTGAGGTGGTCGGCGAGATCGCGGTAATAGGCGCCGACGCCGTTGCGCTCGGGCGCGGCGTCGGACACGATGGCAACCCGCAGGTCGCGCGCATCCGTTGGCGCGCAGGTTTCAAGTTGGCGCTCCGTGGCGGACAGATTCAGCATGAAGGCGCGGGCTCCTTGGTCGACGAAGTGCGTTGGCGATCGTCGGATAACGGATTGGCCGACGGCGTCGATACCTGCCAGGAGTCATCTCCAGGGGCTTGCCCCGAGCGGGGCGTCGTGACGCCCACCACCTGGACGGAACGCGCCGCGAGCGTCCGGTAAAGCTCGCCCAACTCCTGATCGATCGTCTCCGGCGAGAGTCCCAGCCGTTCCGCGCTGTAGCGGTGATTGCTGCGATAGTGCCGGGCCTTGGCTCCCTGCCGGCTCAGCTTCGCCTGGAAATCGGCCGTGAACATCAATCCGAGTTGCGCGTAGATGCGTGCGATCGCCTCGGTCAGGTCGGCCTTCAAGACCGGCATGGTCACCCAGGCGCAGCGGTCGTCGGGCGCGTCCTGAAAAGCGCGTTGGAGATTAGCATAATAGAAACCCAGTTGTCGGGTAAGGCGCTCGGACAGATCCGGCACGAGCGAGCGTGCATCGAAAAACCGGATCCCGGACTCGATCGAACTGAGCTGAGAGGGTAGCGTCTGTGCGGGTTCGCGCAGACAGATCAAAAAGCGGGCGTCCGGGAAATGGGCGGCGAGATTGCCGGCGAGCGGGGCAAAGGCGGCGTTCTTCGAGAGCAGACGTTTATGGGGGCCATGGACATAGAGGTGTTTCTGAAGACAGCGGCGATAGAAGTCCATCAGACGGCGACGCTCCGCGTCCGGCAGGTCGCGGTCGAAGGTGCCGATGCGCCAGAGAAAGTCCGAGTGGGGAAAGGGCAGGATGAGGATGAAGCAGGCGAGCACGGGCATCAGGGCGAAGTAATCCTCTTCGGGATCCCTTAACCGCATGCTGTGCACGTTCTCAATGGCGTTAAAGACGCGGCTCTCCAGCCCGTCGAGCAGACGTCCGAGTGGGCGGCCGATGCGCCGGTCCAGACGGCCGAGCTCGAGCCAGAAACGGCGTTCGGTGACCGAGAGCGCGAACAGACATTCCCAGGTCGAGAAGGTGGTGAACTGATCGTCCTCGGCCAGGACGCGATGGAGATGGGTCGTTCCGCTGCGTGGGACGCCAAGGATGAACAATGGCTCGCGAATCGTGACCCGCCGGTAGCCGGAAAAGAAGATTTCATCGAGCAGAAAACCCAACCAGTGGATACCCTGGACCAGGACGAAGAGCGGGATGAACGCCGTCATGATGAGTTGGCGTCGCAGACTTGGCCGTCCCGCGCCCTTGGCGGGGACATAGTTGCGGTAGATCAGCGCGACGAGGCGCGCCGTGCTGGCGAGGAAAAGTCTTGGCATGAAACCGCTTCCAGAGTGAAAAACGTCGTTATGCAGCCTTTTCACGCCTCGCCGATCTTGAAAGCCGATCGGCGCGACGCGGTTTCATGACAGGATCAGGAACCGCTGGCGGTCCGCTCCGGTTCCTCTTGCGCGACGACGATCGGCTTGGGCGCCGGTTCCGCATCGCTGGAGTGCGTCTCGGGTTGGCTCGGGGCGGGTTCCTCGTCACTTGAGCGAGCATCGATTCCCTGCGGTTCCGCCGCGGTCGCGTCGCTCGGCAGGTTGTGCGCGGGCGCGGGTGCGCTCCCGGTTTGATCGGTCGTCTCCGGGAGGGACGGACTAGCGACGGGCTCCGGAGTTCGTGCCGGTTCCTGCTCCGGTATGGGTTCGGGTTCCGATGTCGGTACAGGTTCCGGTATCGGGAGCATGGCTTGCAGCAATGGTTGCGTCTCGGCGGGTTCCGGTTGCGCGCTGGGCGTGTGCGGCTCCTGCGTTGACGCCTGGGGCGTTGGTTGCGGCGCGGATACGGGTGTGTCCGGCGCGGTCATTGGCTCGGGCGAGGTTTCATGATGGCTGCGAGCAAGCTCCTCGGCCGGCTCCGAAACCGACTCCGCAGCGGGTTCGGGCGCGCTGTCGTGGGTGCGTTCAGGGTCATCGCTCTGCGTCGGGTCATGCGCCTCCGAGCCCGCGGATGCCTCCGGGTTGGTCTGAGGCCGGCGGCGATTGCGTCCGCCACGCCGACGCCGCGAGGAGCGTGGCCGGGCGGTGCCCGCCGAGGCGGCATCGGTCTCTTCCTCGCCCGCGTCGCGTTCGCCTGGCTCCAGGTCGACGGTTTCCGCTCGCGCGTCCGAAGCGCCATTGGCCTGTGGAGTGGATTCGGACCAGGTCTCTTCCTCCGACGCATCCTGTGGGGACTCCCACCACCGTTGACCGTTCGCATCCTGGGATGCTGACGTGGAGACGGCGCCGGTTGCGGACGTGGCCGACGGCACGTTTCCGTCTTTTTCAACCGGCGCTGGATTGACGTGCGAGGAAGCAGCCTCGCCCTGACGGGGCTCCCGGTCTTCCGCGCGCGGTGCCGTGCCGCGCGTATCGCCAGGACCGCGACGTCCGCGTGTGCCGCCGCGGCGCGAGCGCGGCTCGCCCGCACGGGTGCCACGGGTTTGCTCGTCGCCGTCCGCCGCTTTTGCCGACTCCCCCCGGTCGTCTCGGTGGCGCCTTTCCTGATCGCTCTGGTCCGCGCCGGCGGGTGTCTGATCGCTGCGCGAACGGCCGCCGCGGGTGCGGTCTTCGCGGGATTGGAGCGATCTGCCGGGGCTTGATCGATCGTCGCGATGCGCGCTGCTGGAGCGTTGGCGTTGTGGCTGCGGATCCCGGTCCGCGCTCTGCGGTTGTTGTCTGGCCGGGGCCGGCTGATGGGTATCGGTCGCGTCTTCCAGACTGCCGGCGCGTGAAGACAGCGTTTCGGCATCCGGCGCGCGGGGCACGAAGAGGCCGGTCCAAATGCGTTTCAGCAGGCTTTCCGGTTCGCTGCGTTCAGGCTCCTTGCGCGTCGCGGCCGGTGCCGGCATGCGCGAGGCATCGCGCTGCGGCGCCGGGGTGCTGGGGGTGACCAGCTTGACCGCCGGCTCCTCGCGGCGGTCCGGCTGACCGAGTTTCGCGTCGAGCTTGGCGTACAGGGGGGCGGCGCTCGGCTCGGGGGGCGCGGTCAGCTCGTAGCTCGATTGCAGCTCGTCCGGTTTGGCTGTGTCCTGGACGCGCACGCGCTCGATGCGATAGTCCGGGGTCTGCAGATGCTCGTTGGGAAGCAGCAGCACCTCGGCGCCTTGGCGATGTTCGATGTCGAGAATCGCACGGCGTTTCTCGTTGAGCAGGAAGGTGGCGACACTGACCGGGAGTTGGGCGACGATGCGCTGGGTGTTCTCCTTCATCGCCTCTTCCTCGACGATGCGCAGGATCGACAGCGCCAGCGATTCGACTCCGCGGATGGTGCCCTGACCCTTGCAGCGCGGACACACCCGCTGGCTGGATTCGCCGAGCGAGGGGCGCAGACGCTGACGCGACATTTCCAGCAGGCCGAAGCGCGAGATGCGCGCGACCTGGACCCGTGCACGATCCTGCTTGAGCGCGTCGCGCAGCCGGTCCTCGACCGCCCGTTGGTTCTTGGGCGGGGTCATGTCGATGAAGTCGATGACGAAGAGTCCGCCGAGATCGCGCAGACGCAGTTGTCGCGCGATTTCGTCGGCGGCTTCCAGATTGGTGTTGAGCGCGGTCTCCTCGATATCCGCGCCCTTGGTGGAGCGCGCCGAGTTGATGTCGACCGAGGTCAGCGCCTCGGTGTGATCGATGACGATGGAGCCGCCCGAGGGCAGGCGCACCTCGCGCTGGAAGGCGGATTCGATCTGACTCTCGATCTGGTAACGGGTGAACAGCGGCACTTCGTCTTCGTACAGGCGCAGCTTCTTGAGATTCTGCGGCATCACCTGGCTAATGAAGTTCTCGGCCCGCTCGAAGACCTCCGGGTCGTCGATCACAATCTCGCCGATGTCCGCGCGCAGATAGTCGCGGATCGAGCGGATGATGACATCGCTTTCCTGATAGATCAGAAAGGGCGCCTTGCGTCCCTCGCCCGAGGTCTCGATGGCCTTCCAGAGCTGGAGCAGGTAGTCGAGATCCCACTGAAGTTCCTCGACATTCTTGCCCACGCCCGCCGTGCGCACGATCAGGCCCATGTCCTCGGGGATCACGAGTTGGCTCATGGCGTCGCGCAGCTCGTTGCGATCCTGGCCCTCGATGCGCCGCGAGACGCCGCCAGCGCGCGGATTGTTCGGCATCAGCACCAGATAGCGCCCGGCCAGCGAGATGAAGGTGGTCAGCGCGGCACCCTTGCTGCCGCGCTCTTCCTTGTCGATCTGCACCACGACCTCGCGGCCCTCGCGGACCGAGTCCTTGATGCTGACGCGGGTGCCGGCCTTGGTGGTGTCCGGCTCGAAATAGGCGCGCGCGATTTCCTTCAGCGGCAGAAAGCCGTGGCGGTCGGCGCCATATTCGACGAATGCGGCTTCCAGGCTAGGTTCGACTCTTGTGATTATGCCTTTGTAAATATTTGATTTTTTCTGTTCCCTGCCGGGCGATTCGATGTCGAGGTTGTACAGTATTTGGCCGTCGACGGTCGCGACGCGCAACTCTTCCGGCTGAGTTGCGTTGATCAGCATTCTCTTCATGTTGTTCCTTCTCACACACCACGGCGCGTGACCCGTGGTTGGGCGCCTCGCCACGGGCTTCCTCGGGGAAGCCTCGCGGGCGGCTCGGCACGTCGCCAATCGGCTCGGGATGCTTCGGCTTCGCTCAGCACAAGTGGGCTAAGGGCGTCGGCACTGTCCGCTCGGCCGGTGGGCTTAAAA